>CAZGJW010000175.1:0-5829 GCA_964525675.1 uncultured Spirochaetota bacterium
ATGAACTGGAGTTGATCAAACAGGTTATGCAGGCATCGATCGCTACTGTCAATCCATTTTCGATTTCCGTTGAAGGGGTTTCAGCATTTCCTCGTATCACTGCGCCGAGGGTGTTGTGGGTGGGAGTGAAAAATAATACCGATGAGTTGAAGCAAATGTACGACTCATTCAGCAGGGGTCTCATTGAGTCGGGTGCTCACGTTGAACATGAAGCGTCTAAAAAATTTACCCCCCATATTACGATCGGCAGAGTGAGGGGGAGGGATACGGGTGGTCTTGTACAGGCCCTCGATTCGTTGGGCGGCAGTAATTTCGGGGTTTCTGGTGTCAAGGAGGTTGTTTTATACAGATCCATACTTACAACAGGTGGGCCATTGTATGATCAACTGCACGTATTTCCCCTCACCTGATACAGTAGTATGGTGAGCGCTTGAACCGACGGTATAAAACGTCCGAATAATGGGGCCAAAAGTGTAGTAAAGTGGTAAAGTTATACTGTAGCATTAATAGAAACATGGAAAAATGTCATGGGCCAGGTGCTGCTACCGCCGAAGGCGATTCTTTTTTCAGGAATCCTTTACAGGACCGGAATGGATGAGGATGATATTTCCGCCCGTCTCGAAAAAGATTTCGGAAAAATACTACTGAAATCTACGCTATTCAGGTTTACAGAAACCGATTATTACAGCCGGGAAATGGGACCGGAACTGGCGAGAAGGTGGGTCGCCTTCAATCACCTCATCGATATGGATGAAATTGCCGGTATGAAATTGTTGAGCAATAGTATCGAGCTGCAGTACAGCTCACAGGAAGGCAAAAGGTCTTTGAACATCGACCCCGGGTATCTCAACGAGGGCAAAGTGGTTCTTGCGACCACCAAGAACAACCAGCACCGTATCTATATAAAAGACGGCATTTATGCGGAAGTGACGCTTCGGTACAGGGGGGGGAGGTATAATCCATGGGAATGGACCTTCAGGGATTACAGGGGTGAGGAGGCAGCGTTATTTTTTTTCGAGCTCAGGAAGATATACCGGTTAAAGATATCAAAGGTATCGTAGATATTGTAAATATCAAGGATATCCTTGATATCAAGGATATTCTTGATATCACAGACAGGATGACCGGTCGGTCTGTATCAACAAGCAGGAGAGCATAAAATTTCGGAGATATCGGAGATATTGGTACAAATATCAGCTTTCTCCGGTATTCCGCCGGTATTCTAATGAATAAAACCATATCTTGCAACTTCTCATATTAGATGTTATTTTAATTTGTGGAAAATATAAAAGCGGTTTAAGCCGCTTCGCGGCTGATCCTTGGCAGGACTGGGTATCAAAACGTAACTTGTTCGAATTTACTTAGAAGGACTCCTGGAGGGTCTATGTCAGGTCATAGTAAGTGGCATTCGATCAAACATAAAAAGGGTGCGGTTGACGCAAAAAGAGGGAAGCTTTTTACAAAGATCATACGGGAAATCACCGTTGCTGCGCGGCAGGGCGGTGGAGATCCCGATGCAAACCCTCGTTTGAGGACGGTCATTGTAAAGGCGAAAGAAGCAAATATGCCGAAGGATAACATTGAAAAGGCAATTAAAAAGGGAACAGGGGAGCTCGAGGGAGTATCTTTCGAGGAAATCACCTATGAGGGATACGGCCCGAACGGTGTGGCCGTAATGATCGATACATTGACGGATAACCGTAACAGGACAACCGCTGAAATACGAAATATCCTCACGAAAAGCGGCGGAAATCTCGGTGAAAACGGGTGTGTGTCGTGGATTTTCGAAAAAAAAGGGGTTATGACTATCTCTACAGATAAAGCGGAAGAAAATACCGTGATGGAGATTGCTCTTGAAGCCGGCGCTGAAGATGTGAGGCAGGATGGGGATTTCTGGGAGGTTACCACCCAGCCTGAGGATTTTGAAGCGGTCAGAAACTCTTTCAGTGAAAGAGGTATCGAGCTTGTGATGAGTGATATAATACGGTTGCCGAGCACAACGGTTAAACTCGATGAAAAATCCGCTGGCAGGATACTGCACCTCATGGAAAAGCTCGATGATGTGGATGATGTGCAGAATGTCGCCGCTAATTTCGATATTCCGGATGATGTGATGCAGAATATCGCGCAGTAATCTAAAAAAGCTGGAAGGCTCTTCATTGATTATTATGGGTGTCGACCCCGGAATAGCTGCAACCGGATACGGGATTATTAAAATCGCGAGAAGAGATGATGCAGAACTTCTCGATTACGGTCTTATCTCGACAACTCCCGGAGAAGAGCATCCGAAACGGCTGCAATACATCTATGAACGAATAGTAGAAGTCATCAAACGTCATAATCCCAATGTAGTCGCAATAGAAAGTCTCTTTCACAGTAAAAACCTCAAAGCCCTTGTGGATGTAAGTGAAGCAATCGGCGTTATTACGCTCGCAGCAGCTAATTTCAATCTGAAAGTGCAAAAGTTTACACCCCTCAAGGTAAAGTCGGCCATAGTAGGGATCGGCCGTGCAAAAAAGGGACAGGTCGGTCTTATGATACAGAATATTCTCAACCTTGATAGTCCGCCAAAACCTCATCACGCATCTGATGCGCTTGCCGTTGCTATCTGCTATAAAAATCTTTTTTTATAGCGGTATCTGTACTCCCTGAACCCACCAGCCGTGGTGATGTTGCCATCTGCTATGACAATCATTTCTAACAGAGGTGTGCGGAGTAAAAAAACCCGTCCCGAAAATAATGATTGCCCTTTTTTCACCTTCTAAGTAATTTCAAATAAGTTGTTTTTAGATACTCGGCTGCGAAGTCGCCACTTTTCAGTACTCTAAAGACAATTCGAGTTTCTGCACGTTTACAAGAATTCAACTGCATACATACTGGAATCTCCGAACATGATTGGATATCTGAACGGCACACTTGCAGAGGTTAATGAAGATACATGTATAGTCGATATTGGAGGTGTAGGTTATCTTGTTCACTGCTCGGCGGGAACCCTGACAAAGCTTAAGGAAATTCTCAATCGTGGCGAGCATGCAATCAAACTGTATACGAGGCTCATTCACCGGGAGGATGTACTCAGTCTGTACGGGTTTTTGAACAGGGACGAACACAGGCTGTTCAACATGCTTATAACCGTTGTTGGAATCGGCCCGAAGCAAGCGCTGAAAATCATAGGTATGAGCTCGACTGCACAGATTGTGCGGGCCGTTATTGCTGGAGATGATGCATTTCTTCGTTCCCTGTCAGGTATCGGTGAAAAAAAGGCCAGGCAGATTATTTTTGAGCTTCGGGAAAAATTGAAGAAATCCTTTGGTGAACAAACGGCAGATATGCCGTCGGATTACACAGAAACAGTTGTTGCACTGGAGTCACTGGGATTCAGCCGTGCCGAAGCAAACAGTGCGCTCGAACATGTGCTTTCATCAAGAAAAGGGCTGACTGATACTGCAGAGATCATTGAGGCATCGCTCAGGTATCTCTCGGGCTAGTACAAAGCGATATTTTTCATCTCAAGAGTGATTAAGATGCGTTTATCAGCGGTAAATACGACTTTTGTGTCAAAAAACTGCATTTATTAGCAGATAATCGGTAAGTATCGCTGTAGTGATATTCGTGATACGCTGTAGGTACAGGGATTTTTAAATGGATCTGGACGAACGGATTACAACGCCGAACAGAACGCCGGTTGACCGGGAGGAAACATCTCTTCGTCCTCGAATACTCCGTGATTTTATCGGGCAGGATGACCTCAAGAAACAGATCAGTATTTACATCAAGGCCGCCGTTCAGAGAGACGAGAACCTCGATCATGTGCTTCTTTACGGGCCGCCGGGTCTCGGTAAGACGACGCTTGCAAATATTATTGCCAATGAGCTCGGTGTCGGTCTTAAATCCACTTCTGCTCCGGTTATTGAACGGCAGGGGGACCTGGCGGCGATACTCACCGCACTCAATGCGCACGATGTTCTCTTTATCGATGAAATACACCGGCTCAAGCCCATACTCGAAGAAATACTGTACCCCGCTCTCGAGGATTATTCGATTGACATTATTGTCGGGCAGGGGCCCGGTGCGAAATCAATCAAAATACGTCTCAAGCCCTTTACCCTGATCGGAGCGACAACCCGCACCGGCCTTCTGAGCGCGCCGCTTCGTGCCAGGTTCGGTATTATACAGAGAATCGATTTTTACAGGGTGGAGGATATCTACAGTATAGTCAAACGATCCGCCGGTATAATGGGAGTTGATCTTACGGATGACGGCGCGAGGATTATTTCACACCGCTCGAGAGGTACACCGCGAGTGGCGAACAGGATACTGCGAAGGCTCCGGGACGTTGCTGAAGTGGAAGGAAGCGGATGTGTCGATGAAAAAACAGCCATGGGCGGGCTCGAGATGCTGGGGGTCGATAAACTGGGACTCGATACAATGGATAAAAAACTTGTCGATACCGTAATCTCCAAATACGAGGGCGGCCCGGTGGGGCTCGATACGCTTTCAGTCTCTATCGGAGAGGATAGCCAGACGATCGAGGATGTATACGAACCCTACCTGATTCAGATCGGATTTCTTAAGCGGACGCCGAGGGGCAGGGTTGCGACAAGACTGGCATATACGCATTTCGGATTCCATTACAGGAAAAAAGAAGAGGGAGAGCTGTTTCAGAATTTGGAATGATCGTTTTTTTCCGGTTACTAAAAGAGGTTGTTGAAGGATTCAGCAGCAGTAACGAAAAATCCGGGGATTCCCCTGAACTGAAATGCTCAAATATGCGTATGCAAAAAACATTTCGCCTGCCCCAAATCTTGATTCTTTTTATTTTAAGTATGCTTTTCGGTTGTTCAGCACCGTACATACCGGAGGAAAAAAAGGCTATTGAACCGGTGAAGCCGGAGACAGCATACGTCCGCGTTGCAGTGGCCAAAAACATCTCGACACTCCATGTTCAAGCAAAAGACCTTTCACTCATAAACCACGAAAACAGGATACCGCTTCCTGCGAATATCACAGTGACCTGTAACGGTGATTCAGTGACGATAAACGGCAGCAGGTACAGCACACCGGTGTCGCTGGTGAGCGTGTCGCTGGTGAGTGCCAATGCGATCTCAGTCAATGGTAAACTGCACTATGGACATCTTGTGATTCAGCAAAACCTTCTCATGGCTATTGTGCCGCTGGATGAGTACCTCAAGGGGGTGCTGTCTGCAGAGGTTCCGGAAAGCTGGCCTATCGAGGCTTTGAAGGCGCAGGCCGTGGTATCCCGCACGTTCGTATACAGGCGTATCCGACAGAATAAAAACCGCCCGTACGATGTCGAGGATACTGTGATGGATCAGAAGTTTGATTATGGTGAAAGTTCTCCTGCTATCGATCAGGCTGTCCTGCAGACGGTTGGCAGAGTGATTTTATATCACGGAGAGCCTATCGAAGCCTTCTTTCATTCATGCTCCGGCGGAAGGACCGAGCGTTCGGGTGATATCTTTCAGAAGGATCTTCCCTATCTCCGAAGTGTTTCGGATCCGTACTGCATGGACAGCAGAAAATTTTTCTGGAGTTTCTCAAAAACAGGAAACGAAATAAAGCAAGCCCTGCGGGAATATATAGATCCAGGCATTTTTGAGTATAATTTACGGGCGGTGAAAATATATAAAAGAACCGGATCGGGGAGGGTGCGTGAGTTTCTCCTTGTTTTTGACGGAAATGAATCGATGGCCGTTGACGGAAATCGTTTCCGGATCGCCCTTAACCCGACACAGTTCAAGAGTCTTCTTGTTGACAGCATACGAGTGGAACGGCAGGGAACGGATGTCAAATTTACTTTCCAGGGCA
>CAZGJW010000176.1:0-5786 GCA_964525675.1 uncultured Spirochaetota bacterium
CGAGGGGGACCCCTTTGTTCATCTGGAATATGAGAAGAGTCTTTCGATTGTCAAGTGGGCATTAAGCGAACCCTATTTTGAAGGTCTTATTGAACGATTTCTCCTTAAGAACACGCACCGCTCTCTCGTTATGGTGCTGCCCCAAAAGGGTCTTGTTGAAGAAAAGGAGCGGGAAGTTAAGCAGAAGCTCAGCGAGTTCAAAAAGGACCTGTCTGAAGAAGAATTGAAGAAACTGGCCGAGGAGACTGAAAAACTGAAAAAAAGACAGATGACTCCGGACCCAAAGGAGTATATCGATAAAATCCCTCTGCTCTCACTAAAGGATATCGATCCCGAGGCGGAACGTCTACCTCTGGAAGAGAAAGAGGAGGAGGGTGTAACGATACTCGCTCATCCTCTGTTTACATCTGGTATCGTGTATATGAACCTCTACTTCGATTCCAGAGCAGTGCGATACGAGGACCTGCCGTATCTTTCACTTCTTTCACGTCTGCTCGGACGTATCAGCACGGATCGGTACAGCTACTCGGATCTTTCAAACTACATCAATATACATACCGGCGGCGTTTACCTGAGCAACGAAACATACGGGGACAAGGACGAGGACGCACAGTACTTTCCCAAGATGACTGTCAAGTCAAAAGCGCTTGTAAAAAAACTTCCAGAGCTGTGCAATATAGTTGGTGAGATAACCGGAAGAAGCAGGTATGACGAAGTAAAGCGGCTTCGCGAGATAGTACAGGAAACAAAGTCACGCTTCGAAATGAGCATATACGATCAAGGGCATCTACTTGCCTCGAGCAGACTGCTTTCCTACTTCTCGCATAAAGGCATGTATGCGGAACGGCTCGGTGGAATCGATTTTTTTCATTTCATAAGCGATCTCGAACGGAATTTCGACGATAGAGTGGACGAGGTGCTACATAAGCTCCAAACGATTGCCGGTCTGATATTCATGCCCGAAAACATCACCGTCAGCGTAACGGCAGATAAACGGGATTATGGACTGTTCAAGCAGAACTTTGCACGGGTGCTCGATTACTTTGAACATACAAAATGCTCCTATAACAGTTACCCTTTCAAGGAAGAACGGAAAAACGAAGGGCTTCTGACCCCGGGCAACGTGCAGTACGTGGCAAAGGGTTTCAACTTTCGTAAGCTGGGCCACGGGTACAGCGACAGCCTCCAGATACTCAGAACGATTGCGAGCCTCGATTATCTCTGGAACCGGGTTCGGGTTAGGGGTGGCGCATACGGCTGTTTTGCCCGTTTCTCACGGGACGGGAATATGTATTTCTGTTCATACCGCGATCCGAACCTGAGGGAGACACTTGAAGTGTATAATGGGGCCGCCGATTTCATTCGTAGCTTCGACGCCGAAGAGCGGGAGATAACGAAGTATATTATCGGTACCATCAGCAGGTTCGATCGGCCACTCACCCCATCCATGAAGGGTGAAACCGCCGCAGGCCGGTATTTTCAGAATATCTCTCAGAAGGATGTTCAGGAGGCGCGGGAGGGTATACTGCAAACCGGAAAGAAGGACATCCGCGCTGCAGCAGACCTTGTTGCCGACGCAATGAAACAGAACTACATGTGCGTGTTAGGCAGTGAGGGGAAAATAACGGAGCATAAAGGGCTTTTTGGAAACCTGGTCGACGTGTTTACGTGAATTAACTGCATCGGGTACAAAGTTTTAATAATCCCGCCTTATTTATCAATCAAACTTCTTGACATAATTAGTATACATGATGTATGGTGATGAAAGCATTGATGAGATAAAATCATAGGCACGTGAAATTTCAATCATAAAATGTTGAAAATAGCGCGTGCCGTGTGGTTTTTACCAATAGAACGTATTGATAGGAAATTGAAGCAAAATAACGTTCATTGGGCTAAAAACTCTGGCACAAACAACCAGAGTATAATATAAGTAAAATCATATATGCTAAAGGAGGCAGTATATGGCAGAGCAAACTCAAACCAGAGGTTGGGTGATTTACCCCATCGGGAGCAGACCGAAGTGGGGTCTTTCATTTCTGCTCGGAATACAGCAGTACCTCACGATGTTCGGGGCAACGGTCCTGGTGCCGCTTATTATCGGCGGGGCAATGAAGGTGCCTATTTAAGAGCAGGCAATACTTATCTCCACGGTATTCTTCTGCATGGGTATTGCAACACTTATACAGCAGTCGCCGATCGGGAACAGGCTGCCGATAGTGCAGGGGAGCTCTTTCTCCTTTCTCCCTCCGACGTTTGCTATTATCGGACTCGTGAGTGCCCAGAACCTGGGTTGGCAGGTTATGATTCAGCAGGTAGCGATTGCCATCATGGTCGCGTCCCTCTTTGAAATAATTCTGGGTTACACGGGACTTATGGGGTATATAAAGCGTGCGATCAGCCCCGTGGTTATCGCGCCGACTATCACCATGATCGGCCTCAGCCTCTTCGCGATCGGTGTGCCTGCAATGGCGAGCAGCTGGGGGGTGTCTATAATAACCATTGTTGCTCTCATTCTTTTCTCCCAGTTATTCTCAAGGTACTCCCGTGTGTTTCTGCTGTTTCCTGTTTTACTTGCAATAATCGTCGGGTGGATTTCGGCCCTGATTGGCTCGGCCGCAGGCTGGATTCCGGCGGACAGCACATCGTTCATGCTCGGAGCCAAACTCGATGCCATAAAGGCGGCTCCCTGGTTTACCATACGCCACATGATTCCCTTCAAGTTCGGTTTTCCGGAGTTTGGGAGCATCTTTGTTGCCGGCAGTTTCGGCATGCTTGCCGGATACCTCGCATCCATGATCGAATCAATCGGCGACTACTACTCATGCGCCAGGATTGCTGAGGGGCCGGTACCGACAGAAAAGATGATCTCAAGAGGGCTCGGTGCCGAGGGTCTCGGGTGTCTTATTGCCGGGTTGTTTCAAAGTGTAGCAGCAACGACTTCTTACTCCGAGAATATCGGCGCTATTGGCCTTACACGGGTGGCGAGCCGCAGGGTGATTCGCGCTGGCGCGATCATCATGCTGGTCATACCTCTTCTGGGCAAGTTCAGCACGACGCTTGCAACGCTTCCTGATGCGGTGAAGGGTGCGATGTACGTGGGCCTATTCGGCATGATTGCCGCTGTCGGGCTTTCGAATCTGCAATTCGTCAATTTGAACAATGCGCGAAACCTCTTTATCATCGGGATCTCGCTCTTTGCCGGCCTCAGTATGAATGCAAACTTCAGCAAGAACCCCATCGACTGGTCACAGGCGGGCGAGGCAGCCCAGGTGCTCGGAAATATATGCCAGGCGATCTTTACCTCGGCAATGTCCGTTACGGCAATCGTCGGGCTTCTGCTTGACAACCTCCTGCCCGGTGCAACGCGGGAGGACCGTGGGCTTGCGGTATGGGAGGCTGAGGCCACTGAAGAGGCATGGGCCAAAGCCGAGGAAGAGTGGAAGCAGATGGCTGTCGGTGAAGAAAGACAGGTGTTTGCGAAATAATCTGCGGAAACATGTTCAGGGGTATGAACCGATACAATTTCATACCCCTGAACGGTTTATATGTGCGCCATGAAAAATCTGCCAAGCGTGATTCGAGTTGAAATGATGAAGCAGAAGGTTCAGTGGTTTTTTACCGTCCTTCTCATGTTTTTTCTGGTCTGTACCTTCTATGCAATATTCAACGTCGGTAACCCGCGGTCTCTCTTCCGCCCGGTGATACACGACCCCTCATATGATACGCTCACCACCATTATCCTCGCCGTATTGACGGCGTTGATTGCGATGGTGCTCTATGCGGGGAGGATGCAGACTGAAAGCCCCATCACGCACCTCCTCGACATTAACGAGGCGTACATTAGGGAACTTCGCGAAGAGGGGAAGAGCGATGCGGATATCGCCGAATCATTCCTGAAGGAAATGGGCAGTAAAAAAGGCATCGTTCACAGGCTTGCAAGGCGGAAAGTTTTACGATATCTCTCGAGGATGTAGCTGCCATGTCTGAAGGTTTGAGTATGGTAGGGTGGGGGATTTTCGCCGCCCTTTTTTTTGGAGTGCTTGTTTTTATCGTGCTGATGCGCCGTGTCGAATCCAGGAGAATAGAGAACAGGTTTGACAAGGACAGTATTATCATCAGCAGCTACGGGGTGAACTATTTCGGCCTGTCCTCTGAAGCGGGCGGACCCGCCCGTAGTGCGGGAACACTCGTTCTGCTCAAAGACGGGATCTACTACCGGGCTCGATTCAGAAAAAAGGAGCTTTTCATTCCCGGTGATATGATAACGGCGATACGAATAGTGGAAACGCATAAGGGGAAGCCGCTCTACCAGAAGGCGATTGCCATAGTTTTCAGGAGAGATGAAAACGAAGTGTCCGCATGTTTCCGTATTCCCTTTCCCGATCAGTGGATCGGCGCTATCAGGAAAAACCTCCTCTCAAAATAGTATGCCTGCAGGGGGCTTGCGCTTTTATTAATCAGCCTGCCTTATTCCTTTAATTGAGGGCTTGTGTGATCAATTTTAGGATATTCAATAACTGCACTCTCCCAGAACTTTTCATCGAGTTCCGGGATATCCGAATAATCAATATCTTTATCTTTGATCTCATCAATCTTCTTCAATCTTTGCTCTTTCGATACACTCATGGTATCTCCTCCCTTCCCTTCGGTTTGCTTTTCTTGCTGATATAATTCTTATAACATCCTTTCGTTCAGTATATACCACTATCCATACATAAGGCCCAATCTTTCCAATACTAATCTTTCTTAGAGTATAAATATTTTGATAACAGTCAACCTGTTTTAAAAAATCATCATACACAACTTGATGTAAAGATAGGTAAGTAAACTTGTCAATCTTAGAAGTTGAAAATTATCACTTACCTAATGGTTTTTACCTAAAGTATATAATATTACGGCAATGTAGTATAATATAGTCATTTGTATTCGAAATTCTGGTACCTGTGCCCTTGGTACAAAATGCCAGAATTCTAATGGATAAAACCATATATCATGTTGATTCTTTTCCCTGTCCTCAATATCATTTGAAATTAAGTTTCCACTTGACAATAAATATATATGTGTTACAATGTATGACATGAAAACTTCAACAATTACAATACGTTTAGATGAAGACCTCGATAAGCTTCTTACTGATGTAAGCTGTGAATCCGGTCGAAGCAGAAGTGAAATAGCTCGTGAAGCTCTCAGGCGGCAACTAAGTGTTATCCAATTCGAGTCGCTTCGTAAACGCGGTATGCCCTTTGCTGAAGCTCGCGGTTTTCTCACAGACGAAGATGTGTTTAACGAAGTCTCATGAAGGTCTTTCTTGACACAAATGTGTTAGCAAGCGCATTTGCAACCCGTGGACTTTGTTCAGATGTTCTTCGTGAGGTATTGGCTTCTCATGATTTGTATACAAGTATTGAAGTACTCAAAGAATTGAGAGGTGTTCTTAAAAACAAGTTTGGGTTCCCTGAGAACCTTATAAATAAAATCATTTTGTTACTTCAGCGCGAGACGAATATTGCTTACCCGAAAAAACAGGTTGAAATCCATATTAAAGATAAGACTGACATCCCAATTGTAAATGCTGCTATAGCTACCGGTATCCATGTGTTTGTTACAGGGGACAAGGAACTACAGGACCTTGCAAGGATTGGGAATCTTGAAATAATATCACCGAGAAGGTTCTGGGAGATACTCAAAATTCGATAACCGTAGTTCATTGTATTACAAGAGGATAATCATATGAATGGTACATTGCAGCATGTCTTTCAATTCCCTATAGGACAGGACAGTTC
>CAZGJW010000177.1:0-5763 GCA_964525675.1 uncultured Spirochaetota bacterium
TTGGCCTCGGCACCTGCTGGATAGGCGCCTTTTATGAGGACCGGGTGAAGGACGTGCTCGGTATACCGGACAATATCAGGGTTGTCGAGCTTCTCACGGTCGGGTATCCGGCCGATGCCTCTGTTCACAGCAAAAATAGGCTTTCACTCGACCAGATCGTTCACTATGAAAAATGGTGATGAATGTGTTTTTGAATGTGATGCCGCTGAAACTGTGTTATCCGGTATAATAGGGTATGGGCGGCTGATGCTATAACGGACAAACGTCTGATGACGGCGAATCACCTGAAAACTGGGAGGAGGTAACGTACGTGGCGGAACAGCTCATCCTCAAACACCTTCCCTTTATCCGGATACTGCCGGACTGGGCTCAGGAGCTCTCCTACAAGTACTGCTCCAAAACGGCGAATCTGTACGTCGTGTTTGGAAATATCCGCGATTTTCTTCCCCACAAGATGAACGAGGGGGAATTCACCTTCGTCAAGATACAGAGCTATATATCGGAAGTGCTGTTCGGGAACAGGGACATCATTATCTACTATGACAGATCTTCGGGGACCAGCTTCTGCCGCCAGGAGATGCGGCAGGAATATCTGCAGGACATGCGTTCCCTTGTCGGCAACATGGCTTCATCGGAGTTTCTCACGAGCGACCCGATAGTTGCGCTTCGCCATCTCGAGAAGTACTTCTACGCGAACGTTCGGAACAAGTACCGCATGGTGCTTCTCATCGACTACGCCGAAACCCTCATACCGAATACTGATTTTTCCAGTTATACCGATGAAGACCGGTTCTGTCTCGTAACGCTGAACCGTTGGGCGACCGACCCGCTTTTCAACGAAAACGACATCTCCATTATACTGCTGACGGAGAACCTGTCCGACCTGAGCATGAAAATGGTGCGCTCGCCGAGCACCGTGAAAGTCGAGATACCGATGCCGGACGAAAAAGTGAGAAAGAGCTTCTTCGAATATCTCGCGGGCCAGAACAAGCTGCTGCTGGAGCAGGGGCTCAGCCCGGCGCGGGTTGCAAAAACAACCGGCGGGCTGAACCTGGTGAACATTCATCAGCTTGCTGCTGAATCATTTCAGGAGGACAGAAAGATTTCGCTCGACTACCTGAGGGGCAAAAAAAAAGAGATCATCGAGAACGAGGCGATCGGCCTTCTGGAATTCATCGAGTCCGAGCACGACCTCTCCATGGTGTCCGGCCATGACTTTGTTAAAAAGCGGTTCAGAAGCGCCGCACGGGCGATAAAACAGGGACGGCTGGACGTGCTGCCCATGGGGTATCTTATCTCCGGACCGGTCGGCACGGGCAAGTCTTTCATGGTTACGGCCTTCGCCGGTGAAATCGGGATTCCCATCGTCCGTTTCAGGAATTTCAGAAGCAAGTGGCAGGGGGTTACAGAGGCGAATCTCGAAAAGATTCTCAATATGCTCAAGGCAATGGCGCCGGTCGGTGTAATGATAGACGAGGCCGACGCATTTCTCGGCACCCGCAAGCAGGAGGGCGATTCCGGAACGAGCAACAGAATATTCGGACAGATCGCGTCGTTCATGGGCAATACCGAGTACAGGGGCAAGATCATCTGGTTCCTCATCACCTGCAGGCCCGACCTTCTCCCCATAGATTTGAAGCGGCAGGGGCGCGCCGAGGAGCACCTTGCGCTCTTCTACCCGAGCACCATCGAGGAAAAGGAAGACCTGTTCCAGACCCTGGTTAAAAAACTGAAGCTCAAGATACAGAAGGTCGATATCGTCAATCTCTTCACGAAGTACCACTACGACTTCTCAGGCGCGGACCTGGAGTCGGTTCTCATCAGGGCGAAGTTTCATGCAGCAATGAACAACCATGTCATCGTTACCGAGCAGGACCTGGAGGAAACGATCAAGGACTTTGTTCCGCCGACCTATCCCTACGAGATCGAGCTGCAGAACCTGGTTGCGGTGCTCGAGTGCACTAGCAGGCAGATGGTGCCGGGGCGGTTTCAGAATCTCGATCGAGGGAAGATCGTATCGGACATCAAGCAGCTCAAGATTCTTCTGGGCGAGGCTGTGTACGATGCCGAATGAGCCGGAGCCCGAATTTTTGCGGTTCTGTTTATTTTGAACATACTCACAACTTTTTCATTTGAATATTTAATCAAAAAAGAGGGGTGGGGATGAAGCGGGACTCGCAGTCATTGAAAAAGGTACTTGGCGGCATGGGTGTATTCTGTATTGCCGCAGGCGCTATGATCAGTTCCGGGCTCTTCGTGCTGCCGTCTGTTCTGTACCAAAAAACAGGTCCGTCGATAATACTCAGCTACGTTTTTGCCGGGTTTCTCATGGTACCGGCGGTGTTGTCGAAAACGGAGCTCGCAACGGCAATGCCGAAGTCCGGCGGAACATACTACTTCGTGCACCGGAGTCTCGGTCCCATGTTCGGCACATTCGCCGGGCTTGCCAACTGGTTTTCGATCAGCCTCAAAAGTGCGTTCGCGCTCGTTGGAATCAGTATTTTTATCGAGCCCCTTGTGCCCGGTTTTTCACCCGGAATGATGAAGCTTGTCGCTGTGGGTTTCGCGCTGTTTTTTACTGCTCTCAATATCACGAGTGTAAAGGAAAGCGGGAGGTTTCAGATTATCCTCGTTCTTGGGCTGATTGCGCTCCTCGTCTTCTATATATTCAGCGGGATGAGTCACATAAACGTTCACCGGTATGTGCCGTTTGTGCCGCAGGGGTGGCGGGCGCTATTTGGTGCAACCGGTATGGTATTCATATCCTACGGGGGCCTCACGAAGGTGGCCTCTGTAGCCGGGGAAGTAAAAAATCCCGGAAAAACCATACCCGCCGGCATGTTTTCCGCCTTCATCGTGGTGACGATACTGTATGTACTTACTGTGTTTGTGACGGTCGGGCTCCTGGGTGCTGGAGATTTCAGGTCGACCCTTACCCCGATTGCCTACGGTGCATCGACCGTCACCGGCACAGCCGGCACCATCCTTCTCTCCCTTGCCGGGCTTGCCGCCTTTATCACAACGGCGAATGCGGGTCTCCTCTCCGCTTCGCGTATTCCGCTTGCCATGGCGCAGGACAACCTCGTACCCGCCTTCCTTGCAAAGCTGAATGTTCGTTTGAAAAGTCCCGTATATTCAACGCTCATCACGTCGTTTTTTATGATTCTGGTAATACTTTTTCTCGACCTCGAGAGCCTGGTGAAAGTCGCATCCACGATGATGCTCATCCTCTTCGCGCTCGTCAACCTCTCGGTCATACTTATGCGGGAGAGCAATATCGTATCCTACCGGCCGGAGTATAAATCACCGCTCTACCCCTATGTGCAGATTGCAGGCATCGTTATTTATACGGCGCTTATTATGGAGATGGGCACGGTCCCGCTATTGATCACCGCCTCTTTTTTCATCGCATCACTTTTGTGGTTCTTTCTCTACTCGAAATCACGGTCACAGAGGGAATCCGCCCTCATACATATCGTAGAAAGGGTGACGTCCAGGGAGATGAAGTCGAGCACACTCAGTGATGAGCTGAGGGAAATTCTCATCGAGAGGGACGGGATTGTAGAGGACCGGTTCGACCGGATAATTAAAAACGCGGAAATTGTGGACCTGCAGGGAGAAAAGGGGTTTAAAGATCTTTTTCATGTTCTTGCCGGGATATTTTCGAGAAAGCTCGGTCTTGAACTAGAAGCGGTATTCGATCTGCTTGTCAAGCGCGAAGCGGAATCCACAACTGCAATTCATGAAGGGCTTGCAATTCCCCACGTCATCTGCCCCGGGGAACACAGATTCGACATAGCAGTCGTGCGTGCAAAGGAAGGGGTTCGTTTTGGACCGGGCATACCGCCGGTTCACATGGTATTTGCGCTCATCGGGAGCAGTGACGAGAGAAACTTTCATCTGCAGGCACTCATGGCAATAGCCCAGATTGTGCATAACAAGGATTTCGTCGCAAGATGGACAACCGCCCGTAATCCCCAGGAGCTGAGAAACCTCATACTCCTCTCCCAGCGTGCTAGAAAGGGCAGGGTGTGATTGCAGGTAAAACCATAAATATACTTACTGCCTACGAAAATCGATCCCGTATAACTCCTTGACATGTATTGCAAATCACTATACTCTTATTGCGTTCACTATTTTTAGGAGGAGGTATGCGATGAAAAAGTTGATGCTCGTTTTTCTATGTTTTTTTCTCGCGTCGGGAGTTGCCTTTGCCGGCGGCTCGGCCAAGAAGGGGGCTGAAGGGGGACTTCATATCGTTGTCGCTACAGACGCGACATGGCCGCCTATGGAGTTCGTTGATGAGAATACAAAGGAAATCGTTGGATTTGATGTTGACCTCATGAACGAGATCGCCAAAGCTGGTGGGTTTACAGTGGAGTTCAAAAATACGGCATGGGACGGTATCTTTGCCGGCCTTGCAGCCGGCAAGTATGATGCTGTCATGTCATCGGTGACGATCACCGATGAGCGGAAAAAACAGATGGATTTCTCAAAACCCTATATCAATGCCGGCCAGGTGCTCGTCGTGCAGAAATCCCTGAAGGGTGTTACCACACTTTCAGACATGGACGGTATGACGGTCGGCGCCCAGATAGGCACGACAGGGTCATTCGAAGTGGAAAAGGTGAAGGGTGTGAAGTTAAAAACCTACGATGAAATCGGGCTCGCATTCGAGGACCTGGTAAACGGACGAATCCAGGGCGTCGTGGCTGATACACCCGTTGCTGCGGATTTTGCACTGCAGAACGAGACCTACAAAGGTAAGCTTAAAATTGTCGGTGAGCCGTTTACCGATGAGAATTATGGTATTGCAGTACAGAAGGGAAATACTGAGGTGCTCAACGCCGTCAACGCCGGCATCGACAAGGTTGTGGGAACGGCAACCTACAAAAAGATTGAAAAGAAGTGGCTCAGGTAGGGCTGCAAGAGCCGGAATGAAAAAAGAAAAAACGATACCGGTATTCTGATGAAAACGGGGCTGCGGTACCTGCAGGTACCCTGGCCCTGTGTTTTATAAATCGTGGTTCCGGACAGAATTCGCTCTGGTGGTGAGGGCAGCCAACGTTATTCACGGGGATTTGTTCCGGAACCGCACTCACTCCGGGACTGGAAAAATGGCTCAAAACAGGATTGAAACTTCAGATGCAACGCTTATTCCGAAAAAAGGGGACAGGCAGTTATTTTCAGCCTGGCGCATCTCTTTCTTCGGTGCTATCGGCATTCTCATCTTTCTCGTTATATACGCGCCTGATCCGTTCGGCAGGATACTGCTGTTCATACCAGATGGGATCGTAAAGACCTTTCAGGTAACTGTATTCGCCATAATGCTTGCACTCGTTATAGGATTGATTGCGGGGCTCGGTAGAATATCGCGGGTGCGGATAATCAACAGGGTTGCCACCGTGTATGTAGAGGTCGTTCGTGGTATACCCCTGCTCGTTCAGATCTTCTATATCTACTACGCGCTCGGCAGAATCGTGAGAATACCGGATATTGCATCCGCGGTTATTGCAATGGCAGTCTGCTACGGTGCGTATCTCGCGGAGATTATACGGGGTGGCATTCAGTCGATTCATCCCGGGCAGATGGAAGCGGCCCTTGCGCTCGGCCTTTCAAGGAGTAAAGCAATGCACTACGTCATACTGCCGCAGACTCTGAAGGTGATTCTCCCGCCTGTCGGCAACGAATTTATCGCGCTGCTGAAAGATTCATCCCTCGTTTCGATTCTTGCCGTGTCAGATCTGTTGAGAAGGGGGAGGG
>CAZGJW010000178.1:0-5597 GCA_964525675.1 uncultured Spirochaetota bacterium
CATCAGTAATCCTTCGTATCGTTTATTGCTTCGGAAACGGTGACAAAGTGATACCCTCTGTTTTGAAAGTAGGATATATACTCCGGAAGTATCTTTAGTATCTTATCCAACTTACGTGCCGTGCCGAGATGGGCGATGGAGATGGCGCCGTTCAGTCCGCTGGGGTCGGTTCTCTCCCACTCCTTCATCCTCAGAAGCATCTCTTTTGATGTGAAATAGCTCGGATTTTTAACCCGCTCATACTTTTTCTCATTTTTGTTGTAAATGGTGATCGTTCTTTTATACACATAATCCAGAAAGTCGAGCGCGCCAAGCGAATTGCCCGACCAGAGCACATGGTTTGGATATCCCGCTCCCGCTGCCGCAGAAAGAATCCTGTGATCTATGGCGCCGTACGGAGCGCGCCAGAGCGGGGCGAGAAGTATCCCCGTCGCCTCGTAAAACCTGGTTCTTACCCTGTCGAATTCAAGCCTGAGCGAAAGATCGTCCAGCACATCGTCGGAGATGAATGTGAGGCTGAGCCTCCTTCTGCGTGATGCCTCATACAGTGAACGTTTGAGATTGTAATGTGACCAGGTGTGGTTGCCGAATTCGCAGCCGATATCAGCCATTTTTCTGAGGTAGTGTATATTTTTTTCATTAAAGAGTGACCCGTACTCCGCCTGCGGCATCTCATTGCTCAGAAAAATTGTTGCGCGCGCGTTGAACCGTTTTAAAACAGAATATACATACGGTAGCTCGCTTCCCGTACCAAGATCAAAGGTAAGCGCTGTTTCTTTGAAACCAATATTCCCCCGGCGTATATTTTTATACGGGAATCTGTGACTGTCCATTTTTTGAAGGTTTTCCTGCACTGATTGGGTCAGGTTGAAATCGACAATTCGGTTGTCATCTATTTCAATATTGCTTAAAAACGATTCGTATTCACTGAGCTGTCTCCTGTACATACGCTCGGATTCAGACAGCGTATCGATTTCCCGTTCGAGCTCATTAACCCTTCTGTAATAGCCTGTCAACTCCGTGTTCATTTTTCTGATCCTGTCACGCAGGATAAAAAAGTAGAAGAGTGTGAAAAAAATACCCGCCGCCGAAAGGAGCAGTATAATAAATCGGGCCGATCCAGTAAAAAATGCCCGTTTTTTTTTCCGTTTGTAATCCTGCCGGGCAAGGTGGTAGAGGTGCCGATAGATATCGCCTGATTCTTCATGCTCTTCGGGCAATGTATGTTCAGTTGGTTCCATGCTGCTGTACTGTTCAGGGGGAGTTTTGTTTCGATCCTGCCGGTTGCGTATACTTTATACAGCTTGGTAAAGGTTCCCCGGCAGTTTCTGTACAATTCCCAGGCTTTGAAAAACTTTTTGCAGGCATTGTCAGGATTTGCGTTTTTTCAGCTCGATGAGACGACGTTTTATCGGCAACCATTTTTTGTTGTACTGCTCTGCAAGCCTGTAGGTCTCGAAATATTCTCTGCCCCGCCTGATTCGCACGGGTGTCGAGTACTTTTCCGTTGAAAACCCGCGCAGCATAACGCTCACCACGGCGGCTATATGCCGGTTGAAAAGGCTACGGTATATGGTTGTAATCCCGATGATAACGCCGATGATAATCACCAGTATCATCATATGGATAAGCGCATGCACCCGCTTCGAATCCATGTTATTGAAAATAAATTCATAATCACCAATTGTCCTGGTGTAAAAATCGTCCCCCATGTATAAATTTTTGAAAGATTCCCGGTCGATAGCACGGTACAGTTCCTCGCCATTCTTTTTAACTATCAGGACGGTGCCCGTCTGTTTGAAAACAGGGGTCAGTTCCTGGAACATCTCCGGCGAATGAACGAGAATTTTTTCCATGACGGCAGCTGCGGGCTGGATAACCGTATTGTTATCCACAATATAAAACCCTGCAAATGCCCCGACACAGATAATAATAACGATGACCAAAACTGCATTGATGTATCGCGGCGTCATGATGTACCGGATTCTTGTTTTTCCCAGAATCTTCAGCGCCCGCAGGAATCTAAGTATTCGTGTGATTCGGATTATTTTAACTATTTTAAGAAAACTCAGGCTCCCGATAGAAAAAAAGAGCATATTTTGCCCTGCAAAGAAGGTCATAAACATCAGGGGGCCTGAATTTAAAAGGAGCAGGGGGAATGAGCTGAAAAGGTCGATAATGCCACCTTCCCGCGCCATGTATATGCCGGCTTTTTTCTTTTTACCGGAAACAATGAGACGGGAGATGAATTCTGCCGAGAAGATGAAATCAAATGAAAATCCCGCAATAAGCAGGTATTGCCGAATCTGTACGCTGAATCCCCTGAATACGGCGAATTCCTCGCCGAACGTTTGCAGAATTACAAGAATGATGAAAAAGAAAATAAGACCTTCAAAGGCTTTTCCGATGTAGCTGTTTTCATTCATGGCGCCGTTTCCTCGATTGTGTCCGTTTTTTTTACAGTTGACGGGTTCTCTTATCTAATTTTTCGGCAGATTGCGGCAATTAACTTAAAGGGACTGCCTTCACCTTTTCAGTATTTTTCTGATAATAGAAATTGCCTCTGCTGCGTTTTCCGCTCCGTAAATCGTATCCGGCCTTCTGCTGTCGAGAGCGGTTCCGATTAATAACGGCGATACACCGGGAAGGCCGCGTATAACAACGATCGGTTTTCCGTACTGCCATGAATAGGCGATTTCGCTCAGCGTGCCGCTTCCGCCCGATACGGCAATGACTCCGTCTGCAGCGCATGCTACAACGGCGTTGCGGGCATACCCGATGCCGGTTGGAATGGCGATATCGACATACCGGTTTGCATCCTGTTTAGATGTTCCTGGCAAAAGACCGATAATACGTCCTGAGTTTTCACCTGCCTCCTCGTGCGCACCCCTGCAGGCTGCCTCCATAATGCCGGAAAGACCGCCGCAGATAAGTGAAAACCCGGCTTTAATTATCTCTTTTCCTGCCTCATATGCGGCATTTTTCGCCGCATCGGCCGTCTGGGCCGAGCCTATTACAGCAATCAAACGTCTCAATTCTTTCCTCCATCTTGACGAAACGGTCAAAAAAGTGTATTATAGTAGTACGGTGTACAGGTGTGTAAACTCCTGATATTCTGGAACTCACGGATCATCGGTGACGGGCTTGCACGGTGAATTGCTTCCGTTGTTCGGACGCGTGTAAACCGACGGGCTCCCAATCAACCGTTGAACGCCTGCATGCACTTGAATTGAGAATTTATCTTTTTTTTGCAATCTGTATAAGGATAAAACCATAATACATCCCATTCTGAATAATTTTCAACCGGTTACGCAAAAAAAAGATGCCAGCACGTTTAAAACTGGAGCGGCAGTAAACATCTACCCCGTGTGCTATAGCTTTACGTGAATCAGCGCAGTCGAATAAGCGAAGTAAATTCTTATTACAGGGGGAAACCTGAATACGCATAATAAAAGAGGGTTCGGCATGTATAAAGTAGGTGCGAAAGTTGTGTACCCGCTGCATGGAGTTGGTATAATCAACTCGATTGAGGATAAGGAGGTCCTCGGTGAGAAGAGATCCTACTACATCATAAAGCTTTCGATTTCCGATATGACGGTGATGATACCGACTAACAGATCCGATGAGCTCGGCCTTCGACAGATTGTCAGCGACAGAGACGCGAATAAGGCGCTCAAGATAATCAGCGGGGAAACGACAGATATGGATGAGGACTGGAAGTCACGGTATCAGCACAATTTTGAGAAGATCAAGAGCGGTTCCATTGTCAATGTAGCGGAGGTAGTGAGGAACCTTTTTCACAGGAATAAGGTGAAAGAACTGTCTATAATGGAAAAAAAGCTGTATGAAAATGCATACAGGCTTCTGATCGATGAAATTTCCTATGTCAAGGATCTCGAAAAAGAAGATGTTCAGAATCTGGTTTCAATCGGTCTTGAAGACGGAAAAAAATAGACAGACGAATTTAAAAATGTTCGAACCTGCACCTGGAAAAAAATAGAATAAGCAAATCGGTGAATAATAAAATGTCGGAGAAA
Source organism: uncultured Spirochaetota bacterium (assembly GCA_964525675.1). GTDB lineage: Bacteria > Spirochaetota > B62-G9 > B62-G9 > DRHN01 > CAYSRJ01. The sequence goes on from CAZGJW010000178.1 coordinate 4,038, forward strand.
AAGATTGATAATTCGTATACTATTCGTTGTGGTAACTGTTGTACTCGCAGTTCTATTTACTATCGGTCATGAAAATTTCATTGTCTATCCGGCTATTGTCCTCGTTCTATCCACAGGGGTTGTTCTTCTTGAAAGAATCGCAAAGAGTTTCAAGAGGGAAAACGTCACCAAGATATTCAAGGGGTTTATAGTCGGGCTCATGCTCGGTGCAGGTTTTTCAGCAATCGCCCGTTCATTCGGCATTGAAACAACCTGGTACTACCAGATCTTTATTTATCTGTGTACACTCTATTTCGGTGTTGCCGTAGTCTCCCAGCTCGATATCGGTGTGGGAATGATGCGCAGTTCGGTCGGCAAAGGCACATCCACCGATTGCGTCAAAATACTCGATACAAGCATAATTATCGACGGCAGGATTGCGGATATCATTGATACGAAGTTTATCGAGGGAGTACTTGTTGTACCGAAGTTCGTTTTAGATGAGCTGCAGCAGATCGCTGATTCATCGGATTCGGTAAAGCGTTCCAGGGGACGTCGTGGGCTCGATGTGCTCAACAGGTTGAAAAAAGATCGGGACACACTTTTGCGCATTACCGATCAGGATTTTCCAGAGATACCGGATGTGGACTCCAAACTGGTCAAGCTCGGCAAGGTGCTCGATGCGAAGGTAATCACCAATGATTTCAACCTGTACAAAGTTGCCGAGATACAGGGCGTAACCGTTCTCAACATCAACCTCCTGGCCAATGCCCTGAAACCTGTCGTCCTTCCCGGAGAACGGATGAAAATTGTGGTAATCAAGGAGGGAAAGGACCCCGGTCAGGGGATCGGGTATCTCGATGACGGAACTATGGTCGTGGTTGATTCGGGTAAGAAGTTCGTTGGTGAAGAGATATTTGTGACGGTTACAAGTGTTCTGCAGACACCTGCCGGAAGGATGATCTTTGCCAAGTATGAGCGCGACTGACCTCTACGTTATTAGCACCCCGATCGGAAACCTCGAAGATATCACTCTGCGCGCGCTGGAAACACTGAAGAGTGTAGATTATATTGCCTGCGAAGATACACGGGTAACATTGAAGTTGCTCAACAGGTACGGTATTAGAAAGCCTTTAATTTCCTTCCACTCGAAAAGTAAGCCTGAAATATTGAATCGTATTCGAAGAATCATTGCAGAAGGACATTCAGTCGCTTATGTAACGGACAGCGGAACACCGCTTGTGTCCGACCCGGGGGGTATGCTCGTACACAGTATCGTTGAAGATGGCGGCGGGGTCGTTCCCGTTCCGGGCCCGTCTGCGGTTCACGCTGCACTCGTAGCTTCGGGTATACAGTTTTCTGAATACACGTTTATCGGCTTTACCTCGAATAAAAGCGCGCGACGAAGAAAAAAGTTTGCAGGGCTCGCAGGCAGCGTGTTCGTGTTTTACGAATCCCCGCACCGGATAGTCGGTTTTCTAGCTGATGTGTATGACATGCTCGGAGATATTCCCTGCACCGTATCCAGGGAAATTACAAAGAAGTTTGAAACTCATTACAGGGGACGTGTTTCAGAGGTTT
>CAZGJW010000179.1:0-5577 GCA_964525675.1 uncultured Spirochaetota bacterium
ACCGGGTGCTCGTTGTTTTTCTTTCCCTCTTTTTCTTCCTTCACGTCGGTGCGGAGATCAGTTACGGGAGCTGGATATATTCCTTTGCCGTTTCACTCAATATTGCAGGAAAAGCCGGCGCTGCGTACCTGACTTCAGTGTACTGGGGCGCACTTACTCTGGGCCGTATGTTTTCTATCCTGATAGCTATGCGTCTGAAGCCAAAAGCCATGATCATTATCGACCTGGTCGGTTGTATCACGGCGGCAACTTTTCTTCTGCTCTGGCCGCATTCCCGGTATGTTGTATGGGGAGGGACGGTGCTTATGGGCCTGTCGATTGCCTCGCTTTTCCCGACGACCATAAACTATGCGGAAAGAAACATGGATATCACCGGTCGAGTGACGAGCTGGTTTCTTGTCGGCGGTGGAGTCGGCGGCATGTTTTTTCCCTGGTTCGTTGGACAGCGGTTTGAATCGAGCGGCCCGATCTTTCTGCTGATCCTCATAGTGATAATTTTTATCACCGGATTGAGTCTCATGGCAGGAGCGTTTTATTATGTTTCATGTTGTAAAAAGTCGAAAATACACAGATTTTAACTGCATAAATAATGACGATTGCATCCAATTCGTCCCATGCGCCGTATACTTCCTTGCCGAAGTATAATCCATACTGATGGCGCTGCATTCCTTTTTGTTGACTTTGTTCCTCCGGGGTATGCATTTTTACTGCAGAGCTTGTGTATCATTGCAACGCAAGGCTCTGCAGTATCCGGGCGCGAAGCGTTCGGATAACAAATATACCGCACCATATAAAAATCGGTTGCTTGGATCTGAAACGACCGGGACAACCGGGACATCGCGCTTTTTTCCGAAAAAAATAGCGACTCCCACCATACGTAATACCCGTCCCGGCGTTTAATCAGCCAGCATCCCGGAGATACCGTGAAAAGCGGAAGAGATGCTTTTATCAGCCTGAGGAATGTCTATCACTCCTATAAAACCGACGTCGGGAAAACGGAATCTTTTCCAGGCTATTCACTTTGTGACGTTTCTATGGAAATTTATGCGGGCGAATATGTGGCCGTTGTAGGGTCGAATGGTTCGGGGAAATCGACGCTCCTCAAGCATATAAATGCACTGCTTTTACCCGTGAAGGGAAGTGTGATGATTTCAGGACGCGATACCGGGATTCCTAAAAACATACGTGACATCAGAAGAGAAATCGGTATGGTGTTCCAGGTACCCGATTCACAAATTGTGGGATCTATCGTCGAAGAGGATGTCGCCTTCGGGCCTGAAAACATCGGTATACCCGAAAAAGAACTGCATGAGAGGGTGTCCTGGGCACTCGAAACGGTCGGGCTCGGTGATATGAGAAAGAGGGCGTCCCATATGCTCTCTTCAGGCCAGAAACAACTGCTTGCAATTGCATCGGCCCTCGCATTGAAACCACGATGCCTGCTCCTTGACGAGGCGACATCCATGCTTGATCCCGGGGCACGAGGACGGTTGCTTCAAACAGTAGAGAGGCTTCATGCGGGAGGCATCACCCTTATAACCGTAACACACAGCATGGAGGAAGCGGTACGTGCCCGGCGCATCGTTGGGCTCTCAGGAGGACGAATCGTGCTTGACGGGGCACCACGGTCGGTTTTTAATTCAGGAATCGACCTTCGACAATACGGACTCGATCTGCCTGTTGTATCTCAAATCGCACGTAAGGTTGCTCAACTGGTAGATGGATTCCCCATTGATATTCTCACTGTTTCCGAATTGCTGGATACGGTAAAACGGTACGCAGAAAAAGATGCGTGATAATCATGTTTTACAGCCGGTTCGTGTTCGGTTGAGTGGAGTTTATAAACCAATAGCTTTGACCCCGGCAATAGGTCGGATTTATGAGGAGGACAGGTGGCAGGTTCAGGTGTTGCCATTGACGTGAAGAGGCTGTTTCATGCCTATTTTCCTGGCACAGCGATGGAAGTGCAATCTTTGAAAGGAGTCGATCTCAGGATTAAGAGGGGAGAAACGGTAGGCATCATCGGACCGGCAGGTTCCGGGAAATCGACCCTGCTTCAGCATATGAACGGTCTAATCCGCCCCAGGGGAGCGGGGTACGGGGATGTGGTTGTTTTGGGTTTGAATCTTTCGGACCCATCAATCGATATGCGCACGGTGCGACAGAAGGTGGCTCTTTTATTCCAGAATCCGGAAGATCAGCTCTTCGAACGATATGTCGGTGATGATATTGCATTCGGACCACGAAACCTCGGTTTATCAAAAGCAGAGGTGCGGGAGCGTGTTCAATACGCAATGGACATGGTCGGCCTTCCTTTTTCATTCAAGGATCGCATAACCGAAGATCTCAGCGGAGGAGAAAAACGGCGTGCCGCACTTGCAGGTGTTCTATCAATGGAACCCGAAGTGCTCGTGCTCGACGAACCGACCTCAGGTATCGATCCACAGGGGCGGAGGCATCTCATGGAGGTACTCGGGAAATGGCGCTCTCGTGCCGGCAGGTCGATGGTAATAGTTTCCCATACCATGGAAGATATAGCCGAACTGGCTGACCGTGTTTACGTGCTCGTTTCTGGACGGGTTGAGCTTCACGGCAGTACTGCGGAGATTTTTGCGTCATACTGGTTGCTTAAAAAATACGGCCTTGGCGTACCAACGGCGGTTGAAATAGCTCATTTTCTTAAAAAAGAGGGTTTTGAGATACCGCCGGGCGTCGTTCGGGTGAAACAGGCTGTACAGGTGATACAGGGGATTTTGCATGGCAGGAAGATCTGATTTTACCGTCTCGATAAAACTTGGTATCGGGCAGTACGTGGCCACCAGTTCCTTTTTTCATCGAATCGATCCCCGCGTGAAAATTGTCATCGGTGTCCTTCTGATCGGTGCGGCTGTCTCGGGAAACAGCCTTCTCGGACTCGGGTTGATCTTTTTTCTTATATGGTGCGGCCTTCTCGTTTCACGGGTACAGGCACGACTCGCATTCATAACGCTGGGAAAAATGCTACCCTATCTTGTGTTTCTTGCGCTGATTCAAATATTCACCGTGCCCCGGTTTCATGAGTCTCCGAATGTTCTCTGGCAATGGAGGATATTGATTGTTACTGGCCAGGGCCTCATCTCAGGCAGTCTCCTGATCTTACGCTTCAGTGTTATCATGCTAGGATTGAGCCTGTTCTCATACACAACGACGACAACCCAGCTCCTGCACGGTATCGAACATCTGCTCAGGCCCTTGCAGAGGCTGCGGTTTCCGGCCCACGAGCTCGCACTCGTTGTCAATATCTCCCTCCGCTTCATTCCCATACTTGCAGAAGAAGCTGAAAAACTCATGAAGGCCCAGGCGTCCCGGGGAGCTGATTTCGGCATTGGCAGGAGGATGGGTTTTATCAAACGGATGAGGAGGATGTTTCCTCTTTTTATACCGCTTTTTGTGCAGAGTCTGAAGCACGCGTACCGGCTCGTCGAGGCAATGGAGGCACGCTGCTATACAGGCGGCCGCGGGCGTACCAATCTCATTAATCTGCGCGCCGAAAGGCGCGATTACATTGCTCTTGTTGTGGGAATCATCATTATAGGAGGTTTACTGACAGCCGGACTGTTCAATATTGATGCTTTTGTATGGCGTATTTTCAATACGCACGTGTAGCGATTTTATGTCGTAATTAAACTCAGGAGGAAAAATACATGGATAAAAAATTACGGAAGATCGTCATTGCCGGTGTCATGGGAGGAATCTCGATTTTTCTCGGTGCAACACGTCTTGGGTTCATACCGTACTTCTCCGGAGCATCTCTCACCATTATGCATGTTCCGGTGATTATCGGTGCGGTGCTGGAGGGTCCCATAGTGGGACTTGCCACCGGCTTTATTTTCGGAATATTCAGCCTCATCCAGGCGGCCATTGCACCGACCGGACCTGCAGACGTATGGTTCGTCAATCCTATCGTGTCGATTCTGCCAAGGCTTTTCATCGGGCCGGTCGCATGGCTCGTGTACAGGGCTGTTCGCAACTTCCGTGAAATCCCTGCGTTTGTTGGCGCCGGGATAGCAGGCTCGCTCACCAACACCGTGCTCGTGCTCGGCGTTCTGGGTCTGTACAGGTATCTCCCGTGGAAGCTGATCGGCACAATCGCTGCAGCGAACGGCCTTCCGGAAGCAGTACTCTCCGCTGTTCTCACGACTGCGGTCATTGCCTCGTGGAGGCGGATTGAAACGAGGAGGGGAGGGTCGAGTGTTTAAGGATCTGGCGAGAGGTCTGTTTAATGTTATACGGTGCGAAGCGTCCGGATAACCGCATCTCATTCATCAGGTGTTGTTAAAGCACATCTCGATGAAAGGAGGAGGAGGAGAGTAAAATGCTTCTTTGTATAGATATAGGGAATACGAATCTGGTTTTCGGATTGTGGCATGAGAACAAGTGGAAGGGCAACTGGCGCATCCGCACGGTACATGAAAAGATGTCCGACGAGTATGCTATTCTCTTCAAATCACTGCTTGCAGACCGGGGTTTTTCACTTGAGGATGTACGCAGGGTTGCGATAGCGAGCGTTGTTCCCCATCTCAAAACGATTTTTAACAATCTGTTCGATCAGTATGTCGGGGTTGAGCCGCTGATAATCGGACCAGGTGTTAAAACCGGTATGAGTATTCGAATCGACAACCCGTCGGAACTTGGGGCCGATCTCGTTGCCGATGCGGTGGCCGCGTATCATCGGGCGCAGGGTGCGTGTATTGTCGTTGACTTCGGCACAGCTTCGACATTCAGCGCGGTGTCTTCAAAAGGGGAGTTTCTGGGAGTTGCAATTGCGCCCGGCATCGAGGTTGCGTCGGACGCCCTTTCGGCAAAAACGGCACAGCTTCCCCGTGTGCGCCTTGTGCCGCCGTCCCGGGCTATCGGAACGAATACGGTGGATTCAATGCAGTCGGGATTGATTTTCGGGTATATCGGGCTCGTGGAGCGTATGATCTGCTGTATACGCGGAGAGCTCAATGAGAAGGCGATTGTCATTGCGACAGGCGGGTCGAGCAGTATCATTGCACCCCTGACCGATATGATCGATGTAATCGACCAGCAGCTTACGCTCAACGGTCTCCGCCTGATAAGCGAACGGAACCCCTGATGCTCAATCTTTTTATTGACATATGAAATTGTTTTTAATATTTTCACTTCGAAATTCAGAACTGTTTTCGAGGTTTTATACGGGGCGATTAGCTCAGCTGGGAGAGCGCCTGCCTTACAAGCAGGAGGTCATTGGTTCAAGCCCAATATCGCCCAATTATGGTTTTATTCATTAAGATTCTGGTTTTTTGTACCAGAATTTTAATTCTCAGCTAACTTATTAAGTTACAATTGCCAATTATTACCTTCTATAGGTAAAAACCATTAGGCAAGTGTTAATTTTAATCTTTTAAGTTTGGAAGTTCACTTGTCTATCTATTAAGCAATTATTTATTACGTAAATAAGCACCTCATAAGGGGTACTTAGGGTTTCCTGAAAAAGTCCTGTCTGACCAACGCGATCGTCGAACCACTCGTCTCTGCCAGCTTCCCTCGTATGCATCCCAACCTGAACCTTCT
>CAZGJW010000180.1:0-5552 GCA_964525675.1 uncultured Spirochaetota bacterium
GGTCCTCCCCCTGCAGATCGGGATCGTTCAGAAGCTCCTTTATTCTCTCCGCAGCATATAGAGTTTCGATCAGCCGCGCCCAGTGATATGCCATTGTTGAATGAACGGGCCTGCCACCCCCGAGCTCCATAAACTCCTGGCGCTCCTTCTCTGCCTTCGGCGTTGTAATAAAATCACAGTTGTTCAGCCTCGCAAGCGGACCGACGCGGTACCAGCCCTTTTCCTGACCGAGTGAGTAGATGAACGGGAATTTCATGTAGCTCCAGTTTCTCACCCCTTCCCGAATATACTTCAGGTAGTCTTTCGGCTCGACCATATCGAAAATCAGTTTGCCGTCCGGGTCTTTCGCCCTGAGCTTGCCGTCATACATATCGAGCGCCCCATCCTCGCGGACAATGCTGACAAAATTCGATTCAAAGGATCCGAGTTTGCCCAGGCGGGCGATATCGTCGCGGTAGAGTTTTTTGTACAGATCAAGACCGCCCTGTGCCCAGTCGATCATCTGGTCGACATCCTTGAGCAGGGCATCACGCTCTTCGATCGACAGGTTTTTATTCACGCCACCGGGAATCGAACCGTTTCCGTGTATCTTTTTGCCTGCGGTTGCCTTGATAACCTCCTGGCCGTACTTTCGCATCATTACCGCCTGCACGGCAAGATCCGTGTTCTTCTTTGCGAGCCCGATGACGTTCCTGATTGCGGGGTCCGCATCGTATCCCAGCAGAAGATCGGGTGCGCTGAGGTGGAAGAAATGCAGTGAATGGGACTGGTATACCTGGCCCATGTGCAGGAGCCTCCTTATCTTTTCGGCGGTCGGCGTGAGCTTATCTGCGCCGATAATGACATCCATTGCCTTGGATGCGCAGAGCAGGTGGCTGACCGGACATATCCCGCACAGGCGCTGCACTATAACCGGCGCTTCCCAGTACAGGCGGCCGCGCACAAAGCGTTCGAAACCGCGAAACTCCACAATATGCATCCTTGCCTTGTCGATCTTCCCGTTTTCATCGAGCCTGATCGTTACCTTGGCATGTCCTTCAATCCGTGTCACCGGGTTGATGACAATTTTTCTTACTTTTGTCTCAGAAGCCATATTTAAACGCCTCCATGAAATTAGTCGTATTTAATTAACTCGTACGGCAGCTTCGGTTCTTCACCTTTAAGCAGAGCCGTTAATGCAGCCCAGAAAGTTTCCGCTCTGGGAGGACAGCCGGGCAGCCAGTAATCGATCTTCACCACCTCATGGACAGGGTAGACCTTGTCCAGAATAAGCGGAATATCGGGGTCGTTCGGCATGACGCCGTCGACGACGGACGGGCCTTTGAGATACGCTTCCTCCATGCATTCTCTGAGGGGGACCGTGTTTCTCAGGTGGGGGACCCCCCCGGTATTGGCGCATTCGCCGACTGAAATGAGGATTTTGCAGTGCCTGCGAAAAGAACGAAGCACCTCGACATTCTCCTGCGTCGAGCATCCTCCCTCGATCAGGCCGATATCAACAGGGCCTGTAAACTTCTTTATATCGTCTATGGGTGATTTGTCGAAATCTACAAGCTCAATCAGGTCGAGTATCTTCTCATCGATGTCGAGCAGAGACATATGACAGCCAAAGCACCCCGTCATATGTGTTGTCGCTATTTTTGGTTTGGCCATTTTTCCTTCCTCAAAATAAAGTTTTTTTTACGGAGTCTTTTGAATATCCGAACCGATGGGTTGCTTGTCGTACAGCCGTGTGCCGAATGGCTTTGCATAGCCGACACGCTTGATGACAATACAACCGGTCGGACATATTGAAGCCGCTTTATCGACTGCCGCAAGCTCTGTATCGGATAATCGGTCGCTTTTTGAATTAACGGTGATTTGCTTGTTTATGCCGCGCCCGACAAACCCGAACACGCTCTTTCCATCGAGATCGCGTGACGCCCGAACGCATCTGCCGCAGAGAACACACCGCTCGCGGTCAATATACACATCCGGATGTGTCGCATCGACCTCTACATGTTTGTACTGATAGGTGTATGTCGGAGTGAGCATGCCGAATCGGTACGCAAGCGCCTGCAGTTCGCAGTCGCCGCTTTTTTCGCAGAACGGGCAGAAGTGATTCCCTTCAACAAAAAGCATCTCAATTATATTCCGGCGCTCTTCTGTTAATTCTGGAGTTTCATTTTCGATAACCATACCGTCTGCAGCCGGCATTGAGCAGGCGTTAGTCGGTTTTCCGTTGACTTTTACCGTGCAGACACGGCAATGTCCGGCCGGAATCAGGTCCTTGTGATAGCAGAGGCGTGGGATATAGATTCCCGCTTCATCGGCTGCCTGCATGATCGACTGGCCGGAAGCCGCCTTGATCTCTTTACCGTCAATGATTATTGTTATTTTCGTCTCTTTCATCATTCCTCCTCTTCCACCACAGGTTCTCTTCCTGCGATTTGAATTCCCGCAGCAAGCGCTTTTTCATAGTCAAACGGCGGAATAAACTCGTCAGTTGTTGCCTTTGCAGTATACAGCGAGTGAAAATTTTTGAGCGTCGTCAGAATCGGATTTGCCGCAGTCTGGCCGAGGCCGCAGCGGCTCATCTTCTCCACTGTGTTTCCGAGGCTCTCGATCTCCTGCAGGTCCAGTTTCGATCCTCTTCCTTCAAGAATTTTCTCGAGTTTCTGCAAAAGCAGTGTCGTTCCGACCCTGCAGGGTGCACACCAGCCGCACGATTCTTCAACAAAGAATTCGGTGAACTGCCTGACAATGTCAAGAAGATCCCGTTTCTTGCTAAAAACGATTATCGAGCCACCGGTTGGAAGGTCTTCAAAACTGATATTTCTTCCAAAATCCTTCGGTGCAACGCATCTTCCGGATGGCCCGCCGACCTGCACGGCCTGGGAATTCTTTGCTCCCACAAGATCGAGCAGATCGTCGATCGTAATTCCATATTCGAGCTCATACACACCCGGATGAGAACAATCGCCTGACACGCTCAGGCATTTTGTCCCTGTTGAATCTTTGGTGCCGAATTTTGAAAACCATTCGGCTCCCTTCTCCATGATACGGGCGGCGCAACAGAATGTTTCGACATTGTTGACGGAGCTTGGCTGGTTCATGTAGCCGCTGGTAACGGGAAACGGCGGTCTGTCGCGCGGTGCGCCGCGTTTTCCTTCGAGAGATTCGATAAGCGCGGATTCTTCGCCGCACACATAGGCCCCTGCGCCGACCTGAATCCGGATATCGAAGTCGAATTCCTGTCTGCCGGCGATGTTTTTACCGAGAAGGCCAAGGTGCCTCCGTCGTTTGAGGACCTGCTCGAGTGAGCTGAGAAGGTACTGAAATTCTCCTCTCAGATACATGAAGCCCTGCGATGCGCCTGTTGCATATCCTGCAATCGTCATTCCTTCAAAAACGAGATCCGCAGCCTCGGTAAGGATGACCCTGTCTTTGAAGGTGCCGGGTTCTCCTTCATCTGCATTGCAGATCACGTAGTGCTCTTTTCCCTCCGATTTTCTGCAGAAGTTCCACTTCATGCCCGTCGGAAAACCGGCACCGCCGCGGCCGCGAAGGCGTGATTCGGTAATTGTATTTATCACATCCTCCGGTGACATGTTGAGTGCGGCCCTGATTCCGCTCCCCGGTTCCTGAGGGGAGAAAACAACGGGGCCCATTTTATTGAGATTGTTCTCCACCAGGGTGGCAGGAAGAACCGTCGCTGCTTTTTCAGGGCTGTACTTCGAACCGCCTTTAAGCTCTTTTACTATGCCCGGTACGTCTTCCGGACAGATTTTTGTAACGGGGATGCCGTTAATGAGAGCTGATGGAGGCTGATCACTCATACCGATACATGGTGTGTACTCGAGTGAAATCAAGCCGTCCTTGCTTGTGCTGCCGAAGGGAACACCCACTTCTTTTTCGAAGGCATCCGCGACAAGATCGGCGCCGTGCAATCTCTCGACGACAGCATTGCAGAGACGGACCACGCTCTTTCCTGCCGGCTCACGAGAAAAGAAGGTATAAAAACTCACCATGTCACGAACTTCGACGAGGGGGATGCCCAGTGCCCTCGCAATGTGCCCCATGCTCTCCTCGGAAATATATCCGAATCGATTTTGCACCTTTTGTGCAATATCCATCAAGTTGCTACGGTCGTTACAGCACTCCTCAACAATTTCCTTGATGGCTTCACTTTGATCATTTGCCATTACTGTACCTCCGATTGAATAATCAGTAACAAGTGTTGATGAATCTTAACCTTTTTTGTGATGATAACGTTTATGGTTTTGATTATCACCTCCCAATTTTTTATCGTTGTTCCTCCCTTTTTTATAATGGATAGATGTATTTCGCTGATACACCTCGATGGTGTTTTTTCAGCAGTCAGACATTCAAGTTTCAACAGCGATGCATAGGCAATCGAGTCGAGGATTGTACCGGCTTCTTTAAGTAACTTGGATTAAGTTACTGTTTGATACTCGGCCGCGAAGTCGCCACTTTGTTTTGCTTGACCAGGTTTACTGCCGCTGTTAAATTTATTGCCGCGGCAGGAAACAGTAGGTTGCAAAAAGCAGTTGTTTCATTAAAAATGAAAACAGCCTAAACTGTGTTAAAAAATTAACTAATTAATAGGCAAGTGAACTTCCAAACTTTAACGATTCAAACCGACACTTGCATAATGGTTTTTTACCTGTAGAATGCAATTACAAGCAATTGTAACAGTATAGATAGCCAGTTTTGAATGAAATTCTGGTACAAAAAACCGTAATTTTAATGGATAAAACCATACATAAACAAAATCCTTATATTACTATTTCGTTTTTATCGAAATGTCAAGGCATATTTTTAGATCTTTTAAGATTTATGATGTACAGGTTCACTTGCCTATCCTTGGAAAGGGAATAATTACAGGCGGTTCGGTAATACTAGTGCGTGTTCGGGACATTTTATAAGGTATTTAAAGATTTAAACTTTTCCGCCGGAAAATGGGTGGCGGAATGTTCGGGAAGGTTTAGAAAAACAGCTTTTCTCGGAGGCAGCCGCGGGTACTGATTATGCACGAGCTTTCAATAACTGAAGAGCTTCTGCAGATAATACATCGGCGGGCTGCAGAGGAAGGTATGAAAAAAATTTTGCGGATTGATTTAAAAATCGGCAAATACTCCGGTGTATTTGCCGATGCGCTTCTTTTCGCATTCGATGTTCTCTCAAAAGATACTATTTCCGAGGGCGCCAACGTCAGCATAGAAGAATCAGTAGGGTCTGAGCTTCAGGTTATCTCATTTGAGGGAGACTGACGGGAATAGCCTTACTTAGAAGTGACATCAATAACTTTTGATAAGGATGAATTCATGAAGGTAAATGTTATGACCGACATTCTGCAGGCAAATGACCTTCTTGCCAGGGATATACGGAATATGTTTCACGACAGGAAGATCGTATGCTGGAATGTCATGGGATCGCCCGGCGCCGGAAAGACCGCGATGCTCGAAAGGCTCGTCCCCATGTTGCCGGTCAAAGTGGCCGTGATAGAGGGTGATCTCGCAACATCGCGTGATGCCGAGAGGATTTCGAAA
>CAZGJW010000181.1:0-5356 GCA_964525675.1 uncultured Spirochaetota bacterium
TTGGGTATTAGATCACTCATTTTTACATTTCCCGTGTTCATTCTTTAGGGTTCTTGTCTTCTTCAACCCGTCTGCCCTTTAAATCCTTTAAGGCATGGGTAATTAGATAATGAATTGCCTTTGATCGGCTCATGAACCGGTTATCATGCCAGAAATCATCAATTTTTTCGAGTTCATCATCTGTTAGATAAACGGCAACCGTATTTTTATTCGTTGGCGACACTTGATTTAAGGACATTTCCTTTCACCTCTCATTATACAATATTTTTTCACTCTTGTGTATAAAAAAAACTTGACAAAAAAATGGTAACATGGTCATAATAGTACTATAAAGAGTTATAGACGTCAAGGTTAATATTACGTAGAAAGGTCATTGACGTAATGAAAATGTATGTGGGGAGGATAGCTGCTATAGAGCGACAAGGGCGTATCCTGGCGCCCTTCCTCCCCACGGGCCACCAGGGACATCTACAGGAGGTGTCACCATGTCAAACGATCTCACCGTCCGCGCAAAGGACACGATTCTCGATCTTCAAAAGAAAATGCCTACAATCAACATCCTTGAGGAATGCGAACGGGCACGAAACATCTTTGATTCAATCCACACCTGGGAAGACGTTGAAACCTACTTACTGAGGGGCCAGGGGCTTTCAGAAAAAACGTACAGGCGTTACCTCATCGTTGTGAAGCGCTTTTATGAATACCTAGAGGGCCTCCATCCGCTGCAGGTCACAGCCGGACACATTGAAAAGTATTACGAAAGGCGCTGTAAAGAGGCCAAGCGCTCTACCGCCTATCTTGAAATCCAGGCTTTAAAATCGTTTTTCAAGGGGATCCGGGACAACGTGATATCGATTTATCGGTCTCCTTTTGACGATATGTCCGACCAGATGAAAAAGAAGCTTAACAAATCCGGCAAAGGCGGCGGCGTCAAGGACGTCCTACATATCCGGGAAGTAAAGAAGATGCTCACCTGGCTGAAAAGCGAAATATCCCTGCTCGGTCGTGAAAACTACGCGATTATACTCATGCTTCTCACAAGCGGCCTGCGGGCCTTCGAGCTCTTACAGCTCCGCTGGAAAGATATCGAGGAGCTTGAGGGAGAGAACGGCCCGGAGTACTACGCACGTTTTACCGGAAAGGGCGACAAACCGGCGCGTCAGCCTTTGTACGGTCCGGCTATTGATGTTGTCAGGGAGTATTTCAAAAAGGCTTTCAGGAGAGCACCGCAGGCCGACGACTGTCTGTTTTATACCATCCCTCGTTATAAGGGCGAGACGGTTCGTCCGCTTGAATACCATGCGCTGTATGACAGGCTTAAAAACGTTGGTATTGAAGCGAGGAAAGCGGGAGTCTTGAAACGGGATATCGTATTTTCTCCGCACCTGATGAGAAGAACCTACGCGACTACGATGCTTTATAAATCCGGTATGGGAGTCAAGGCAATCCAGGCAGCAACGAGACATTCGAGTTTTGATGTTCTGTGGAAATATTATATCAATGATCAAGATTCTCCGGTTCCGTTTATTGCAAAGGCGCTCGCATAAGTGTAGTGGGTGAAGTATTAGGAGGGTGAAAGATTGTCTGATTTCGATAAAATCAACAAGCTATGTAAAAATTGCGATCGAGAGTGTAAGCAGAGCACGAATGTAATCATCCTGAAATGTCCGTTATTTGTGACTAAAAAGGACAGAAAAAATACATCGAAAAAGTAGTGCCTTTTAAAAAAGGTGCTGTTTTTGCCTTAAAGACGCACATAATGCCTCTGAGAGCGATGTTTTCGGGGGTTTCAAGAGGTGGGTGGTGAAAGTACACAGGGATGGTGATTTAAACGCTGTAGCGGGGGTAAATACGGAAAAAATAAAATATGGAGGTCTGGTAAAAATGGAAGTCTACGAAAACGGCGAGGTAGTAGGTGAGGTGGAATACAATAGCAACCTGGATTACTGGGACGGCAGTAACTACACGTGTGGCGGCGCCGGTCGGCATAAGGGATTGACGCAGCTTTCCGATGGAAGGTACGTATTGATTCACGGCTCACAATGGCAGGGAGAGCGGAATTATGCAGAAGTCATTAACGAAGTCCGGGCGGTACAGGAAATACTAAAATCCGGCAATATCGATCTATTTGACAAATACCCGGAACTCGACAGATTGCGGGCGGAAACCATTTTGAGGGAGAGTTGAAGATAAGCCATTCAAAGGAGGCACATTTTGAGGGTAACTAAGGCAGGGTGGTACTTTTTACCGGCTGTATTAAATAAATCGCTCAGAGGGGCAATATAAGCGCCTGAGAAGGAGGTACATCGTGAACACGGAAAACATTCAAAAAAGTCTGCATTGTTCAAAAGAAATGGAGGCAGCATTCGAGAAATTGCAAGAGAAGCATTCATACTTATGGTGGACACTCGCCGAGCTCGCCTATCAAGGCAAATACGAACTCAAGGCGTATCACCATGGACGGGAGCTATGGTCAACAAGGGGCAGCGAAAAGCTGATAATGTCGCACATAAACGATCTGCTGTCTTAGGAAATACACGTAATAGTTTGCCCGGTACACTGAGCATGAAAATTCAAAACGCCCGTAGAGTGAAAGCAGCTCATGCGCGTAGGGGGGGAGACAATGCGCCCATCCTAAACCTTTGATTCGAATCAAAGGTTTCACTTCTCACGCGCGTAGGGAGTGAGACAATTATCCGGAATTGTCGGAGACTCTCCGACAATTGTTTCACTTCTCACGCGCGTAGGGAGTGAGACCTTGAATTGTTGTCGAACCGACAACAATTGTCTTGGTTTCACTTCTCACGCGCGTAGGGAGTGAGACTCCAACTCAAAAGTCTGACAGTGTCAGACAATTCAGGTTTCACTTCTCACATGCGTAGGGGGGGGGAGATATCCTGAATTGTCCACAAATGTGGAAAGTCTAAGGTTTCACTTCTCCTGCGCGCGAGAAGTGGGTCGACTGCAGGTTATGTATTAACACACGGTTAGTCGCTTTCTTTATCCTGGGTATTTTGTTCAGATTCGGCCCGGGACAGGGATTCTTCACATAGTCTACGGATAGCCTCGGATCGTGAAGGTATTCGGTTTTTATAACGATAATCGTCAATCCGATTCATTAGCTCCGGATCGACCATAAGTACAAGTCTTCTTTCCTTCACTTTAATTAAGCTCCTCATGTTGTTTTGACCTCCATTCTATGAAATTATTTCATAATTATCAATGAAAAAATGTTTGACAAGTTGTTAAACATGATATATTATACAGTATAATACAAACTTGTTCAACTTGTCAAGAAATCTTTTATAAGGAGGTCAGCAATGGAAGGGGCATTGATCAAGAAGGAGGGATTACAGGAGTATCGTGTCGATTGGGGGTATCAATCTGACGTATTCTTGTTTCAACAACAGGGCATCAACTCGAAAGCTTCAGTGCACGCCTATAAACACGCTTTAAAATGTTTTATTCGTTTCATGGAGGAGGGGGGGAACACCAGGCCGACACCTGCGGACGTATACGCTTATGAAGGATATCTACGGGCCCGGAAATACTCAGATTTTACAAAAAACCTGTACCTGCACTTGCTTAAACGTTTTTTCGCCTTCCTGGAGCGCCATATCGACCTTGAGACGGGCGGAACGGTACGAGTGTACCCGAATATCTGTAAGGGCATCAAAATTAACGTCAAAAGGCCTCCTCGTGCGCCTGTACGCAATTCTCTGACGGACCGTGACGTTAAGCGCCTCCGGACGCACCTGAAAAGCCTATCCGGACAGAAAGCAGCACGTGACCTGCTCATGATTGAGCTCGCTCTCTTTAACGGGCTCCGGGATTGTGAGATCGCACGACTCCGGGTTCAGGATATTGTCTTAGACGGTGACAAAATCCGCATGTACCTGTTTCGGAAGGGGCGGACGGCCCGGAATAGCAATGACTTTGTGTACCTGCAAGAGAAGCTCTATAAACGGCTCAAGGCCTATATCCGTAAGTATCGGATCAAGAATTACATCTTCTACGACGTGAACCACCGGACACCCCGGACAGAGTATTTACACCCCGGATCGGTGAGTATGATCATTTCCCGGAGAATGCGAGAGGCCGGAGTTAAACGGGAGAATACAACGCCTCACTCTTGCCGCCACTGGTTTGCTACTGCTCTGCTTAAAAAAGGGACGTCTGTATTCGATGTTCAACGGAGTATGGGACATAGTGATTTACAAAGCACCCTTGTGTATCTGCATACAAAGCAATTGTTTGAAGATAATCCTTGTGAGCTCGCACTTGAATATTAAGGGGGGTATAACTCATAACTGAAAGTAAGCATAAAGAAAAGCTGAAAAAAACCAAGGAGGCTGAAAAATGGAAGTCTACGAAAACGGCGAGGTAGTAGGTGAGGTGGAATACAATAGCAACCTGGATTACTGGGACGGCAGTAACTACACGTGTGGCGGCGCCGGTCGGCATAAGGGATTGACGCAGCTTTCCGATGGAAGGTACGTATTGATTCACGGCTCACAATGGCAGGGAGAGCGGAATTATGCAGAAGTCATTAACGAAGTCCGGGCGGTACAGGAAATACTAAAATCCGGCAATATCGATCTATTTGACAAATACCCGGAACTCGACAGATTGCGGGCGGAAACCATTTTGAGGGAGAGTTGAAGATAAGCCATTCAAAGGAGGCACATTTTGAGGGTAACTAAGGCAGGGTGGTACTTTTTACCGGCTGTATTAAATAAATCGCTCAGAGGGGCAATATAAGCGCCTGAGAAGGAGGTACATCGTGAACACGGAAAACATTCAAAAAAGTCTGCATTGTTCAAAAGAAATGGAGGCAGCATTCGAGAAATTGCAAGAGAAGCATTCATACTTATGGTGGACACTCGCCGAGCTCGCCTATCAAGGCAAATACGAACTCAAGGCGTATCACCATGGACGGGAGCTATGGTCAACAAGGGGCAGCGAAAAGCTGATAATGTCGCACATAAACGATCTGCTGTCTTAGGAAATACACGTAATAGTTTGCCCGGTACACTGAGCATGAAAATTCAAAACGCCCGTAGAGTGAAGGCAGCTCCTGCGCGCGGGAAAGGAGGGTGTGTATATTTTACAACAAATTGTAAGGAGGCTCAATATGCGATTCATTGACCAGTACCATTTTTATCTGAATGACCGTATTGAGAAGGAGTACCGGAGAAATCAACGGAAGGAGGCGCGACATGCTCGTAGACTTAACAGAAGGAGAGTTAAGCAAGATCACGAAAATAATGTTCTATCACAGCGTCTGTATGCAGCGAGGCGGTAAAAAAGCAGATGCAGAAGTAGCACTTGTAGACAAACTGCTACAGTATCGAGA
>CAZGJW010000182.1:0-5335 GCA_964525675.1 uncultured Spirochaetota bacterium
TAAATTCGATAGAGATAAGCTTGAAAATTTTCTCGAGAAGGTGAGGGAGAGCAACCTGATGCGGCTTGATAATCTGATGCAGACCATGCTCGAGAAAATGAAGAGCAGCAGTATTGTACGGTTCAAACCTTTTAAGTTACACAGCGGTATAAAGATCCAGAACCTGCATACACTTGCCCTCTGGCTTCAAAATATAAATATCGGAAATCTGAAGACACGGTTTGCACTCCCTGATGTGGATGTCGAGTGGAGGGAAATCGGGGAAAACATCCTTCTCGTTCTGCTCTCGATTTTACTCTACATGTCGGTTATTTTCACGGAATTGTCGTTTGTGCCGTTCATGATTATCGTCATCAAGCGGGGATGGAAAGAAGGGCTGATGTACCTGGTCATCGGTACCGGGGTAGCTCTATATCTGATGATAAACGGGATTGGAAAGCTTCCCCTTGACGGCGATTTTATCCTCTTTTCCCCTACCCATTACTCCTTCAGCTTTATAGAACGGGTAACCGGCATCAGGGGAGGGAGATTTCTCGATTTCTTTTTTATTTTTGGGTTTTTCGGCATCGTACTCGGGCACCTGGTTTCAAAAAACTACCGGCTGAACTATGTTGTATTCTTCAGCCTTGCGGTATATGTGGGTATTGCCATTTTACCGCTGATAATTTCCGGTCTGCTTGGTGGTTTCAAACAGTTTATCGCGAATTACTCGAGCTTCGTTGACGTCAAGACAAACAGCTATGTGGATCAATACCTGGCCCAGATGAGCAATCACCGTGTGCTGATGATGAGCAGGGGAATCGATTACAACCTGATCTCCAGAAAGATAGAACTGGCTGCAGACCTGTACAAGAAGAACGTCGTTTTTGGGATAGCGCCGCGAGGCGGGTATCTCGTCAAACAAATTTTTATCATTTTCGTCGGCATTCTCTGCGTCAAGTTCTACCTTACACGGAAACACATAAACAGAGCGGCGCTCTCTTTCAGCATCAAGAATTACCGAATCAATGACAGTTGGGTATGGGTGCTCATCATCGCATGGGGACTGGTGTACATCAACCTGCATTTGAAGAACCAGATATTCGGTATAATAAGCTGGAACATCGCTGTTGTTTTTTCATTACTCTTCTTCTTACGGGGCCTTACGATAATCAAGATTCTTGCCGACCGAATCAGGATTCCACAGGTTCTTCAGTATATGGTTCTCATATTTTTTCTCTTTTATTCATTTATCTTTTTCGTCACTATCGTTACCGGTATCGGGGTTGCCGATATCTGGCTTGAGATACATAAAAATGTTGAAAATATAAAGAAGAGGAGCAGTTGATGAAGGTGATACTGGTGCAGGACACCCCGGGCCTTGGGGAGGAAGGGGAGTTCAAGGATGTTGCAAAAGGGTATGCGAGAAACTACCTTTTTGCAAAAGGGCTTGCTGTTGAGGATACCACGTTCAATAGAAATAGAATGAAGGAACAGCAGAAGAAAATAGAGATTCGTAAGGTAAAAAAACGGGAAGAGGCGCAGAAGCTTGCCGATGAGATTTCGGCGCTGTCAATAAATATTCCGGCGGCTGTCGGTGCGAATGAAAAGCTTTTCGGAGCGGTTCATGAGCAGGATATTGTCAGGGCGCTGAAAGATCAGGGATATGAAATAGAGAAAAAGAATATCGAGCTTGCCGAGCCCATAAAAACAACGGGTCTTTACAAGGTTCCTTTCAGAATATATGAGGATGTTCGGGCTGAGCTCAAAGTATGGGTTGTAAAAGAGGACTGACGGAGCCTATGGCAGAGGGATATAAGGATACAGCCGCAACGACACTCTCCGACAAACTCCCTCCGCAAAACCTAGAAGCCGAACAGGCATGCCTTGGAAGCATGCTCCTCGATAAAGAAGCGATAGAAATTGCAATCGACATCCTTCAGAGCGATGATTTTTACAGCGATCAGCACAGGACCGTCTACGATGCACTTATCGAGCTGTACAACCGCTCTGTCCCCGTTGACATCGTAACACTCACCGATTTTCTGAAAGACAGCGGCGGCCTGGAAAAGGCGGGCGGTATCGTGTACGTGTCTTCGCTTCTGGAAGAAGTCCCCACCTCCGCAAATATCGAGTATTATGCAAAAATCATCGAGCAGAAATCTCTCCTCCGGAAGCTCATCAGGGCGTCATCTGCAGTGATATCGATGAGCTATGACAAGGACAAGGATGCCTATGAGATCGTGGATGAAGCGGAAAAACTCATATTTGATGTTACAGAGAGAAGAGAGGTGCGGGGATACTATACGCTCAATGAAGTCATCAAGGACAGTATAACCGCTATTGAAAAACTCTTTCACAGGGGCGATAACTATACGGGGCTGCCAAGCGGGTACAAGGAGCTCGATGACCTCACATCCGGGTTTCAAAGATCGGAATTCATCGTAATCGCAGCGCGCCCCTCGGTGGGGAAAACGGCGTTTGCCCTGAATATCGCGCAGAACGCCGGTATCGACCTCAAAAAAAACGTCGCCATTTTCAGCCTGGAGATGTCAAAAGAGGCGCTGGTGCAGAGGATGCTCTGCTCGGAAGGCCGCATAGACAGCCAACGGCTTCGAAAAGGTCTTCTCAGGACCGAGGAGTGGGGACCGCTGACAACAGCGGCAGGCAGGCTTGCTGAATCGAATATTTTCATAGACGAGACTCCCGGTATTACCGATATGCAGCTTCGTGCAAAGGCGAGGCGCATTCAGTCGCGGCACGGGCTCGATATGGTTATTGTCGATTATCTTCAGCTCATGTCTTCGATCCGCAAGAAGGAGGGGCGGACACAGGAAATATCGGAGATTTCCCGCTCCCTCAAAGCTCTCGCTCGCGAGCTCAAAATACCGGTGATCGCGCTCTCGCAGCTCTCACGTGCTGTTGAGACAAGGGGCAGAGACAAGCGCCCCATCCTTTCAGACCTCAGAGAATCGGGGGCTATCGAGCAGGACGCTGACGTCGTGATATTCCTGTACAGGGACGAGCTCTACAACCCCAACACCAATGACAAGGACATCGCTGAAATTATCATCCAGAAGCAGAGAAACGGCCCGACGGATAAGATAAAGCTTCGATTTTTTAAAGAGTTCACGCGCTTTGAGAATCTCGAAAAATGGGGAGAGCGGTTGGAGCCCTATTACGAAGAGGATGAGTATTAAACCGCCCTTTTCCGGATGATTAGTTTCCCCTAACGGGAGGAGCTATTCCTTTGTGACTAATCCCGCCCGGAAGGCCTTCAGGTATTTGGTACAGTACGGGTCTTTGTTCAGCAGGGGTTCGGTTGCCAGTATCATGCTCATCATCGTCCTGTCAAGCGGGTCTATGAGAGCGCCGTCAAGCCCGTTGAACATGCATCCCACCACAAACGCCCGGTTTACCTGCTTTCTTGCCGGCAGGCCGTATGAGATGTTGCTTAGCCCGGTGATAAGTTTCACCTCGGGAAAGTTCTTCTTTACCCCCTTTATCGTATCGATAACGGTCAATCCGTAGGTTGTATTGACGCTCAAGGGCGTGGTGAGCGGGTCGATAGCAATATCCTCGATTTTTTTTCCCGCTTTGACAAGCTCGTTAATGATACCGTCTGCAATTTTGACACGTGCATCCGCTTCATCGGGTATGCCGTTATCGTCGATACAGAGGCCGAGGACAATGCAGTCATGCTCGACCGCCACAGGAAACACCTCTTTCCATCGCTCGCTCTCCTTCGTAATGGAGTTGAGCATCGCTTTTCCGTTTTTATGCATTTCGAGTCCCATTTTTATGGCAGATCCTCTCGGGCTGTCTACGGCTATTGGTTTTTTAGTTTCATCCATCACCTCTTCGAGTGCCCACTTCAAAACTTCGAGCTCCTCTGTAACAAACGCACCGGCATTGACATCGATAAAATCCGCGCCCGCTTCATCCTGTCGCTTTGCCAGGTTGCGCAGGTACTTGGCGTCCCTATTCTGCATTGCTTCTTTTATCTTTTTTCTGGTTGAATTGATAAGTTCACCGACAACTATCATAGCTGTCCTCCCGTTTAAAAATTTTTGTTAAAGTACTAAATAGTTAAGATTTTAGCAATGTTTTTTTAAAGCGAATAAATTATTATATTAATTGGAGGGAGTAAAATTTATCGATTATTGGGTATTCAATGTAACAATCTGAAAGGCGCAAAAGGAACTGGCAATGGCAAAATTAGAAATCGAAGATGTAAAAACACTCGTGTCGCTGGATAAGGTGCTTCCCGCAAAGGTTCATATTATTCCCATGAAGATGCGGCCCGTGTTTCCGGGTATCTTCATGCCCCTTATAATCGGCGGTGATAAGTATATAAAGACGGTTGATAGGGTTCTCGAAATTGACGGATATATCGGCATGATCCTCATCCACAATCCCGACGAGGAAAACGATGGCGAGGATAACTTTTTCCAGATAGGAACAGTCGGGAAAATTCTCAAGAAGATCAATCTGCCCGATGGAAAGATCAATATATTTGTAAATACGCTCAGACGCTTCAAGATACAGAAATTTCTCAGCTTCGATCCATACGTCACGGCTGCGGTGAGTTATGTTGAGGATGAAACCAGGGATGACAATGAGCTCAGAGCCCTTATACGGACGCTCTATTCTGAAATTAAGGAGGTTTCGGAGGACAACCCGTACTTCACGGAAGAAATCAAGCTGAACATGGCAAACCTCGACGGTGCCGAGAGGGTCGCTGATTTTGTGTCATCGATTCTCAACATAGATAAGTTCGAACAGCAGAAAATCCTTGAGATCTTCGACGTGAAACAGCGGATAGAAAAGGTTCTGACGCTCCTTCACAAAGAGAAGGAGCTGATGAAACTGCAGAAAAAGATACAGGAGAACATAAACGAGAAGGTAACAAAGCAGCAGCGCGAATTCTTTCTCAGAGAGCAGCTCAAAGCGATTAAGAAAGAGCTCGGCATGGATGTAGATGCGAAGAACCAGGACTACAACAAGTTCAACAAACTGCTTGACAGCTTCGAGCTTACCGGAGAGGTGAAGGACAAGGCCTACGAGGAGCTTGAAAAGTTCGGGCTCATGGACTCCCATTCACCGGAGTTTGCCGTAACGCTAAACTACCTCGACACTATCTGCTCCCTCCCCTGGAACACGTATACGCAGGAAAAGATCGATATCAAGAAGGCGAGAAGAATACTCGACCAGGACCACTACGACCTCGACGAAGTGAAGGAGCGTATTCTAGAGTTTCTTTCCGTTAAGAGGCTGAAGCCCCAATCAAAGGGCTCGATCCTCTGCCTGGTGGGGCCTCCCGGTGTCGGCAAAACGTCGGTCGGCAAGTCCATTG
>CAZGJW010000183.1:0-5320 GCA_964525675.1 uncultured Spirochaetota bacterium
TCATCACGGTCCCGAAGAATAGAGATGTTGAGTTTTTTCCGGTTGAACAGCGAAAAATACTCACCTTCTCTTTAAAACCGGAAGTCCCCTTTATCTACCTTCAGTTTTTTGACAACATTTTATATGCCATGACGGTCATTTTCGACGAAAAGTACGTCGATTACTATACAATCGTCAAAAGACTGGAAGACAAGTACGGCGCGTACTCCGCACTCACGCCCCAGTGGAGAGAGTGGCATCTCGATGGTGTAACGGTGAAGGCTGAAAAACCCGCCGTTGTAAAGTATATCGCCCTCGAGGATTTTTTAAAGGCAACATCGTTTGAACAAAAAGTAAAGGCAGGGGACGACCGCAGGGAAGCGCTGTTAAACGGCCTTTAAAATTATCCTGATAATTATTGTCAGAAGAAAAGTGTTTTTTAAGCACATCTTATGATATCAGCCCGCTATTCCTGTACTCGAGCACCCTCGCCTTGAGCCGGGCTATTGTTCTCTTTGAAAAGTTTCGGTTTCCCAGTATATACACCGTATTGTTGTGAAAAAGAGGTTCTTTATCGATATCAAAGGGTACAAAGCGCCTGGCCTCATTCCATATTCCGGTCCCCGGAATCGGTGAAAAGTAGGAGAGATGGGGTGATCCGCCGCATTCGTGCACGAAATCGATCGTTTTTTCCACGCTCCCTGGTTTTTGCCCCGGAAATCCGATCATGGTGTAGGTGCCGATCTGCTCTCGCCTGTACCCGGCCTCCCGCAGTAGTGAGAGCGCCCTCTGATAGTCTTTATTTGATGTTTTGCCTCCCGTTTTCTGCTGAAGCGCCGGGTCGGCCGTTTCCAATCCGATCCGGATGGATTCCACACCAATCTTTTTAAGAAGGTCGGCAATCTTTTTGGTTACAAGGGATGCGTGAATTCCGTTCGGCAGGTGAAATGCGAGGTCCGGACTTCGTTCAATGATTTCCTCCGCGAGCGGGATAAAGTGTTGTTCGGCTCCCGCAAGCAGGGCATCGTCGTAAAATGCCACGTTCTGTGCCTTGAAGAATCTGGAGCAGGTCGTTATCTCTTCGATGACAGAGGTGATATCCCTTTTTGAACCGTGAAGAAGAGGGGTGGCGCAGTAGCTGCAGTTGAAGGGGCATCCGGTACGCGTGAGAACGCAGAAGAAGCTTAATACCCCCTGAAGTCTCTCCTGAGGCGCACTGTTTTGCCGTTGAATATGGGTTTTTTTGTCTTGCTGATTGATGTTATCTGATGCACATTGCTGTTTATCTCCACTGTGTGTGTCCGCCTGCAACTCGTGAAGGGGTAGCGGAAATTGAGATAGGGAAAAAGCCTCCGGCATGTATTCGAATTTTTTGCCGGTCAGATCTTCAAGTGCAGCGAACAGGGGAGAGAGGTTCTGTTCGGTGTATACCAGGTTAGCCCCTGAAGTTCGGGCATGCCGGGGACAGAGCTGTGCGTATAATCCGCCCAGGACAATCGGCATGGTTTTTCCGTACACACTCCGCACATCATCTATCGCTTTGAAAACTCCGGGGTACCAGTAGGTCATCATCGATGTAACAAGCACCGCATCAGGGCGTTGAAATGCCTGGATACGGTTAAAAAACTCTTCCTCGTCGATACCGTAGCACGCGTAGTCTCTGTTTACGAACTGGAGCTCTTTCGGCTTTGCAATGACGCTCCGTATGTATTTTGAACAGCCGTTTTTCTTAACCCCGGGGTTTTTCCGTACCCTGCTTGTAAGGCAGTCGATGTAGTTGATTTGCGAGCCAGCTTCGCGTAAGACAGCGGCAACGTACAGGAGGCCGAGAGGTTCGGCCCAGAAATTATACGCGGCAAAGTCGGCAATCCACGGGTTGATGAGTAAAAGAGAGATGTCAGTTTTCATTGTACTCTCTGTAATGTACAAAAAGAGGGCGGAATCGACACCGGTTTATTCTCGCCGCTTTCAATGAAATAATAGTATCTTTGTTGTGATTATTTACGTAGATAGGTAAAGAGGAGTAACTTTGAAATACGCAAAAAAGAACTTCATTATAGATATGGACGGTGTGATCTATTCGGGCAATGTCCTCATAGACGGGGCTGCGGAATTCATCGAAACATTGAAAAAGAACGGAAACAAGTTTCTTTTTCTGACCAATAATTCAAAGCAGACACCGCTTGATCTCAGTAAAAAATTATCTCAGCTCGGCATCGAGGTGTCGAAGGAGCGAATATTTACGTCGGCAATCGCAACGGCAATGTTTCTCAGGCGGCAGAACAAGGATGGGACCGCGTATGTAATCGGCGACGCCGGGCTGTACGATGCCCTGCACGGCATCGGGTATCCCATTACGGAGATAGATCCCGATTATGTCATAGTGGGAGAAACCCGGTCATACTCGTTTGAGATGATAGAAAAGGCCATCAATTTTGTGCTTAACGGCGCGCGGTTTATCGGAACCAATCCCGATACAACAGGACCGCAGGAACTCGGGATTACGCCTGCAGCCGGGGCCCTGGCGGCACCGATCGAAGCGGCAACCGGTGTCAAGCCGTACTTCATCGGAAAACCGAACCCGCTCATGATGCGCACCGCGCTTCGAAAGTTAGGGTCACACTCCGAGAACACGGTCATGATCGGCGACAGGATGGATACTGATATCGTGGCCGGAATTGAAACCGGCCTCGAGACGATACTGGTGCTTACCGGTGTAACGAAACAGGAGGATGTGGAGCGCTATCCTTACCAGCCTAGCCGGATCTGCCGATCGATCAAGAATATGCGGGATTGAAAATCTGTTCAGCCCGACGGAGGTCCTCGGGGGTGTCTATCTCGACCCAGTCGCTGTGAGAAATCTCATGTGCGTAAAGCGGATGCTCATCGATATGCGAGCTGATGACATCATCGAAAAGAACACGCACATCGCCGTCCTCAACAGACCGCGTCAGCCAGCCGGATAAACGCCTGCCGTAATTCTCATGGATAACAAGTATGCCGCTTGACATGTAGCGGTCCGGCCCTGGCTGTGCACTCCGGTTTTTGAGTATATCGAGTGAGAGTATACGCTTCTGCTCATCTGTTTCAATCAGTATCTCGTTACTTCGCCCATCGTATCTACCCGCAATATAGAACGGCTTCGTTCCCATATGTGTGATCGCATCGGGGAGAAGATCGGCCCTGAAGAAGATATCGCCTTCAATGATGACGGCGCCTTTTTCGACAACGTCTCGCGCTAGCCACAGGGAGTACATATCGTTTGTCTTTTTGTATCTCTCGTTTTTGATATATTCAATGGTCAGGTCGCCAAATGTACTGCCGACCGTATCCATGATACTATGGGCAAAATGTCCCACAACGATGGTGCACGCACGTATTCCCGCTGCATGCAGGTTTCTGAGCGTATTCAGCAGTATCTGGACCCCGTTTACCTCGGTCAGGCATTTCGGCGCCCTGTCGGTTATCGGTTTGAGCCTTGTTCCCATTCCTGCGGCGAGTACAACAGCGCGAGTAAGCATTCAGCCTCCTCCTGTAAGAGGTTACTGCAAGATAACCCTAATCCCCGTATGGCGCAATAAAAATTGGCCGGCTGGAGGCTTTTATGTAGAGATACCCGTATACTGTATGCCTGACGCAATCGCTGCCGACTCTAACTTGTTGCATATAACGTGTGATTTGGTTATCATTACAGGTAAGAAAAGACAGACGGGCGAATGTGGTCACCGTCGGCCTGTATGCCTTGCACAATACCGGGAATAAAAAACATATCATCGGAAGTGCGTCTCTCGTGAAGACACTCAAGCTCTACATCATAAGGGAATTTATACCGCCGTATCTGGGGAGCATGTCATTTTTTACCATGCTTCTCCTTCTCGAAAGAGTCATGAGTTTCGTTCGGCTCGTTGCACGGGGGTATGCCACGATATTCGACCTCTGTGTGCTCGTGTTCTATTCGATTCCGCCGACTCTTGCCATCACCATGCCCATGTCCACGCTCATGGGCGCCCTGATATCCGTAAGCCGCCTCTCCCATGACAGCGAAATTACGGCAATGCGGGCAAGCGGCATACGTCTCTCCTCGATCTTTATCTCCCTCTACATTGCGGGAATACTTATAGGGGGAGCGAGCTTCTACCTGACAGACCGGCTCGTTCCTATCGGTAATATAAAATTCCGAACCCTCTACCAGCGGCTCACCATCGCCCGTCCCGATATACAGATCGACGATCTCAGCATCAATAAAATCAACGACAGTATTACATTGATCGTCGATCAGGTGGACGACAAAACGGGAGACTTGATGGATGTAACGATTTTCGAACGCATGGAGGGGGAAGCGGAAAGCACCATTACAGCACGGCGTGGAGAGTTTATTACATCCGGAGTTTCTTCGTCCTACCTCATACTGAAGCTTACGAACGGGGCTATACATGAGCCGGAGGATAAAACCGACAAATCGTTTGACAGCACTGTTTTTGAAACACTCAGATTGAATATTCCGGTTGCAAGCAAGCAGCTTCAGCAGGTGGTGAAATCGGCCCGGGACATGAGCCTGCAGGAACTGAAGCTGACAATGTCCGATCTGAAAAAGGGCTCACGGCCGTACAACAGCTTTCTCATGGAATACCACAAAAAAATCGCAATTCCATCAGCCTGTCTGCTCTTCGTGCTGCTCGGCACCCCCTTTGCCATAACGAGGGGCAGGAGCGGACGGGGCCTCGGCCTCGGTATCGGTGTCCTGATAATTTTTTTCTACTATATATTTCTTCTTACATTGGAACGGGTCGGAGAAACAGGTGTCGTCAATCCGGTTTTAGCGGTATGGCTGCCGAACATAATTTTTTTGTGCGCGGGTTCGGTGAACCTGATACTGAAGGGGCGGACATGAAGCTGCTGCCGGGAAAAACATACACCCGCTTTCTGGTTCGTGAATTCCTCAAGGTATTCTTCGTATGTATTATTTTTATCATGGGTCTCTCATTTATCGTCCGGACCCTGCAGAGAATGGATGTAACCAAGACATACACCTTCATCCAGACCCTGACTTTCCGCATCATCGAAGCCCCGGAAATTATATCCCGCGAGTGCCTGCTTGCCTCGAGCATGTTTGCCGCTGTGTATACCATGAGCATTCTTTCAAAAAACAGGGAAATCCTCGCGCTGCGAAGCTGCGGCGTGAGCATGTACAGAATCATCACACCGCTTATTCTGCTCGGTTTTCTCATATCCATTCTTTCCCTCGTGTTTGAGGATTTCGTTGTCGTGAAGAGTTATGAGTTGAACAAGAGGTACAATGCCAGAATAGCGGGCGAACAGTTTGTTTCCTACTATACCGACC
>CAZGJW010000184.1:0-5140 GCA_964525675.1 uncultured Spirochaetota bacterium
GGTAAGTGATAATTTTCAACTTCTAAGATTGACAAGTTTACTTACCTATTTTTTAGAATCAGTAGTAAATAATCTTTTTTAAGGAGATGAACAATGCAGATAGGAATGGTTGGGCTCGGCAAGATGGGAGCGAACATGACAAGACGGCTTATGAAGGGAGGCCATGAGTGTGTGGTATTCGATCTGGACAGAAACAATGTCAAACAACTGGAAAAAGAAGGCGCCTCAGGAAGTTCTTCATTGAGTAATCTCGCACAAAAGCTGCAGCCTCCTCGCACCGTGTGGATAATGGTGCCTGCCGGCAGGCCGACCGAACAGACAATTTCAGATCTGGCCTCTGTCCTTGAAAGCGGAGATACAATCATCGACGGTGGAAACACCTACTATAAAGACGACATCCGCCGGGCTGAAGAGCTCAAAAAAGAGGCTATCGACTATGTTGATGTCGGAACAAGCGGAGGCATATGGGGCCTTGAACAGGGGTACAGCATTATGGTCGGTGGAAAAGAAAGTGTCGTTCAGCGCCTGACGCCTATATTTCAGACGCTTGCACCCGGGCATGATACAGGATGGGGGCATGTCGGCCCGATTGGTTCTGGACATTTTGTAAAGATGGTTCACAACGGCATCGAGTACGGGCTTGCGCAGGCATATGCCGAAGGATTCGAGCTCATGAAGCTCAAAAAGGAATTCGATCTCGATCTACACCAGATAGCCGGCATATGGAGATTCGGCAGTGTTGTGCGTTCCTGGCTGCTAGACCTCATCGAAAAGGCCCTCTCCGAAAATCCCGATCTCGAGGGCATAGCAGCCTTTGTTCCAGATTCCGGGGAAGGACGCTGGACAGTGCTCGAGACGGTCGAAGCTGAATGCGCGGCACCCGTAATAGCGATGTCGCTGTACAGGCGTTTCCAGTCCCGAATGGAAAATCCATTCTCCGATAAACTCCTCTCTGCGATGAGAAACCAGTTCGGCGGACATGAAATGAAAAAGGAGTAACCTTTATGAGCGATTACACGTCTATCGTTATTTTCGGCGCTTCCGGTGACCTTACCCGGCGGAAGCTCATCCCAGCGCTCTACAGTCTCTATGTAAAAGAAAAACTGCCGGACAATATCAATATCATGGGATATGCAAAATCACCGATGAGTGATAAGGAGTTCAGAGATCGTGTCCGTGTGCCTGACAGCCATCAGGTTGGATGCGATAATCCAGAACAATACAGCTGGGAAAATTTTGCAGAACGGTTACACTACTGCGAGGGTAGTTACACCGAAGAATCGGGCTTCAAAAAGCTCAACCGACAGCTTATTGATATTGAAAAAAACAGCGCAAACCGCATGTACTACCTTGCAACACCTCCTCAACTATTCACCTCGATTGCCGGCAACCTCAAAACGGTAAAAATGATGGATGAAGATACCGGATGGCGGCGCCTTGTTATTGAAAAACCCTTTGGTCATGACCTTGAAACCGCGTGCGCTCTCAACGAGACTCTGCACAGGGACATGGATGAACATCAGATATACAGGATCGATCACTATCTGGGAAAGGAAACCGTACAGAATGTGCTCGTTTTCAGGTTCGCGAATACCGTGTTCGAGCCGATCTGGAACAGAAACTACATCGACCATGTGCAGATCACCGTAGCCGAGACCGTCGATGTGGGCCATCGCGCCGGGTACTACGATACCGCCGGCGTGCTTCGCGATATGTTCCAGAACCATATGCTTGAAATGCTCGCGCTCGTTG
Source organism: uncultured Spirochaetota bacterium (assembly GCA_964525675.1). GTDB lineage: Bacteria > Spirochaetota > B62-G9 > B62-G9 > DRHN01 > CAYSRJ01. The sequence goes on from CAZGJW010000184.1 coordinate 1,753, forward strand.
CAATGGAACCGCCTGCATCCTTTGATGCTGATGCCATACGAAACGAGAAGGTAAAGCTCTTTTCGGCAATCAGGCCGATAGTTCCCAAACTCATAGGAGAGGAAACCATAAGAGCACAGTATACTGGATACAACAAAACGGATGGAGTTAAACAGGGTTCACAAACTGCAACCTATGCGGCGCTCCGACTTTTTGTCGATAACTGGCGCTGGAAAGGCGTCCCCTTTTACCTCAGGTCAGGCAAATCCCTGCAGAAGAAGACCAGTGAAATTACCATCCAGTTTAAAGAGCCTCCACATGTGATGTTTCCACTGCCGGCGGGTGTACCGATACGGGCTAATACAATATCAATCTGCGTTCAGCCCGATGAGGGGATTCACCTCAGATTTGAAGCCAAGGTCCCGGATACTGCCGCAGATATGCGCACTGTGAATATGGATTTTCGATACGCCGGATCTTTCGGTGCATGCTCTATTCCGGATGCCTATGAGCGCCTGCTTCTCGATGCACTCCTTGGTGATGCGTCTCTCTTTACACGGAGTGACGGTATTGAAAGGGAGTGGCGCTTCATCGACCCCATAATAAAGGCGTGGGAATCTTCATTTGCACCCCCGCTTCAGTACTACAAGAAAGGGAGCTGGGGCCCAAAAGCCGCCGACGAGCTGCTAGAGAGGGATGGGAGAAAATGGTTTGCACTATGCGGGATGCCCGGCTAATTCAGCGTATGCAGGCAAGCGCAAACAGGTAGATCATGAAAACCAGAACGAAGTGGATTGTTATCATCTGTGAGATTCTTCTTATATATTCAACGCTGTACATCGTTCGGTTCATAACAACGTTTCTCAGTGAAAGAGGGTTGCTTTCTCTTACCATATACACCATGACCTCTGTATTCTTTTTACTGGTTGCCCTGTATGTGTTGAGATTAAAGCCGTCCGTTCTCAGCATTCTGCTCCTCATTCCGATTCTCGGCGCATACGGCGCGCTGTTTCTGAAGATGAAGATACTGGTCGAGAGGATTCACCTTCTAGAGTACTGGCTTCTTGGATTTATGCTGACAGGCGCCCTGAACGACAGGTGGAGACCCAGGAGATCGGCAGGCATAGCGCTTGCTGCTGCAGCTACGGCCGGGTATGTCGACGAGGCCATTCAGTACTTTCTTCCAAACAGGGTATACGATTTACGCGATGTGGGGTTCAATGCTCTCGCGGGGTTCGGCGGGATAGTCGTATTTGCGGTTCTTCATTGGGTACAGGGTGCAGAAGGTGTTTAAGCCGATCAGTAGCGTTTCGACTCCCGGTCCTTTCGAAAAACCAATGTTTCCCTCTTGAATCTATCCGCTATTTTTAGAATATCCTCATCATTGTGGTAGAGTAATTTAGCCCTTTCTCACTCTGATCTTCGGCTGGGACAGAATATTCTCAGCCTTTACACTGCTTTTTTACTTGAGATGAAATACTGCAAAATCCCTTATTTCCACATCAGCCTCAGAACCCGGCCCTGTACGAATCGTATCACCCTCACTGACCACAGCCCCTGATTCGACCCTGACGTCATTTACATACACATCGCCTGCTGTAAAACTAATTCTGCCCTCTATGGGCATTTCCCATTCTTTATTCCGAGAAGCTGCAATAAGCCTGAACAGGTGTCTCACAAGCAGAACCGCTGCAGCAGTACCGAAAACCATTCGTATGAACTCTCTCCTCTTCATCTTTTCCATATCCCGACCCCCGGGGTTAGAAAGGATAAAAACCAATATCTATGGCGTTTTTAGAAAGTATCTTTCCCATCTCCTCCTTCAGCATAACAGCGTGGCCTTTTTCCCATTCGGCAAGGGTTTGGAAGAGCATCTTTATCTCACCATCGCTCCCACCGGCTGATTTATCATAGAATTCAGCAAAATCCTTTTCAATGAGGTAGGCCATTCTCATTATCGAATAGTCGCCGAGATCGGAGTCAAGTGCGGTTGAGACTACTTTCTGTTTTGCCATTATTGCATGATACCTGTCCTCCCCTGCGTCCCTGGGCAGCTCTGAAAGCTTCTTTCCCTCTTTCACGTTCTGCATCTGTTTTTTGAGGTACTCTGCATGTCCACGCTCCATCTCGCTGAGAAAGTCGAAAAGCTCCTTCAATACAGGCAGTTTAACCTTTTCACGCTGTTCATTGTAGAACTCCATGCCCTGGAGCTCCATTCTGTGTGCAAGCTGAAGCACATCGTAAACTTTCATTTCCTTCTCCATGTCTGGTATCTTTTCTCAGGACTTTATACGTTATTCTGATGCTTCACATACGAATAATGCTGTTCACCGGCAGCAATACTCGTCAATGGCCTGTGCGCCCCGGTGACCATCGGCTATTGCATGCACCACATCAGGCCCGTGCACAATGTCGCCCCCAGCGAACAGCCAGGGGATATCTGTGCCGCCGTTCTCGTCGGTTACAATTTTTCCTCTGACAAAATCAAGCTTTTCCTCTATATCTTTTCCGAGGTAGCCGTAATCAGGGGCCTGGCCAATGGCCTCAACCACCATATCCGCGGAATAAAACTCCGCATCAGATTCGTCGGTCTGTGGATTGAACCGATTATTTTCATCGAATATAATCACGCACTTTACTGTTGCCAGGCCTTTAACACTGCCGGAATCCTCATGTTCGACCTTTGTCGGGAACCGAGCGTTTTTAATTGTTATTCCTTCCTCCCGGCCCTGGATTATCTCCTCATCGTCCGCAAGCATTTCGCCCTCTTTCTCTAAACAGGTCAGGGTGATTTGCACCTCGCCGTATTTTTTCCGCTGAAGACGAGAAAGAGACCTCGCGATATCGAACGCGACGTTTCCTCCACCTACGATTACTATATTCCTGCCGACAAAAACATCTTCTCCCAGGGCCATTTTCGCAAGAAGGTCGAGCGCCTGAAAGCAGCCTTTGCCGTCAATACCTTCAGTACCGGTCGAACGTGGATTGTCGAAGCCTGTTGCAATGAAAACCGCTTGAGATTCATCCTTCAATTTCTTGAATGGGACGTCAACACCAACCTTCGTTCCGGTGATAATACGAACACCGAGATCCTCAATTATTCCGATGTCGCGATCAAGAGCCTCATCCGGAAGCCTGTACCTGGGTATACCGTAACGCATAATGCCTCCGGCTTTTTCATTGGCCTCGTATACGGTAACCTCGTACCCAAGGAGAATCAGATAATAGGCTGCACTGAGGCCTGACGGTCCGCTTCCAAGGATATTTACCCGCATGCCATTTTCCGGTTTCTTGAACGCCGCCGCAACCTTTTTCATTGATTTGGTATCGAGATTATCGACTGCATACCTCTTGAGCCAGCGTATGGCAACCGGTTCTCCCCTGAGACTGATCGAGCACACCGTTTCAC
>CAZGJW010000185.1:0-5021 GCA_964525675.1 uncultured Spirochaetota bacterium
CTGATCCCTTTGGACCGGAGTCTGGTTAAGCACCGGGTCCTCGTACACATGGGAAAGCCGGAGCACGCGAGTTGAAGTGTCCATTTTGACGACAGGCCCGATTCCGCCGATCGTTGTTATTCCCTCGTCATCTTTCCTCTTGTTTTTTGGGGGGAGTGAGGCAGGCACATCAGAGGTGGGTGCACTGAAAAATATCAATTCTTTCTACGGTCAGGTTTTTGCGTGAGCTTTCTCTCCGTTATTTTGGATCAATGGATTGTTCGTCGCTGATCTGATCAATCAAATACTGAAACACCTTTATTACATCATTGATCTCTTTTTCCTTTGAGTTGTCATGCTCAGGCCTCCTTTGAATTCCACCTTATTCTACCATACCTGAAACTCCGTTTCCATCTGAAGCAGAACAACGAGATTATCGTTTAGCGACTCTCAAGACCGTACAGAAAACGGCCTTATGCGGAGAAATAAATCATCGAATATGCTCTATCTCTAACTCCTAATGGGAAAGTTGGTTGTAAGAATTCTCGCCATAAAAAGGGCAAGGCGAGGGCGGAGATGAAAGAGTAGGTACGAAAGAAGTTCACGCATGCACGAGGGGACGAGTTTGTCGAGCCAAATTTCAAAGTCTATACTCGTTATGTGCACTACCAGTGTATCGATGCGGAAAAGCGCTTGCGTAACGATGTAGATCTTGAGGTCCTTGGCCGAGCATTGGCGGTTTGTCTTTAGCACAAGACTTATTCCATAGCGAATCTCTTTGACACGTACTGTTACTAAAAGGGGTTGTCGGAGACGAGGGAAGATGACCTTCTTGCGAATTGGACTTTCTTTCTGAATTCGGCAAAACAGCCCTTCTCTTATTCTAAAAAGAGTATAAATTATAGTTTGACACATATAACATAAATATGCTATATATGATACATAACAAATAAAACAAATGTAACACACATGGCAAAAATGACAAACAACAGACTTAAGGAGTTCAGGGTACGAAGTATCCCTGAGGAATTGTACAAGCAGTTTAAGATTGTCTCAGTCCTAAAGGGACTGACTGTGAATGAACTTTTTCTCGAGGCGATGACGGAAATAGTGAAAAAGGAAAATAACCAGACTTAAGAGAAAGATAACATGGGCTGGGTACGGACAACTCCCTATCTTTTCAAAGAGCTGCGGAACTAAAGCAGCGTCCCTACCTTGCGGTCGGACGTGGAAAGCAATCCGTTTGAGCCATTTGAGTTGGGACGGCCCAAATCTGGCCCATTTTACATAAGGAAGTGTTTTTAGTAAAACAAAACAGGAGAATATTATGATTAAAAACGAGAAGGCAAGGATTTGGGTTAACAGAATCGTTTCATTAGTTATTGCAGGGGGGCTTATGTTTCTCATAATGAACTTTGTTGTAGCTGAAAAAATAAGAAAGGAACTTGATGAATGTAGATATGAAGCAACTCTGCTTTTAAATGATGCGAAAGCGTCTTTCGAGAATAAAGACTATGACAAGGCTAAAGAAACATTGAATACACTATTTATAAAACATCCAGATTCAAATGAAACGGTTGAAGGTAAAAAGGTATATGCTGAAATAGAAGATGCAGTAAAAAACCAAGGAGAATTGGATACAATATGGGAAGCAGCCGTAGGGGGAATTCGGGAAGAATGGGCAAAAACGATGGCTGTACAATTGAGAGAAAAACTGAAAGAGAAGGCTGGTAAGGAAAAAGAAGAATTGGATAGAGACATGAATGATATCTTAAATAGAGAGTGGGAAAAAGTGAAAGAAGAAGTCAGAAAAGAATGGGAAAAGTAAAAGTAAGCGTAATCAATGATCGTAAAATGCTTGATTATCACAAAGACTGCTGTATGGTGATGGAAACTTACTACGCAGAATACCATAATCAGGTAAGGAGAAGAGCTTCTACTTCTTGTTTTTTGTATTTCTTCAGCATATAGATTCCATGAGCAGCACTAAGAAATAAGATTTTGGCTGAATGTATTAAAAAGAATTAAATTTGAGTAGCTGTGGGGACAGTTGTAAAAAAGCGACCCTTCACCTTCACATCACTCTATTATTGACCCTTTCGGGTCTAATAATATTCGTTAAAAAGCTGTCAAGGGTATAGGGTCGCAATTAAAAATTAGCATGAGTGATTTATTCTGTCAATTGTTATTTGAGGTCCTTATCAGATGAATCTTTCAACTGATTCTTTCATGCGGATAATTCTGTATTTGTTATAATTCAAACCTTCGTGATGGAAAGGTTGAGCCAGTCTTCAACAAAGGGTTATGCTTATATCCTTTTTATCGATTCCAGGAACATCCGCTTTCACCTTTATTTTCATTAGGCACACCTCATATAAAATAGGTCTCAAAAAAAAATTTTTGCATATTTTTATTGTAAAATCAAGCCGTATATCCAAAATATGTGAAAATGGTTTGCTGTTTCCCACTATGAAATTAGCTTTTCGCTTGTGGTTCCCAGAGTTTCAATATAGTTTCCTATTGCCAACAACCTTAGAATCTTATACTATTAATAACCATGTTTTCACGGAAATGGAAACTTCAAATTGCGCAAAAAGATCATTATACTCGTAATAAAACTCAAGAAAGAATGTGATTGAAAAAAAGCTGTGTGTTTGCACGATTTTAATGCTACATTTTTTGCATATTTTGTCGGTTCCAATATTAGGAAGGAGTAGAAAATGCCTGCAATTGCAGCTCTTGAAGAACTAAAGGCAATCGATGCCGCACTCAAAAAATTGAAAGAACAATTTCCGGATATGTACGAAAAGTTTGCACAGCTCTTTAGAGAGAACCGGAAGATCGGTTACAAAAACATCGTCAAGCTTCTCATCGGTGAAGCAACCCCGGAAAAATTGAAAGGCCTCGGTTAGGATGGGTATACTATTCCTTGATAGCGCCCATCGTGAGCCCCCGTACGAGGTACCGCGATAGGATTGTCGCCAGTATGACGGGAGGAATGATTGCAAGAATCGACAGAGAGGCAACCTTCCAGAAATCAAGCCCGCGTGTAGAGAGCGAGCCCGCTATCATGACCGGGAGGGTCATTGCGTTTTGATACCCGAATACAACAACAAAGAGAAATTCATTCCATGAAAATATAAAAGAGAGTACGTATACAGCCACAAGTCCCGGCGCTGCGATAGGGAGGGCAATACGGAAGAACGCCATGAAATGCCCGCACCCGTCGATCAGTGCAGCCTCTTCGATATCTTTGGGGAGGTCGGCAAAAAAATCAAGCATCAGCCACACTGCCAGAGGCAGATTCATTGTGACATGAACCATTATCACTGCGAGCACATTGTCGAGAAGATGCAGTTTCTGCATGATCAAGAAGTAGGGGATAAGGACTGCGACCGGAGGAAACATCCTCTGCGAAAGTATCCAGAGGGCGATGTCCTTGTTCTTCCACTTCTTGAACTGATACCGTGCAAGTGAATAGCCCGCGAAAGCACCGAGAATGAGAGAGACTGCGCTTGAAAATGTTGCGATTATAATGCTGTTTCTAAGTGACCTGAGGGTTCGGTCCCTGGTTGTAACGAAGGCATCATGCCATGCATACATCGTCGGTTTAAACTGTTTATATGGAATGAACGTTGCCTTGTATGAGTCTCCCGGTTCCTTGAACGAAGTAATGATCGCCCAGACGATCGGGAAGAGCGTCCAAATGGTAAAGAGAATGAGAATGATGAGGATAATCATCACTCCAAGCGGTTTCCTTCTCTCCAATCCGTGTGAGGTAATCATACGGGCTCCTGTTATGTTCTCTGTTTTTTAAAACGTGAAATCAGTATCATTGCAAGAATCAGCAGTACGATCACAAAAAGCCACGAAATTGCTGAACCCCTTCCCAGCTTGAACCATTTCATGCCTATTAGATACGTATAGTAGGAGAGCGACTCGGTTGCGCCCCCGGGACCGGCTCCTGTTATGCCGAATACAAGTTCGAACAGCTTGAATGCGTCAATAGCTCGTATCAGTGATATTGTTATGATGACCGGTGTAATCAGCGGCAGGGTCAGGCTCACAAACATCTGCCATGCGTTTGCCCCGTCCACGGCAGCAGCCTGGTATAATTCGGTCGGCAGTGATTGAAAGGCCGCGAGAAGTGCCAGAAACATGAACGGCGTCCACTCCCAGACGTCCACCATGATTAAGGTAAACGGTGCAATCTTGGCATCAGTCGTCCACTTGACACCGTTCAATCCTATTAGCTTCAGCATCGAGTTCAATACCCCTATATCGGGATGTAGCATCATTCTCCACAGAAACGCAACCGCTATAGGCGGACATGCCATGGGTATGAGATACACCACCCTGAAAAAGTTCTTGCCCCTGAAACGCTGACTCAGCATCCACGCCAGTACGAGCCCGATAACAAGTTCTGCTGATACGCTGAGACCGACATACATCACCGTGAAGCCCAGGTCATGCCAGAAACGCGGGTCCTCGAACAGGAAGTACTTGTAATTGTTCAACCCGACCCATACCGGTTTCGGCATTATGTTGGCATTCCATTTCATCAGGGAAAGGGTCAATGTCCACACAAGCGGCAGAATTGCCATCAGTGCAAGATACCCGAGGGCAGGCAGGAGAAACCCCCACTTCACCGTTTTTCTGGATGTAAGGTGAACAGGCATTTATTATTCCTTTTAAATTGAAAATATTTTCTATACATGTCTGCAAAAACCGGCTTCCGAATAATTTTATAGGCGGATGTGCGGGTCCGGATATCCGCAAAAACTCTCATACGGTAGAGTCAAGTGTACCCTTCGACCACAGATTATACAACTATATTTTAAAAGGTGCAGTGGCATCTGTAATGCCCTGCACCTTTTACTTAAATTACGCATGCAATCAAAGTATCATTCGATTGGACGGTTTACAGAATAACTACTTTAACCCAAGTGAGCCTCTGTAATATTTTTTCTGCTCCTCGACTCCTCTTTCCTCTGTAATTCTCTTCCAGTCGTTGTAAATGAGCTCACAGCCCTTTTCGGGAG
>CAZGJW010000186.1:0-4941 GCA_964525675.1 uncultured Spirochaetota bacterium
GGCTGGGATTCAGTAAGTTCTGCCATGATCGCGAAGAGCTGGTTGGGATCTCGCCGGTTGGTTGTGATGAGCCTGTTTGCCCAGAAGTCGGCTATCTCACGATCTTGCAACTCGGTCAGGACTCTTGCCGCGATAACCTGGATGCCCTCAATCAGCGCGGTGCGCAGCATCTGGGGGATAGCCCACAGTTCACCGATCGTAAGTGTGTGCACGGATTGATACGCTTCCGTAAAGGCAATGATATTCTCTCGGTCGAGACGCAAGTCCGCGTGGGAGACAAGCTCCTTAGCCAGTCCGTAGATGCGCGGCAGATCACGGTACGGCTTGTTGGCAAGCACCGGCAGCTCCTGGTAATAACGCCGGGGAAGATTCAGTTGAATATCACGGGCATTACTTTCGATGATATACTCATTGTCGAGAATCCACTCGGCGATGGGGGTCGCACTCTGTTCCAGTCGAATCGCTTCGGAAATATCCGAGCAAACCATATGGACCCATTGCCGGGCCCGTTCGAGACGCTCGAGTAGCTTAGTATTCCTATTCGGCTCATGGTTCACCTGGTGGTCCATTGCCATGCGCCGGGCATGCTCCTGGACCTGTACCAGGGAGAGGGGTACCCCTGGGCTCATTACATCTTCGATCAGGCTCTCGCGCTTCGGATGCAGGACGAAAACCACTGGCGGGATATCGCTGCTTTCCCGAAGTATCGCCACTGGAAGCAGCAAGGTTTTAATCGGTGCCTGGAGAATAAGTACGGTCTCCTCAACCGTTAACCAACGTGCATGACTCTCAAGGAGTCTTCGATCGACACCGTACTTCGATCGTCGTACCCACACCCTACCGAAGATGGCTCCGAGTGATCCACCCGCCAGGATTGAGATCAGGTTTGAAGGGGTCCCGCTCAGAATCGACCCCGACCAATGGAAAACCAGGAAAGCAAATCCGGTGAGGCCCCCGATCAGAATGGCCGCCAGTGTCGCCCCGATAGCACAGCGCAAAAGGAAGGGGTCCCGTGTGTGTATACGTCCATCAATGGCCTTGTGGACCAATGCGGTGCGTCGGAAGCCTCTCCGCCTCAGCTCACGGAGGGCTCTCCGAGCTGCATCGCATCTTACAAAGTAACCTGTGAGAGTACCTGATTCCACTTCCCGTCCTTTCATCACCACCCAATCCAAGCTTCCGGATATTACAATGGCTCTCATTGGAGGATGTGTTGCGAATCACCGCTTCCAAAATATCGTACATTCATATCATTAGCCCAAATCTCGGATCAACTTCCGCACGTGTTCCTGCGCTGCCCTCCAGACGGACGCTGCCGCCACTTGATGGGTTATCACGATTAACTTCAAAGCTCACAGCTTGATCTTTGAAAGGTTTTAGTTTATAAGGAGCAGCGGGTGGCTGTGCACTGCCCTTATTCCCATACAGAACCACGGAAGAAACTGAAAGGGAAGGAGATGACCTGTATTTTACAAACTATTTGCATCTATGATCTGTAGCGCATATCGACCACGTTGATAGGATTGGTCAAGTGTCCTCTTAGAGAACCCTCCCTACGCTGTAAAAGATGATTTCTCTTTATGTAATTGCTCAATATCCTGTGGAAATCTAATAGTAGTCACAAAGACATAGATAATGGTAACATTAAAATTATACAATATTTTCCTTTTTTACTATAAATATATTCATGGAGGATTTGGAATGAGGGAGGAGAGGGAAGGCATTTTGTTTTGATTAGAGATTCTGTCGTAGAGATAGTTCCTGAAATTGACACCAAGTTTACGACAGGTATCCATGATGGTAAAGAAGGTCTCCCAACTTTTTGTTCCGTCATCAGACCTTGTTCCGAAGCTGATTTTACGTTTAACAACATACATTCTTATGGCCAGTTCTGCGGGGTTATTATGAAGGGGGGTATCGGAATAGTCAAGAACTACCAGGAGGGAATCTTTTTTCTTTTTGGTCATTTGTATACGATAGTCTAAATCGTCATACCCCGTTTTAGTGGAAAAGATTTCGTCAAATAGATTGGAAAGTCGTATTTTGTCTTTTTCATTTGGATTCTTTTTGTATTCTGTAAGCTCGTAATAATAGTCCCAGATTTCAGACCTGAAGCCACCTACCAGTTTTTGATGATGAGGAAGGAAGGGCACTAGCTTTTGGTAATGTCTCTCTTCATGAACCCAACAGAGTGCTCGAAGAGTGGTAATGTGATAGAACTGTTTGGCGTCATCGCAAACAAGCCTATGTATGGCAGGAGTCGCATGGTTTTCCTGGTAAGCGGTTATAGCTGCTGCTTCCAGTATCATGGTCCTATGTAGGTCTTTTAGGTCAGGTATCAGGAGATTCAACTCTTTCTCAAACTTCTCCCGTGTCATTGCGCTCATTTTGAGAAAGGGTTTTAAGTAGGAGATAACCTTTGCCTTCAGCTTTCTTTCCTCAAGAAAACCAATGGTATATGGGTTAATCAGGAAGGAGATTTCTTCTTTTTGGCTTAATATGCCGATTACTGTCAGGCGGTCTTTTTTTTGATTGATGAAGAAAGCGGAAAAATAATCATTACAAAGGACGGTAAAGTGTTGATTGGTACCCTTTACACGTACGCCTGTATCATCGATATGCTGGCAGGATGAGCTCTGTATCCCTGCTTTAATAATGTCTGTTTTTTCTTGATGAAACGTGTCATGATCTTTGACAATAATATTAGAGATTTCTCCAGCGGAGATAATAATGCCTATGTCAGAGAGCATTTGGTGTATCCTGTTTTCGGGAATTCTACTGTGAAAATACCAGAAAATCACCCATGATTTTAAACCGGTACCAAACTCATCCTCTATATAATCAGGCAGAGGGGCTTCATATGTCTTGCCTGCAGATGGAGAATAGTATCGTTCTAATTTAAACTCAATGTTGTTGGTTTTTATGGTAATATCCTGTACCACAGTACTCCGATACCCTTTATGTTGGGCATCATCAGGAAGTGACCCCTCATATTTTATTATTGGGGTATGCACATGGCTGGCGTAGCCGAATATCTTGTAGTTTATAACTCTGGAAGCCTACCATGAATGTCCTTTGCGAACACCGGGTCAATAGATGTTGCTTGCTGGACAAAGCGGTAAAAAAGCTTGCCACGCGATCGCGAGGTTCTACGGTTAAAGCGAAACGTGAATTCGTCAAGATAGTAATCCAAATGAGATAGCTGAACGCCACCTTGATAAGTACCCAACAACCAACGCTTGAGCAAAGCAACAACTCGGTTGGCCTCGGGCAACAGATTTCTGCCAACGTCAGCCTCTTTCTGATAACATCGTGTACATAGCCCAATTAAGACAATCCCCCATAGCCCCTCCCCATACATCCGTAAGGACAATGCTACCTGGTTCAACAGCTTCCTTAACGGCACCTTTCAGACTTGGCCCAGAAGCATTGGGTACACGCTTGAGTCGGATACGTCCGATCTTGCCCTTTGTAACCTCTACCATGACAGCAACCAGCACTTTGCCCGCTGTCCCTCGGCCTCGCTTCCCTGGTTTTTCTCCGCCTATATAGGTTTCATCTCCCTCAACCGTGCCCGAGAGACGATCGCGTCCCTGTCGCACCATAGCACAGCGGAGCTTATGCAGCCACGTCCAGGCTGTGTGATAACTGCCCAAACCAAGAATACGTTGCAATCCCAACGCGTTTGCCCCATATTTCTGACTCGTCAGATGCCAGATAGCACAAAACCAAAGTCGCAGAGGCTTCTTGCTATCCTGAAAAATGGTACCAGTGGTAACGGAGGCTTTGACGTCACAACGCACGCATCGGTACAAACCTTATTTTGTGGACCAAGCTTGCTGGTGTCCAAATCATAGACATCGAAATCCTTTGGGCCAACGGAGGTTGAACAAGTATTCAAGACATGCCTCCTCTGTGGCAAATCGTTTCTCGAACTCGAGCAATGTCCTTGGATAATCCTCCATGGAGAAATATTATACATGTTATGTTTACGCCAGTCAAGTGCACACCCCAATAATAAGATAGGCGAACCAGATCATACAATACTCGATAGAAATCTCCAGGAAGAAATAAGATATGTACTTTCAACATTGAGTGAAAAAGAATCAGCTATCATAAAATATCGGTTTGGGCTTGAAGGGGAGAAATATCTTTCACTTAAAGAGATTGGCGAAAAATATCACCTTACCAGGGAAATAATAAGACAGATTGAGAATATAGCAATAAACAGGTTGAGACACGCAACCAGAAGGCGGAAACTGGAAAACTATGTTCAAGAGTAAAATGTTTTATAAGACATAAAAAATCTTTTTTTTTACGGAGTGATTATTGTAATAGGACTCATATGATTACGGATGAAAGCAGCACGACTGAAAAAATAAAAGCTTCCAATATTGTCACGGGAGACCTTTCATTGGTAAGGAAGAAGCGGGCCCAAATCATCGTTTACTATTGACGGTATTTCCCACACTTCGCAGGAGGTCGGTGAGGGAATAGGGTTTTTGGATGAACCGGTAACTCTTATCATCTATGAGCTCCCAGTCACCCTCCCTGTCGAGATATCCGCTTGTAAGGAGAACCTTCAGTTCCGGTTTGTCTGCAAGAAGCAACCGCGCCAGCTCGATACCGCTCCTGTCGGGAAGCACCACATCGGTGATGAGTATATCAATATTATTTTTCTGTTTTTTAAAAAGCTCAACTGCTTCTTTTACCGTTTGTGCGGCAAAAACAGTATACCCGCTTTTTGAAAGCTGTGTTTTTACAAACCTGTAAATATCATTATCGTCCTCAACAAAAAGCACCCTTTCTCCCTTACCAAGGATTGTTTCACGGGCTCGTATTCTTTCATCTTCAGGTTCTTCTTCAAGAGAGCACACGGGCAGATAGATCTTGAAACTTGAACCTTTGCTCTGTTCGCTGTACACATTAATCCAGCCACCA
>CAZGJW010000187.1:0-2700 GCA_964525675.1 uncultured Spirochaetota bacterium
GAAAATCCGTACACATATCCGCTCCCCATATCATGCATTTCAACGATACATTCATTCGCTCCCACCCAGTCGAATGCATAGATCCCCCCCGTAAATACATCACCGCCGAAAATGTACTTCAGCTGTATTGAATCCTGAAGACTCTCCTCATCGATTGCAGGAATATAGGAAGGGTGCGTAAACCTGAGCGGAAGCCTCAGGCGAACCTCGATGCCCCCAGGCGACAAAATAAGCCCCTCATCATAGTCAACCATGAGCACAGAGCCCTCAGCGCTCTCCTCCAGGACGACGCCTTCAACACCACCAATAACCTTCGATCCACCCGACCACAGTTCGACATTCCCGCTGGTAACAGAAAGATCCGAAAACCCGTCTGCGTAGAACTCAAGAAATCGGCTGTACACCCCATCAATATGAACATCGATGATGTAGCTGTACACAAGCCCGAGCCCGTCATTATCGAAAATACTTCTGTTCAGAAAAATTTTATAATACCCGCCGAGGTCGAGGTCTTCATCGAAGCCTATCAGGACGCTCCGATCATCCATCCATTGTTCATGCCATTCGGCAAAAGGCGCTACCCTGATACTGTCTCTGAAGCTTGTCGCGTCTATCTCTTTCGAAAAATCAATTCTGAACATGCTGTTCTTTTCAGCACTGTCGTATGATATTACGATTGTATCTCCCTCTATTTTGTATGTGCCGTGATCATCGGGATTATAAATCGTCGTGCCATCCACCTGTATCGCCGAAACGATTGGAAGGGGTTCGTTCGGGAAGTACTCAAACGAACAGGAAAAAGGGGTGACGGAATACCCGTTCGTATCACACGCATCATCAGTAATCCGAAGCGTGTAGAGGCTGTTTTTTCGGAGGACTTCCGTCAGATGGTAGGCACACTCACGGTCCGACCGCCACTCAAAAAAACCCTGCGTTTCAGGTTTAAGGGAAAAGGCTTTTTCCACGCTGCTGTGATCAACCTCCCGGTTGAAGGAGAGCATGATGGTATCCACTGAAGCCTGGACAATGCCGTTTTCGATTTTCGGAGAAACAAGCAATGCAGAAACAGGAAGGATATCAGCGGTCGATTGAAAAGGATGGCAGAAATCCTCGCCCATATTCTTGCCGTATACATCCTGTATTTCCTTCTCGACAATAAGCCAGAACCGTGCATGAGGGTCCCAGTCATCGTCAGGTGTGACGAAAACCGAGTCCCCGGACACACTCTTCGTGGTCGAAACCTCCGCGAAAGACTCGGCTTCAACCCGCAGTGCATCTTCCACGCTCAGCGGATCTACATTCTTCGTGAACCGGATCTCTATCGGCTGCCTCCCCGTCCCGATTATTCCATTTTCAGCGATACTGACGAAACCCACTGAAAACTCCTTGAATGTTTCGAGCGAACAGCCGGACCACAAGGTAATTAGGCAGAATATGAATACATAAACAGCGGGCTGTATTCGTTTTTTCACATCACTGCTCCGTTACTTCTCCCTGTATGTAATGCGCATTCCGTCCATGAGGTTTATCAGCGGCTTGAGCACAACGACCTCGTCTTCCCGTACACCATCGTGAACGATAACGAAACGGTTGTCATACCCTTCATACATCACGGTCCTCTGGAATATCCTGTCGTTTTTCGACACCACATATACTGCCCCACTTTGCTCATCCTCTCGAATAAGCGCCGTCCTCGGCAGAAGCAGGACCTGTTCCACCTTCCTCACTGGGATGCGCACCATGACAAACATACCAGGGACCAGGTTTAACGTATTGTCTATTACACAATCCACATTGAACCGCCTGGTATTCACATCGATGTACGGATCGATGACATACACCCGTCCAGTAATGTTTTTACCCAATGAGTCGATGAAAACTGAAACTTCTTCTCCGCCTTTCAAATCCTGACGATCTGTTTCAGAAAATGAGACGCGTGCGAGGAGCCTGCTTTGATTCAGTATCGTAGTAACTGTTTCATCAGCGCTCACCTTCTCTCCGACAAACTTCGTTACATCAGTGACAACACCGTCGACAGGCGCTGTTATCACGGTTTGCCCTAAAAGCCAGTCGATCCGTTCGAGCTCAATCATCTCCTTTTTCAGCCGTATCTGTGCGAACTCTATTCTCTTTTTGAGAAGCCTCGTATTGAGTGAGACGAGAAGCTCCCGCCTCTTCTCCTCTTCGCTCGGGATATCATAGCCTGCAAAAATCAGGTCTTTGTTTCTAAACCCATAGCTCTCGAGCTCATATCCCTTCTTCAATACGTTTAGTTCCCCCTCCTTCGACTCGAGAGAAAATTCGATGTTTCGAAGCTCTTCCTCTGTTATCCCACCCTTGTCGAAGAGGATTTTTTTTCGTGCGAGGTTTGCCTTCAAGAATTTGATTTCTTTTTCGCTGTTTTCTATTTGAAGTTTCATCTTTTCAAGTACATAAAACTTCTTATACAGGTTTTTCTCTTCCTCCATATACTGCATCCTGGCGGTATCGAGCTCTTCCTGTGCTGAAAGCACCTCTTTCTCGATTTTGATCTTCTCAAGTGCAAGCTGGTAGTTTGAAAGCTCGATGATCCTGTCGCCCCTGCCGATCACGTCCCCCTTTTTCACGAACACATTCTCCACAATCCCGTCGATTCTCGATATGACCGTTGCTTTGTCGAATACCGCTAGATTTCCCAGGCCCTCAATATCACGAACGATA
>CAZGJW010000187.1:2800-4883 GCA_964525675.1 uncultured Spirochaetota bacterium
ATGTTTTCGAGTTCCCACAGATGGTCGATGAAGCTGTACCGAAGTTCTTCCAGCTCAATCAAAAACTCATTTTTACTGATAAGGAAGTCAAGATAATCCACCTGTTTGGCGGTGCCGATCTCAAGCTGTGCCCTGAAGAGCTCGTCATTTTTCAAGTACAACTCCTTCTGGTTCTGCTTAATGGTGTAGGCCTTCATAAGGCTCTTCATTCTTATGCTCCATGTATCAATCTGTTTCCTTATCGATTTCTTGTTCTGTTCGATTTTCTCTGCTGCTGCATAGGACTGAAACCTGAGCGCCCGTCCTCTGTTCATGAAATCAAGATTATTGAGCACTTCTGAATCAGCGCTTCCTGATGACGATTTCGCGCTTTTTGAAGAAGAATCGGCAATTGAGACATCCGAAGCCAGTACCCCGAAATCAAACAGTACATTCAGAGCAACGGTATGGCTGGTATTGGCCGGAAAGAATTTTTCACCTGTGAAGTCAAGCTCATAGCTGATTGAGATATTCTCCAGAAACTGCATGGAGAGAAGCCTCTGTTGGAGGAGGTTCTGACGCTGATCGAGCCTGAGCTTTTTAATTTCAAAGTCATTTCTAAGAGCCGTCATATACATCTTCTCTTCATTAAATATGAGATATGTACTCATAAGCATGTGCTCATAAACCGCATCAAAGGTTCCTGTCCGTTCGATATCGAAAAAAAGCCAAGAAAATATATCCGCCAAATCATTTTCAAGCACAATATCAACATCCGTACCGAATCCGATAAAGTTTAGAAGGTCTTTGTGCAGAATCTTATTCTGCGCAGCAAGCTCCTCCATTGCGAGTTGGGATTCAAGCATTTCATTCTCGGTATCGATAACATCGAGCATCGTCCGCATTCCCACGTTATATTCTTCTCTCATCAGGTCCAGGAATTTTCCGTAGAGTTCGTATTCCTTCCGTTTATTCTTGAGCCTTTCACCTGCAAGCAAAATGGCTAAATAGAAACGAACTGCCTGCTGTTCGATGTTTTTTCTCCTTTTTTTCAAATTGAGCCGAGCTCCTTCCATGGAGAGATCGAAATTCTGCAGTGTAAGAGGAACCGACAGTTGATCGTACAGCACCTGATCAAACGTCAGGCTGAAATCGTAGCTTCTCGTATCTGTTTCTCCAGCAGAAAGAATATGGGTTGAACCCATGGATGTGATGAGCGTCGGAAAGAGAGAGCGATAAATATTCTTTTTCGACCGCGTAAGCTCGGTCAGTGAAAAAGACAGGCCGCTGATCTCGAGGTCTTTTTCAAGCGCTCTTGACAAAACCTCCTGCATGGAAAGAGAAATCGTCTTTGTAAGAGGTATCCGCCCACTGGAAAAGACAGATCCGCCGGAATTGCTGGAAACCTCTTCATGAAGTCGCTTTCCCACGGACTTCGTATACATCGAGCCGGTGGCATAGATAGAATCTTCCAGTGGGGAGAGCGTGTCAATATGTACCATCATCTCTTTATTAACAGAATCTTCCGTAAGCATCTGTTCTTCCCCCTCAGGAGACGATTTACTGGCCCAGGGCCATTCTCCCGTATACGCCGGAATCGGAAGTGCGTACAATCCGACTACACATAGAAAAAAAATATGATATGAAAATCCCGATCTTTTCATACTTTACTTGATGTACTTTTTAATATCGCGAATAAATTTACCGATCAGCGCATTCTGAAGCCTGCCGTCAAAAATAGACGCTGTGCCGTTGTACTCATAGGCGTACTGCAAAACCGTTCGCCCATCAAGAAGCACGCACGTATTCAGCAGGTAATAGTTTTTCATCCTATATTTTTCTTCAAAGGCCTTTATTACGAGCTCCGGTTGGATGGTGTACACGCTCTTTTCTGCTGATTCGTTAAAAGTCAATCCCTCAACATTGATGAGCGCGAATTCCAACTTCTTATTCATGATGTAGCCGATTTCCTCATCTTCGAAAAAATTAAATGCAGTGATTTCTACTGGCTTGAGATAAAAACTTTCGGCAGATTTGTAGATCTGCTTTTTATCTTCGTAGCTTTCTGAAATGATCCGGGAGGAGACGCAGGAGCTTAAAAGAA
>CAZGJW010000188.1:0-4796 GCA_964525675.1 uncultured Spirochaetota bacterium
TGCCTAATTTTTTAAAACAGTCCCCTATCTGGATGAGGATGCCGGTATCCGGTGCCGCTCCCTCATTATATGCATCTGTAAATGATTCGATAATATCCCCGAATATATATTTTTGAATAGCTGCGGTGGATCTACCATGCCGGAGATTGTTTTTTACCATGTATTTTTCAAAATCCCTCCATTCTTTTAACAGCACCCGCGCCTTGTCGTATGGACTGCTGAATCTTTTGGCCTTTTTCCTGCTGATCCAGAACCTGGTTGCCTTGACCCCGTCTACAACTCCCGGATAATTGCTGTTTTCACGAATGATATTTTCGAAAAGGGCGATGGCCTCGCTGAAATTGCCATCTTCCAGCAGTTTGTGTACCCTGTTCTGCTTGATGTACAGAGGATCATCCTCAAATGTAAGCTGACCGTCGTTTTCCATTGACATTCATTCCGTTAGCAAGGAAAGTTGCTTTATTTCAATCCTACTTTTCAGTGCACAAAGAGGGAAGGCTTCCGCAGCAGTTACCCCTTGTAAATTATCCCGCGCGATTTGAAATTTCCGTATGCCCTGCAGTCATAGTAACATATTCCGTAAAAATCTGTCAAATGGTTTAAATCCTTCTGGGCAGCTTAAAATAAGTTATCGGTGATACTCGGTTCCGGGGAGATGTATCCCGCCAGGGATCAATCCCGCCAGGGATCGGCCGCGAAGTGATGTTCCCTGGGGGAATTCTCCCGGGGGGATCTACGTCACTTTTAAAACTCTTAATTGCACCTGTATAGATGTCGACTAGTATTATTATGAGAGTATTGCTGCGCAAATAGTACATACTGATTAATTTAAGGACTGTGGAAGGCTGTCGAGGGCCCCAAGCCGGCATGCAGACTGAATACAAGGTATGGAGCGGTGCATGAAAAAAAAACAGATAATTATTATTGTTATACTGAGTGTGATATTAATTATAACCTTTTTCCCAGCCGCCAGTTTGTCTCGAGCTTTAACTCTTGAAGACGCCCAGTTTGATTTAGCACTAACCTTGTACAGAAGAGGAAATTATACGGCTGCAACTACTGAATTCCGTCGGCTTCTCTTCGATATGAAAACCGTCAAGTACAGAGATGCCGGGTACTACTACGTTGCCCGCTGTTATTTGTACCTACAAAATTACGTCAGGGCAAAAAAGAACCTTGAAATTGTCGTTAATACGATGAAAAAGAGCAGGTATCACGGTGCATCACTGTATTATCTTGGAAGGTGTGACTATCTGCAGAAAAAATACAAGGCCGCAATCACTGCATTTGACAACTATGTCCGTTTATACCCCTCACAGGAATATGCGGACAACGCCCTCTACTGGAAGGCGGAAAGCCTGCTCAGCCTGGGTGCGCGCTCAGAGGCACAAAGGGTGCTTGCTGAGCTTTTGAAGAGATACCCGAATGGAAACAAGGCGGATGCTGCAGCGTTCAAGCTGCGCCTTCTCAGTCTGGAGCAGCTTGAAAAAAAGGAAACGGTGCAAACACGTCCCGTATCTGCTGATGAGAGTCTGAAAAATGATCTCACGCAGGCGCAGGAGAAGCTGGCGCGAATGAAAGATAGGGAAGAACAATACCGGGAGGAGGTTGCCAAGCTGAATAATCAGATCGAGAAGTTGCAATCGGAGATAACGAACCTGAAAGAAATCGGAAAGGGAACAGAGGACGAGAGGGAAAAACAGATCGAGGAAAAGATAAAAGCACTTGTGTCCTGGGAAAACGTTTTGAAAGTGAAAGAGGAGGCTCTTGACGCCAAGGAACAGATGCTGAACGAGGAATATGAGAGACTGCAAAAAATCACAGCCGAGCTCGAAGACAATGATTAAGACGGCTTCTATTATTTTTCTATCGATGATTTTCATGTTTACTGTACTGCCGGTCTTTCCTGCAGTTTTACGCAGTAGTTCTATCCTTGTCGATATTGACGACGCCACCGGCAGATTGTTTCTCTCAACAGTGAACGGAAAAGATGATGTAGAGGGGGACGAAAACAGTGATCTAATTTTTTACGACGAGCCGCCGTCAAGTTATACGGTTGTATATGTCGATGATGAGCTTTTTGTTTTCGGTAGCGCCGAAGGTGTGTTTTCTCTATTCCCTGTAAACAGGAACTCCTCGGTTGAGGCTGTGTGGGAAAACGACCTGGTGCGTGTTCGGCAGATTGTTACTTTTGTGCAAAGAAAGGGTACAGGCAGAGAAGAGGGCGTACTCATCCAATATCGGGCCGAGAACAAATCAAAAAAAAAGCGGTCGATCGGTTTTCGGCTCCTGTACGACACCTATCTCGGTGAAAAGGGTCAGTACCATTTCGAGCTTTCAGACGGGAGACGGATTTCGTTTGAGACAACCCTTGAAAACAAATCATTACCCGCGTTATGGCGTTCTCAATCCGAAAAAAATCCAGCTCTCTGTCTGAGCGGTGTGCTGGAGGGCGGTATCGTGACTGTTCCCTATAAAATAAATTTTGCAAATTTTAAAACATTGCAGGATCATCCAGAATTCGATTGGGTCGTTCCCGATACCAAACGCAAAAGAAGGTTCGATAATCTGCCCTTTTCTAAGGATGATAGTGCCGTAGCTCTGTACTTCAAACCTGTTCCCGTCGTCCCCGGCGGCGTGCGGGAGGTCAACAGTGTGCTGGGTCTCTGTGGCACCGAGGATTTCATACTCGAAACCTCTGACACGGTTGTCGAAGTCGTAAAAAGCGAAGACGAAAAGAAGCCCCACGAGGTTCAGCAGAAGCATGAAGAGCTCTCTCGCCTTTCTCAGGCCGATCTGGACCGTATAATAAAAGAGCTGAAAAGAATTGAGCTGCTACATGGCTCTCTTGATGATATAAATGTGGTAATTAAAAGGATAAATGAGATCCTTGCCTCGGAGGGAAAGAAGATAGAGGAGGATGAGCTCGTTGATATACTTGACTCTCTGCAGAATGTGAGGAAAAAGCCCTAATCCGGACTGGAGGGTTGAGACTTATTTAAGCTGGCCTGAAAGGTTCGAGGCCTTGAAATGCCGCTTTAGCTCCCGCGATTCGTCTCTTTTCCTGATGTCTTCTTTTTTATTATACAGTCTTTTCCCTCTGACCAGTCCGAGCTCCACCTTAACCCTGCCGTTTTTGAGGTATACCCTGAGGGGCACGAGTGTGTATCCCTTTTCACGAATCTTTGAACGGAGTTTTTGTATTTCACTTTTATGAAGGAGCAGTTTCCTCTCGCGAACAGGATCGTGATTCATCCTGTTTCCGAACGGATACTGGCTGATATGCACGTTCTTTAAAAAGATCTCTCCTGACCTGATAAATGCAAAACCGTCCTTGAGGCTGATGTTCCTATCCCGTATGGATTTCACCTCGGTGCCGAGTAGAGATATTCCCGCCTCTATTTTCTGGATTATGGTAAAATCATGGTAGGCTTTTTTATTGGTAAAGAGTACTTTCTCTTCAGTGTTTTTCTCAGGCATGCACATAACATACTATGGTGTTATCTAAACAGTCAACCGGGGAGCATGTATTTTAAATGCCGGTTTTTTAGAGCTGAAGGCGGTATTATGATTTCTCTTTATATTCACATACCGTTCTGCAGGAGCAAATGTGCGTACTGCGATTTTCTCTCCTTCGCCTCGCCGGATGCTGATGAGATCTTCCGCTATCTGCATGCACTCAACTGCGAAATGGCCCTCTACAGAGGAGAATGGATCAATACCGTGTACATAGGGGGTGGTACTCCCTCTATTCTTACGCCCCGGCAGTTTGGTTTTATTGCTGAGAAGTTGTACAGCAGTTTTAACATCGCTCAGGATGCTGAATTTACACTGGAGGCGAATCCCGAATCAGTTGACCGGCAGAAGGTTCGGGTCTGGAAATCCTCCGGAATAAACCGGGTGTCACTTGGGGTGCAGAGCTTCGAAGATTCCGTGCTGGAACAATGGGCGCGGAAAACACGAAGGACGGATTCTATCAGGGCTGTTGAAATTCTCTCTGAAGAGAATATTAATAATTTCAACATCGACCTTATTCTCGGGCTACAGGCAGGCAGGGATGTCGCAGCAGGCGTGTGTCTGTTTAAAAAAGATCTTGCAGAGACTGCAGCTCTCAAACCAGCACATATATCGGTATATATGCTTTCCCTTCACGAGCGGGGTGGTTTTGCACTTCCATCGAAAGCCCTTCTGTTCGATGATAGCACCTATGAGAAGCTGTATTACCACACAGTCAGATTTTTGTCCTCTTTCGGGTACAGCCAGTATGAGGTTTCAAACTTTGCAAAAGAGAGCTTCCGGTCGAAGCACAATATGAATTACTGGAGGGCAGGCCAGTACATCGGCGTGGGGCTCGGTGCGGTAACGACAAGACACGGTATTCGTGAGAAAAATATACAGGGTCTCGGGAAATATATTGAAATTGCCGAAAAAGGGTTGAAACCGGTAGCAGAGACAGAAGTACTCGGCAAACGAGAACTGCTGTACGAAAGAATAATACTCGCCCTGCGAATGACCAGCGGTATCAAGTTGTCAGAATTGGAGTATATGGCCAATGTAAAATATAAGGTTCAATTAGATAGGTACATCAATGAGCTTCAAAATCTCGGTTATGCGGAAAAGAAAACAGACCACTTGTGTCTTACATCTGCCGGATTTTTCCGCTCAAATTATATCATTTCAAAGCTTCTGCGTTTTATCAGCTGCTGACACTCAGGGGCTGTGGAGATAATTAAGGATTCTCGAATACAGCTCTGACGCATGAATATTTTTTTGGGCATTCAGATAAAAAAATGCCC
>CAZGJW010000189.1:0-4707 GCA_964525675.1 uncultured Spirochaetota bacterium
TTGCATGAAATTCTGGTACAAAAAACCGTAATTTTAATGGATAAAACCATAACTTAGGGATTTTATTGACGTGGGTTACATAGTCTGGTAATAAGGTTCTCACAACCTATTTCCCAAATGTGCGGCCGCCGTCTACGAGCAGAGTTTCTCCTGAGATAAAGCTCGCAAGGTCACTTGCGAGAAATGCGACCACGTGAGCAACATCTTCGTAGGTTCCCATTCTTCCAACCGGAATCTCCTGTGCCATCTGGGAGAGATATTCCGGCGTGTAGATCTTTTTCAACAGCTCACTCTCTATGGATCTGGGTGCAACACCGTTTACCCGGATACATTTCGGTGCAAGTTCTCGGGAAAGCGCACGTACTAGACTGTTAAGCCCTCCTTTGGATGCAGCATAGGAAGCTGAGGCACCAGACCCGGTAATGGCAGACCCTGAAGAAATCATAATGACCACTCCTCCTTTCCCCCGGTCCGTCAGATATGGAAGCGCGGCCTTCGTACATATATATGCTCCGGTGAGATTCACCTCGATGATTTGTTTCCAGACTACAAGGGTCATTTGCTCAAACGGTACGAGGCTTGCGATCCCAGCGTTATTGACAAGGATGTCGATTCCACCAAAACGTGAACTTATGTCTGCCATGCATTGTTGTATTTCCTCTTCATTTGTCACATCTCCCAGCGTAAAATACGCCTCTCCACCTTTTCCCATTATGGCTTGGACTGCCTGATTACCTTTCTCTTCGGTAATATCGATAACGGCAATACGGGCACCTATCGTTCCCATAAAGTTGCAAATAGTCTGGCCTATTCCACTGGCCCCCCCGGTTACTACCAGGACTTTATTGTCGATTCCGGGTAATTCACATTTCATACTATTCTCCATATCGATGAATTGCCATCTAACAGCCGAGAGGCTCAAGGTGTTAAATAACAGTTTGTGATTCAGGAGTTATAATCCAAATAATATTAACCTATTTGTGAAGTTTTTCAAGGCATATTTCTGTACACATCCTGTGAAAAATATTTGCACTTTTTTCCACCAAGTTAATTTTTCCTCCGAGCACTGTAAAATTATAAAGATTTTTTCGGTAGTGTGTATTATAATAGTAGCCAAATTTTTTTTATGGAGGTTATTCTCCATGAATACACGAAAATACATCCTGAGTATCGACTGCGGAACACAGTCGAGCAGAGCACTCGTCTGGGATGTGAATGGAAACCCCATATCGGACGGTCAAGCCGGATTCGAGATCCTCAATCCCCGTCTCGGGTGGTACGAACAAGACGCCGGCAAATGGTGGCCTGCTACTTGCGTTGCAATACGACAGGCCCTGAAGACGGTAAATGTCGATGACATCGCTGCTCTCGGGATATCCCATCAGAGAGAAACTTTCGTACCGATTTCCTGTGATGGCACACTCCTCAGGTATGCCCTTCCGCACATGGACGAGCGGTGCACCAAACAGGTCGAGTTAGTGAAAAAAAAAGTAGGCGCGAAAAATATGCAAAGAATAACAGGAAAATATCCAAGCTTCGTCTTCAGCCTTTATGACATACTCTGGATTATTGAAAACGAGCCTCACATCGCGGAAAATGTATACAAGTATTTAGACGTGCAGGCATTTTTAATGATGCATCTCATCGACCGCATCGTTACCTCCTATGTGAGCGCCGATCCAACCTCGCTGATTAACATAAAAAAACAAACTTGGGATTCCGATTTGATGAACTCCGTCGGTCTCAACGTGGATCAGTTTCCAGAACTCTGTCCTCCCGGCCAGAATATTGGCAATATCTCGAAGAAAGCGGCAAAGGAAACCGGTCTACCCGAAGGTCTTCCGGTGATTTCGGGGGCGGGTGATGGGATCTGCACCGCAATTGGGACGAATACTACCGATATGCACAGTATCTTTTTCTACATCGGCACCTGGACAGTCCTCGGCGGATATAGCCCGAATTTCGTTATTGACATGGCTTTTCGCACCCTCTTGAGCGCAATCCCTGGATCGTACAATCTGGAGGCCAATGTATCCGGTGGTTTCATCATAAGCTGGTTCCTGGAGAACTTCAAGAATACCGAGAAATACTGGGAGCAGCTGGCGTTAAAAATCAAACCGGGTTCAGACGGACTCATCACAGTACCGTACTGGCTAGGTACCCTGGCACCCTACTGGGATCCTGGGTCCCGTGGTGTGACGGTCGGCTGGTCTGGTATACATACGACGGCCCATTTCTATCGGTCGATACTTGAGGGGGTTGCCTTCGAGCACAAACTCCTGACCGAAAAGATGTCCAAGGCACTCAACACGCGGTTCGAAAAACTCGTATTCGTGGGCGGCGGAGCGAAGAGCTCCCTCTGGGGCCAGATCGTCTCGGATGTATTCAATTTACCAGTCTACATCCCTACAACTGTTGAGTCTTCGGCTCTCGGAGCAGCCATCATTGCTGCATACGGAATCGGAGTCTATCCATCGATCATAGAAGCTGCACATAGGATGACACATGTTGAAAAGAGATATGAGCCGGACTCCTCGAGAGTGAAAGTTTACGACCGGCTATTCAATCGGGTTTATAGAAATCTCTACCCGCAGGTAAAAAAATTGATAGACACATTGGAAAGGTCCACGAGCTGAACGTCAATAGTGGATCGCTGAATGCACGCATATATTTTTAGTCTAAGGAGTTTTTGGAGTTTGTACTAGAATTTGCTATGAAAACAACAGATGGTTAGATTTCAGTTTGCACGAAGATCAAGCAGGAATAGCCTGGTCAATCGCGTGTGGGGAACCACAGTCACTGATTTTTATCTTGCTGTTCGACTCAGGAGTGATCTTTGGCGATTGTCGTGAATCGAGAAATTGTTGCTTGAGCACAGGCAACACTGATTCTGGCAGCTCAGATATTTTGATGAATCTTTTCATTTTTGGTGATACCAAGTCGGATTCATTTTTTAACTTGAAGACCTTAATGCGCACTTCGTTCGCATCGATTTCTGCAAACCGTTCATCCAGAGAACTCTTTCCATCAAGCAGGACCGGCAAGTACTGTTCATTCTCCAGGTTTTTAACCAAGGGCGTATCGACAGGCATGGCTTTGATTGTCCTCTGCCAACAGTTGAGCCCGCTTTTTTTCGGTAGCGGCGCGACAAATCCCTGAACGGTCGTTCTAAGATGTTGTTCGTTCGGTGGGGTAACGTGAAGCCATCACAATGGGATTTTGAGCACTCTGAAATTTTCCATAATCAAAAAGTAATTCAATAAAAGGTTCATATTCACAGAGATGTTCTTTATGTTGTATAACGTTCCGCAGATATACGACGTTACGACGACAATTATACTTGGCTACATCAAGTAGAAAATTATCGCAATATAAACCAGGCGCTCATCAAACAGACAATATGCCGAAGGGGGCGTAGTGTATACCTGTAGGCGAAGTTATCAGCCAGTTGCCAAATCTCAAGCTCATTATCTTCAAGATAATATTTCCTTATAAATAGTCTTTCTCGCTGCAAAGCCAAATAATTACTGAATTCCAAAATATGGACTAATAATTTGAGTATGACATCGTAGTCATTCCGGGCATTTTGTTCATCAAAGACAGGATCTTGATCGGCTTTTTTACAATATAAAAAACTTTTTTTGATACGCAAATAGTACTAATAGGCACATAAACTTTAATATTACTTTTTTGATTTTGCTCATTTTAAACTTGGGAAGAGGTGCCAGCTTTTACATGCTCCTTTGAGCGAAGCGACGAAAGGACGGAAATACTCATGTTTGCAGTGAGTGTTGGTGCATTTAATCCGTGTGATCCTCTTTGAAATAATCTCCACATTCAATGGAACGTTCAACTGTTTCTTTGATGCGGATAATCCTGTATTTGCCGTATTTATCCGAGTATTGGGTGTCATAGTTTTCTTAAAACGATTTAAAATGATCATGCAATATCTCCTGAATGACGTTCTTTTCCCATGGCTTATAGACCGGCAAACATTCCTCCAAAACCCTTTTGCTTTATATAAACTGAAGTAATACCGGATTTGTTTTATATTTGGAGAAAAAGTATTTTTTGGAACAGGAGAAAGGCCTTAATAGTGTAACAGGAGAGAAAACATGCGGATAATAACCAGCAGGCCTGACAGGACGTCAGGTCGTATGCCTAAATAAAAAGCCCACATTTATCCCATTTCTAAATAAAGTGAGGCCAAGCACAATGGCAGCACTTTGTAAAATATTCGCAAGAAACTATGATGGTTATTGCCTAAATAATAATATGGTGCTTTTCTCCATAGGGCACCTTGTACGAAATCGCTTTGCTCTGGCTTCTTCTTCACGCAGTAATTAACCTACAGCATTAATCTTATCTCCAGAATCATTTATCCCTTCCAATTTTACCTCCTACATGATTCCCTTATTAAATCCAAATCTATTTACTAATTCAAGGAGGCAGCCATGGGTATTATCAAAGAAAAAATGATTTAAGATCTCGAAATAAGGGGGTTTAGCGAGAGAACACAAGACACCTAAGGTTTTATCTTAAGGACTTCTGGTATTTTGTACCAGAATTTCCGGTTTCTTTAAGCAAGCAACTTCAAATATTTCATCCAGTATTTCATTTACCTTCACAAATTGCTCTGTAAACCTCGATCACATATAGTTTCCTGCTGTTTTTACACACGCTCTAATACCAGACATTACGGGCTCG
>CAZGJW010000190.1:0-4670 GCA_964525675.1 uncultured Spirochaetota bacterium
CTAAATGCTCCTTTGACACAATATACGGCGTCAGCCTGCTGATACTCGCAAGCACATCAACAGCCGGGTACTGGTTCTTTTGGGCAAGTTTCCGAGAAAGCACAATATGACCGTCCAGCACCCCTCTCACCGCATCGGAAACAGGCTCATTCAAATCATCCGCTTCCACAAGAACTGCGTAAATCCCGGTGATCGACCCATTTTCCGCCATTCCGCTGCGCTCGAGCAACTTTGGAAGAATTGCAAACACACTCGGCGTATATCCCTTTGTCGCCGGCGGTTCACCGACTGCGAGGCCGATTTCTCTCTGCGCATAGGCGAATCTGGTTATCGAATCCATCATGAACAGGACATCATTCCCTCGATCCCGAAAGTACTCGGCAATTGCCGTTGCGAGGTATGCACCGCGTATTCTCATAATCGGCGCCTGATCCGACGTCGCGACAACAACGACCGACTGCCTGAGGCCATCTTCACCGAGGTCTCTTTCAATAAATTCACGAACCTCCCTTCCGCGTTCACCGATCAGAGCGATTACGTTCACATCTGCCGAGGTGTTTCTCGCCGCCATACCGAGCAGCGTGCTCTTGCCAATCCCGCTTCCCGAGAATATTCCAATTCGCTGTCCCTTCCCTATGGTCAGGGGGCCGTCTATGGCCCTGATGCCGGTTGCGAGAGGCTCGGTGATCCTTTTCCTCTTCAGAACATGCGGCGGCGCGTTGAAGATTGGATACTCCGTCTCATAGCCGATTGGTCCTCTGCTGTCAATCGGTTGTCCGATCGGATTTATCACTCTACCCAGAAACTCATTACCGACCTTCGCGGACAGAGGCCTGCCGGTCGCAATGACCCGCATCCCCGATTTTATACCACTGTCATGATAAAAGGGAAACAGGAGGGCCGTGCCGTTTTTAAAGCCCACAACCTCCGCGTGCACCTCCCTATGCTCTTCGGTATCCTGCTCATCGACCACTATCCTGCAAAGCTCACCCACGCCTGCGAGCGGCCCTTTACTCTCTACAAGCAGGCCGACAGACTTGCTCACCGTTCCCTCGTAGGAAATGGTGTCTATGCTCTCGACAGCAGTTCTATATTTTTGAAATATGTCGATCGCCATAAGGATATCCCCTATGCTCATTCAGTAATCGGCACCAGCTCCCTGATACTCTTCTCGATTATATGCAGCTGGTTCTGTATCCGTGCATCTATATCGCCAAAGGAGGTTGTGATGATGCATCCGCCGGGATCCACACGGCTGTCCTCCTCCACCCTGACCTGTTTCAGGCTTTCAACCGCTGCTATAAATTCCTTTTTATGCTTACTCGTTAATTCCATGTCCCGGGTATTGACCTTTATCGTTATCTGGGTTTCACCCTTTACCTTTTTGAGCGCTTCCCGCACATTTTCCATCACAACGCTCTTTTCAGTTTCTGAAATTACCTTTACCACCTTTCTCGTAATAAGAAGAACAAGATCGACGAGTTGCCTTTCAGTGCTGTCAAGAATCTTCCGGCGCTCATCGATTGCGGAGTTGAGTATCTCATGAAGCCTTTCGATAAGCCGCTTCGCCTCTTCCTCACCTGTCTTGAAACCTTTATCCCGCCCCTCATCGAGCGCTTTTTGCCGTGCCTCTGCAATGATTTCCTCCGCTTTTTTTTTGGCCTCTTCTTCTATGCGCAACACATTATCACGCGCTTCGTCCATTATTTTCTGTGCTTGAGACTCAGCCTCTTCCGTGGCCTTTCGCACATCAACATTGCTCTTCTGCATTATCTTAAAGGCCGCTTCTTCGGCCTCTTCCCTGATCCTTTTCGTCTCGGCTTCAGCTTCCTCTTTTATTTTTTTTGCATCGGCTAAAAGCGCTTGCCGCTCTTCCTGAACCGGCAGTTCCGGCGACGTTTCCTTTTTCAGGGCCTCCGGCTCTTCCACCTCCTCAATCTCCTCAACAGGTGCAGCCTTCGGTTTCCTCGGCCCGATCTGTGGAGGTGTGATAAGCACCTTGGACTTGATCTCCTTCACCTCTGCGGGCTTGAATATTTTTCGCGCCACTGCCTCCCTCCTATACGACGAGCTCATCCTCGCCGGCGCGGGCGACAATAATTTCTCCCGCTTCCTCGAGTTTTCGAATAATGCTTACAATCTTTTGCTGTGCTTCTTCAACATCTTTTAAACGAACCGGCCCCATGAACTCCATATCCTCCTTCAAAAGGCTGGAAGCCCGTTTGCTCATATTCCTGTAAATCTTGTCCTGCACCTCTGAATCAACTCCTTTCAGCGCCTTTGCAAGATCGGGGGTGTCCACCTCCCGGAGCACCTTTTGAATTGCCCTGTCATCGAGAAGAACTATATCGTCGAATATGAACATCCGTTTCTTTATCTCCTCTGCAAGCTCTGGGTCATCCTCTTCAA
Source organism: uncultured Spirochaetota bacterium (assembly GCA_964525675.1). Classification (GTDB taxonomy): domain Bacteria; phylum Spirochaetota; class B62-G9; order B62-G9; family DRHN01; genus CAYSRJ01. Next base: position 2,410 of record CAZGJW010000190.1, read on the forward strand.
GCGACTCGATAATTGTTTTTTCGGTGCTCCTGTCAACGAGGTTCAGAATATCCACAATTGTGCTTATTCCACCGGCCGCTGTATAATCCTCGCTCGCAAGTGTGGAGAGTTTTTTCTCAAGAACCCGTTCGACCTCACGAAGAACATCGGGTGAGGTTCTATCCATTGTCGCAATCCTCTTTGCGACATCCGCCTGCACATCATCAGGGAGTGAACCCAAAATAATAGAAGATTTATTCGGCTCCAGATAGGCAAGAATCAGCGCTATGGTCTGCGGATGCTCTCCCTGTATAAAGTTCAGCAGGTGGCTCGGATCGGTTCTTCGAATAAAATCGAAGGGCCGCACCTGGAGCGAAGAGGTGAGACGGTTTATGATATCAATGGCTTTCTGCGAACCGAGCGCCCTTTCAAGCAGGTCTCTCGCATAATCAATTCCGCCCGATGAGATAAAATCCTGGGCCATCATCAGTTCCTGGAATTCCATGAGCACCTTGTCTCTCTCGGAAGGGTCTACAGTTTCAAGACGCGCAATTTCGAAAGTAAGCTGTTCAATCTCATCTTCACGGAGGTGCTTGAATATCTCGGCAGAGATCTCAGACCCGAGAGTGACAAGAAATATCGACGCTTTCTGCCGGCCGGTCAGTGCCTTCTTACCCCCCATGACATGACCCTGGGCAGGTTTTGGTTGGACTTTACCCATTTTCTCCTCCTCACTGCTCTTCGGCGAGCCAGGTTCTGATTAGTTTTGCGACCTCTTCCGGATGCTCGCGGGCGATACTCATGACATTTTCCTGCATTTCAAGACGCGCCCTCTCTTCGGTCGAGAGCTCCACTTCAACACCCTCAGCTTCGGCGGATTTCAATGCCGCTTCGCGCATAAGCTGCTGCTGCCTTGCAAGCTCTTCCTCCCTGAGGCGCTTCCTTCTGGCAAGCTCCTTGGAGATTGCACGATATGCGAGAGTAACAATGAATATTGCAAAAAGCGCAATCAACGCCGAAAGAAGCGTTTTTCGAAGCTGTTCCCTCCGTTTCAAATACGCGTCTTCAAGTGAAAATTCCTGCGTTCTGTCAAACTGAATATTCTTCACAACAACCTTATCCTTGCGGGCGGCATCATATCCGATCGCACCCTTGACTATTTCTTCATAATTTCGGATTTCGTCCGTTGTTCGCGGAACATACGTTCGTTTTATTCCGCCTTCTTCGGTCAACAGCGGCTTGCCGTTTTCGTCGAAGAGCTTCTTCCATGTGCCGTCAACCCAGACTGCAACGGATATACGTTTTATCTTATAAGGGGCTGACTGTATATGAGAAACCTGCTCGCTTATCTCATAATTCTTCACATTCTCTTTTTTATCGTACTTTGTCCCTTCATTTGTCGCCTCTTTGTACCCGGGCGGTATATTCGGTTCGACGCCGGGTGGACCTTCGGGGACAAACCCGAGGCCTTCGAAATGCTCGGAGGTATCCTTCTCACTCCTGATTACATTCATCGCAACCTCGGTTTCGTCATAGGGTGTTTCAGGGTTATCAGGCCTCTTGACAATAGGTATGAATTCCGTTTTCTCGACCTTTTTCTGGTCGAAGTCGAGCTCCACTTCGGTGGATACATCCACCTTGTCGTCACCGAGCATCGCTTTCAGTTTGTTTGCGATTTCAGTCTGCATCTGCAGCCTGAGACGCTCCTTTATTTTCCACTCCTCCTTTGCGCGGTTCAAATAGGTGACAGTGTCCTCAGCCTCAAAGTCGGAGAGAATATTGCCGTGGTTGTCGGTAACAATGACGTTTTCGGGCTGGAGCCTGTCCACACCGAATGCGATCAGATCGATTATTCCCTTGATCTTCTTCTTATTGGTGAGAATATCAGAGTAAGGCGCCGGTGTAATGATAACGGACGCCGTATACGGGAGCTCATTGTCAAGATACAGCTGCGCCTCGGGCATTGTAACCTGAATGCTCACATCCTCGACATCATCAAGCAGCTTGATGTGTTTTGTTATCTCACCGATTATCGCCCTTCGTTTCGTTATGTTTCTCTCGAAATCTGTCGTTGTCCACGACTGGGTATCGAAAAGCTCCCAGCCCTTGATGCCGCTCGGGAGTATACCGGATTGGCCAAGTTTCATTCTCAAATACGCGGAGGTGTTCTCGTCTTTCACGAGGATGAATTTATCATCCATGATTTTGAACGGGGCACTCCACTCGGTCAGTTTGTTCGTAATTCGTGTAAAATCGTTCTCTTCAAGAGGGGATTGAAAGAG
>CAZGJW010000191.1:0-4592 GCA_964525675.1 uncultured Spirochaetota bacterium
CGTGATTGTCCGGCATTTTTATAAGAGTTGAAACATGGGGTAGTATCGAAGAGGACGTGCCATCGAATTCCACATCCATTACTGCTCTGTACGACATGGCAACAAGCGCGAGATAAAAGGTATTTTTGGTTCTTCCTTCAACCTTATAACCGTCGATATCGATCTTTTTTAAACGGGGAACCATATCGATGAGACACAGGTCTTTAGAATTAAAAATATAGGTACCGTGCGTATCTTCCTGTATTTCAAAAAAGTCATTCCTGCGGGATTCTTCAACAACAAAGTACCGCCACCTGCAGGCTCCCGCACAGTTGCCCCTGTTTGCATCACGGCCTGTAAGGTAACTGGAGAGAAGGCATCTTCCGGAATAGGAAATGCAGAGGGCTCCGTGAACAAATATTTCGAGCTCAGCATCGGGCACACGGTTTCGGATACGTGCAATTTCTGAGAAGCCAAGTTCTCGGGCGAGAATTATCCTTTGTATTCCCCGATCAATCCAAAATTTAACGCTCTCTGAATTTGTGGTATTTGCCTGTGTGCTCAAGTGTACAGGTATGTGCAGTTTCAGTGATGATACAACACGAAAGATTCCGGGGTCGGAAACGATAAAAGCATCTGGCTTACTTTCCGCTATCTCGGCCAGATGGCGGGATAATCGGGGAATATCATCTTCACGCGCATATACATTTGTTGTTATGTATATCTTCTTTTGATGCCGATGACAGTAGTCGACAGCTTCTTTCAGAAGCCCTACATCGAAGCCGTTGTACTTCGCTCTCAGTGAGGTTTCCGGAATACCTGCATATACGGCATCAGCCCCATATGCAATCGCATAGATGAGTTTTTCGTAATTTCCTGCGGGGAGGATGAGCTCAGGTTTTTTCATAGCACAGGTAAAAAGATAGGATCGCTGCAGCGTGCCATCTTATCGGTTAAAACCCCACCGCTATTCGAACGGCCGTCACTCCGGGCCTGCTTCACTGGTAGCGATTTTAAGTTTATCCAACAAAATCTTTTCTTTTCGAGGACTCGATTTTTTCTCAGGGGTTTTCACCAATTTGGGAAGGGGCTTTCTCGCTGTTTTGCTTTTTTTTGTAACACCCACTATCTCTTCAATCTCTTTTCTGTCGAGTACCTCCTTTTCAAGAAGCCTCTTTGCCAGTTTGTCAAGGGTGTTTTTATTTTTTGTCAGAATGGCGTATGCCCGCTGGAACGCACTCTTCACTATTTCTTTGATTTCTTCATCAATATACTGAGAGGTCATCTCGCTGTAATCTTTATGACGCGCTATTTCTTTGCCGATAAATATCGGCTCCTCTTTCTGCCCGTACAACAGCGGACCGAGTTTTTCACTCATCCCCCATTCACACACCATTTTCCGGGCAGTATTCGTCGCGCGTTCAATATCATTCTGTGCTCCGGTTGTGATACCTCCATCACCGAACTGTATCTCCTCTGCAACCCTGCCGCCCATAAGAAGAGTGATTTGATCGACGATGTAATCTTTTCTTAGATTGTGCTTATCCGATTCTGGCAGGCTCTGCGTGAGCCCGAGAGAAAGCCCGCGTGGAATAATTGTCATCTTGTGAACCGGGTCTGCGTTCTCAAGGAGCATGCCAAGCAGCGCGTGCCCCGCTTCATGATAGGCCGTTACCTTTTTTTCCTCTTCAGAAATGATTATACTTTTTCTCTCAGGCCCCATGAGGACCTTGTCCTTCGCGAATTCAAACTCATCCATTCCGACTTTTCGCTTATTACGATTCGCGGCAAGAAGCGCTGCTTCATTTACGAGATTGGCAAGGTCGGCGCCTGAAAAACCGGGAGTGCCGCGGGCTATTATCTTGAGATTAACCGATTTTGCCAACGGGATTTTGCGGGAGTGCACCTTCAAAATACCCTCCCTTCCCTTAATATCCGGTATATCCACAACAACCTGCCGGTCGAACCTGCCCGGCCGTAAAAGCGCAGGGTCCAGGACATCAGGTCTGTTCGTTGCGGCAACAACGATAACACCCTCGTTTTCTTCAAATCCATCCATTTCAACGAGCAGCTGATTCAGTGTCTGCTCACGTTCATCATGACCACCACCGTAGCCTGCGCCCCTGACCCTGCCGACGGCATCGAGCTCGTCGATGAAAATAATACACGGTGAATGCTTTTTACCCTGATCAAAAAGGTCGCGCACCCTGCTTGCACCGACACCGACGAACATCTCGACAAAATCGGAGCCGCTCATACTGAAAAACGGAACATCTGCCTCGCCGGCAATTGCCTTCGCGAGAAGTGTTTTCCCGGTGCCGGGTGGCCCCACGAGCAGAAGCCCCTTCGGTATCTTCGCACCAAGTCGGGTGTACTTTTCAGTGTCTCTCAGGTAGTCTATTACTTCGGCTAACTCTTCCTTCGCCTCTTCAACACCCGCAACATCCTCAAATGTCACTTTTCGCGCCGAATCAGGCTGCAACCTGGCCCTGCTCTTGCCGAACGACAGCGCTTTGTTGCTCGTTCCCTGTATCTGCCTGAGCATGATAAACCAGAAAATACCGAGTATCAGTATCCAGGGGACGATTCCGACAAGTGCATTGAGAAACGGAAAATTTTTCTTCACCCCGCCTTTGAATTCAATATTATGCTCGAGCAGTGTAGGAATGAGTGTAGGGTCTTCGTAGGGAATAATGGTATGAAAGGATATGAGAGGCGACTCTCCGCCCGAGACATACCCGTATATGTCCTTGTCGACTATCTTCAGCTGCTGAACCTTGTTGTCTCTTACAAGCTGTATAAAATTTGAATATTCTATTTCCTTATACGTCTCTTTCGGTTTGTTGAACATAAACATGAGAAAGAGGGCGACAAGGCCTATAATAGCAATAAGCGCAAGCCTGTTGGAAGGCCTGAAACTTTTAAAATCTTTTTTATTGTTATCCACTAAAAACCTCTCTTATCAGCAACGCGTCTATCGTTTCCATCCATCCCCTTATCCTTCATACTCGGCGATGTAGTCCAGTTCCCGGTACCGTTCATTATAATCGAGACCGTACCCAACGACAAAGGTGTCACCGATAACAAATCCCGTATAATCGATTGGAACCTCGATTTCCCGTTTGCATTTCTTGTCAAGTAATGTACACACCTTAACACTCTTCGGGTGATGGAGCTTCAAATATCCAATGATATATTCAAGCGTATATCCTGTATCGACAATATCTTCGACAAGAAGAATATGTCTGTCACGCACATCCATCTTCAAATCTTTAATTATACGTACATCACCGTTTGACCTTGTGCCCTTGTAGCTCGTGGTAGCAATAAAATCCACACTTATGGGCGCAGTGATTTTCCTGCATAAATCGGCGAGAAAAATGAATGCACCCTTCAGGTTGCAAACGAGAACGACACCTTCTTTTTTATAATCCTCGCTGATGAGTGATGCAAGGTCTTCGACCTTTTCTTCGATTTTCGTTTTCGAAATGATTGTTTTCAAATTTTTCAAGACCTTATTTCATTTAACCGCTTTTTTGGTGGTCAGCCGTTATTTGGCGGCTCTCACTATGCAACAGCGCACACGCAAGAACTGTATCAGTTTCTTTATCAACCATATTTTGTGCAGATACTCTGTTACTCTTACCGTATAAACAGCAGAATACACCGATCACCACCCCTTTACATTCGAGAACTGGAACAACCGAACGTATTTCCGCTGGAACCTTGTCATCGATAAACAGATTCTTCAGTTTCTTCGTTCCCGTATTCCGTAAGGAGATCCGATCACCCTCTCTTCTGCTCCGTACCGAAAGCTGCGGCTGCAGCTTGTGATAATCGAAGTACAGACTGTTTTTTTCAAAGACCTTTGGTCTACCGGTCACATCAAACCTGATCGATCTTTCTATCTCTTTAATGAACAGATCACCCTTTAAAATATTTACAGTGTAAAGATACCCTTTCGCCCTTTTATCGACAACCCTTTTCTTGAAAATGAGGGTGTTGTATTCTTTGCGGATTGTGAGTAATTCATTACTATATAATAATTTATTACCCTCAATCCTATCTGATGACAACCTGTTGAGAACACTGTATGACATATACCTTCTCTTCATCCCATGTTCGTTCGGAATCAACCCGTTGAACGCATGGATGAGGACACGCCTCCGTATAGGTGGATCGAGCTGTAAAAAACCTGCATAGTCGAGTATGTAAACGTCATCTGCCTTTTTACTGGTAATAGTATCGACAGCCTGCCGTGTGAAGCTTTCAAGCAGTTCATTTTCCTCGCGAATTATACCGGCCAGAGTTGCGATATGCCGCTCGAATGCGGAGTTGATACGCAGAAAGCTGGGAATAATTTCGGTACGGATACTGTTTCTTGGAACTGCTGTATTAAAATTACTGCGGTCGACTCTGTACGACAGGCCCTGCTCTGATAAAAAATCCAGAATTTGCCTTTTTGTTACCGTAAGAAGCGGATGAATTACCCGATTGCTTCTCGGCAGTATACCAGATAATCCAGAAAGACCGCTTCCGGTTGCTATTCGATACAGAATTGTTTCAACGTTGTCTCCGAGTGTATGCCCTGTTGCCACACAGGAATACCCGAT
>CAZGJW010000192.1:0-4539 GCA_964525675.1 uncultured Spirochaetota bacterium
GTGAATATATAATAATTGCCCCAAAAGTCAAGATTTTTCCCGGTTACATCCGGATACCATGTGGGTAGACGGCCGGCTGAATAGCTTACTGAAGCTCATCCACATACGTTCATCGGGACGGGCACACTCGCTTCCACTACCGCTGATCCGCGAGCCCTCATAAGAAATACGTTTGAAAGATTCTGAAACCGGTAATTGATTGGATTTCGTTTAGGGTACCGTGAACCCGCGGGAAAATCAGCCGCCGAGGGCCTGGTAGGCCTCCTTTTTCTTTTCTTCAGGTGATGATCGCCGTGCGCCGCCTCGGTCGTCTGGAGAACCAGTGTATTTGAGCATCTCGCATGAACCTTCAAACACTACACCGTCCGCCATTTTCAGCTTCCTCGTCTTGATGTTTCCATAAAGCTTGCCGGTAGGAAGCATCTCCAGGCGTTCATAGGCCTCGACATCACCCCGCACCTCACCCGCTATTATGACCGAGTTCGCCTTTATGTTCGCCCGGACATTTGCAGTTTCTCCAATTATGAGAAGGCCCTTTGAGATGATGCGGCCCTTGAATTTACCTTCAATTTTTATTGACCGGTCGAACCTCAGCACCCCGTTAAATGTCGTTGTATCGCTGAAAACTGTTTCCACTTTTTCGGCATCTTTTATATCGGTGTAATTGCTCGTTTTACCCATGAAAATACCTCTTAAATTTTTATTTTGTCGTCATCGTAAACACACGGTCCCAATCGGAAGAGGGCGGATTCTTGATCAGCTCGATGCACCGGGCAACATAGAGCCTGCTCGGACCGTCCGAAGGTTCGAATTCAATCGCCTTCTTGAAAAAATTCAATGCCTCCTTGAATTTCATCTCTTTGTACAGTCTGAGGCCCTCAGTATACATTTCAAGCATCTTTTTCTTGCTTTCACGTATCATATCGACACCCTCCGAAACCGGACGATCATATCTCTATTCGGCCATAAATCCGGTATACCGCTTTCTCAAATTTTCAATGCTCCGCATGAGCTTCTTTTCTCTATCAACAACCATCTTTGGCAGATCACCGATGTTTGGGACATTCTCCCCCCTGTTCTGCTTGATATATGCAATCATCTCCTTTGAATCAGTGCATGCTCCGTTAAAAAATGCTTCAAGCGCCTCCTCAAAATCTTTTAGCAGCTGTATCCGTTTTTCATTCTCACACAGTTCGTCCCTGTATGCCTTCGATCTGAGGACACTCCGGATTCTGGCAAGTATTTCAATAAAATTGAAGGGTTTGATAATATAATCATCGATTCCAAGCTCGAGCAAATCAACTTTCTTGTCAACGTCACTCACCGCGGAGAGTACGATTATTGGAATATCCTTTGTTGTTTCCTCACTTTTCAGCTTCTCTATCACTCTGAAACCGTTCAGGCGGGGCATCAGTAGGTCAAGCAGTATGAGGTCTGGCCTGAACTCCTCCAATTTATTTAAAACCTCTTCTCCGTCATAAGCCACAACAACAGAAAAACCAAGCTTGCTCAACATCACTTCAAAAAATTCGACATTGACCCTTTCATCGTCGGCGACAAGAATTTTTCCCTCGAATTTCATCTTCTGCCCCACTATATTAATCCCTTCCGGATAATCATCCGATTTGAAGCTATTCTCCTACGTTTTCAGCATACCCTCCATGATATTTTCTTTCAACATACTGTCAACAGATTTTTATAGCCGCTTTTCAGCGGCATTATTTCATATCTCTTTGTAAAATACCCGCCGAATCACGAGGAACAGAAAAAGTGCGCTGACAGTACAGAAAAGAACGATGGCGAGAAGGTCTCCATGCCGTGTATAAAAGGTAACGGGATCTCCAGTCAAAACAGGCACATCGCAGACCAGATAGTCACTGGTAAAAAGAGACAGCCTGTAAAGCTCTCTACCATAGGGATTAATACACGCGGTTACGCCGCCGTTTGCCGCTCGGACGAGGCTTCTCCTATTTTCAATCGCTCTAAAAATCGATTTGACATAGTGCTGAACCTCAGCCTTCGGACTTCCGGTCCAAGCATCATTTGTAATAGTAACTATAAGGTCGCTTCCCCGTGATACGAATTTTCGAGCGAGGTTTCCGAATACATCCTCAAAGCATATAAGTACGTTAAAAGAGAGGCCTCCAGTTTGAAATACTGTAAAATCCCGGCCGGGATTGAAACCACCCGCCCCGGCATTCTCGAGAATTTTTGTGATAAACGGAAACAGCCTCTTATATGGAAACCACTCACCGAAGGGCACAAGATGGATTTTCCGGTACACTCCTTTCAATTCGCCGCCGTTATAAAAAATAGCTACGTTATAGAAATCACCGACATACCTCCCGTTTCTCAGTTCCCCATCCAGATCGACTGTCCCGAATACAAACGGCCTGTTTACACCAGCAATATAGTCGTACATCATTTCTGCGTATTTATTGTTCTCTTTTAAATGGTAGCGATAGTAAAAGGGTACTGACGACTCACTCCACACAACAATATCGGGATTTTCCGCAAGCGCTCTGTTTGTAAGTCTCATCTCAGTTGCAAGGTTTGCTCGTACACGCGGGCTCCAGGGGTCAAGATTCGCCTGTATAAGGGCAACACGGGTGAAATCGTAAAAACCCTTTTTTTCTTCAGCCCGTTTCGTTAATCCGAAAACAAAAGAAAGACCGATCAGAAACACAACAATCAGGCCGTGCACAACACAGACACGCATCGAATTTTTCTTCCCGGAGAGCATACGTGCAAAAAAAACCGCGAGAACTGCATTACCGTAAAGCATAATCAGGTCGATCCCCCATATTCCGAAAACACTTGCACTCTGAATAAACAGGAGATTTTTATACTGGCTGTATGCAAGTATGCCCCATGGAAATGCGAGAAACCCTATAGTTTTCAAATAATCGAGCGCAATCCATCCCAGGGGGAGCATCAACGGCTTCAAATATTCTATATAGGCGCCCTTATTAAAACGACGCCCCTTCGGTATAACGAGCTGGAGATTATAATAGAGAAAACGGGAAAGCATGACTGCGGGGACAAAAAAAACAACCTCGGCAAAAACCGCACCGGAAAGCGCTAGTGGATGTTTATACTCTTTCACCCACCATAAATAGAAGATATTGAACACAACACTCGTTACGCCCGCTGACAACAACACTCTTGAAACCTTCTCGCGCTGAATAACGATAAATAACGGTACAAAGGCTATCCATCCAAGAATCGGAAAGCCAGGTGCGGGAAAGGTAAAAATAAGAATAACTGAGGATGACAGAGAAAGCAGAAGCCATCTATATTTTTCCGGATTTCTCGTGTTCATACTCTTTCTACGGTATTGATCGGCCTCGTCGTTTTTATTGTTGGTCATGGACGGAGTTTCTATTGAAGGTTAACCGTACACTGCACGTCCGGATAATGCTTTTAGTGCCTGTGGTGCCGCCGGACATAACAACCGCTTGTACGTCTCGAAGAATATCCCGCTCACCGGTGGCACTATGTTGTGATTAGCTGATTCTATTTTTAGAAATGGATTTCAATTCCCTACCTGGTCTGAAATAGGGGACTTTCCTTCTTGGTACCCGTACTGAATCTCCGGTTTTGGGATTCCGGGCCTCTCTCTCTTCCCTTGTTTTAACCTCGAAGGTGCCGAATCCTCTGAGCTCTATGTGTTCATCTTTACGCAACCCATCCTTAACAATTTCAAAAAATAGATCGATCACCCGGGCAATATCTTTTTTTGTTAATCCCAATTTTTCATTTATTTCTTCTACAATTTCTGCTTTCGTCAAGATTCCCTCCTTTTACTTACCCGGAATTAACAGCAGTCATATGTGTGTGCCTTCTCGTATACTCTTCACGAAACAGATCAACCGCACTACCTGTGGAAATATTATGCACAAATTACAATAAATATCAATACGAATTTTATGACAATTTTACAATTTTATCCGGAGAATTTCATATTTTTACGGTTTTTGCTCTGCGGACAGGCAGTTTTTTGATCACATGGATATTTCTTTATTAACTCGATTCCCTTGCTGCTATTTTTTTACCTGAAAAAGTACAGGTCTATGGTTACCGGGAGAGTAACTTCTGAGACAATCTTGTTTTTTTTCTCGATGCAGTATTGCGGTGAATCACACCTTTTGATGCTGCACTGTCAACAACAGAAACGTACTCTTTGAAAAGTGTATCGACGTCATCCGTCCGTTTTTCTTCGAGGGCCCTCTCAAGCTTGTTTTTCGCTGTTTTCATCCTTGATTTCCACATCCGATTTCTCATCCGCGCCTTTGCATCCTGGCGGACACTCTTCTTTGCCGATTTATGAGATGCCAACGACACCCTCCTTGAATATAATTTCAAATTTCTACAAAATATTATTTACGATTATGGAAAATACTGTACAGAGCTTGTGTTTCGCTGTTATGACCTCAATTAATTAGTACCTGGTACTTTATACATTGATTACATTATGTATAATTAAATTAAAAAACATATTATTGCGAGAGTTAAGGTAGTACTGCAAAATCATTAAGT
>CAZGJW010000193.1:0-4498 GCA_964525675.1 uncultured Spirochaetota bacterium
AAGAGTTCGATGCGCCTGTTTTGGAAACGCTCGAGCTGTACAGAATCAAATCGGGCGATGAGATCGTTGAGCAGCTCTACAGCTTCACCGATAAAGGAGGGCGCCTTCTCGCGTTGCGACCCGAGCTCACACCCACACTGGCACGAATGGTGGCAAAGGTTCAAAATCAGGTCGCCAAGCCGATTAAATGGTTTTCTATCCCGCGCTGCCTCCGATATGAAAAACCGCAGAAGGGGCGACTGCGTGAATTTTTTCAGCTCAATGTGGATATTATCGGCGAAAAGAGCGAGACTGCAGATGCGGAGGTGATAGCCGTCGCAGTCGATTCGCTCGTGAACCTCGGGTTAACGTCCGAGGATTTTATCGTCAAAATTAACAGCCGGGATTTCGTTTCAGATTTTTTCAGCCGTGCCGGTATCGATACAACCCGTGAGAAGGCACTGTACAAGATAATAGATAATTCTTCGAAGGTGGAACAACGTGCTACGGAAGAAGCCCTGCAGGGGCTTTCTCTAACCTCAGAACAGCTCAATGCGGTGCGCCGCTACCTCGATATAGGTAGCGTCGTTGACCTTGCCGGTTTCACCGAAGAGAATAGCGGCAGGAATGCGCTGGTCAGGCTCTTCGAATTGCTTGATGCGTCTGATCTTTCTCCGTACTGTGAGTTCGATGCCACTATTGTCCGAGGGCTTGATTACTACACTGGAATCGTATTCGAGATATTTGACAGAAGCGAAAGGATGCGTTCGATATGCGGCGGTGGCAGATACAACAACCTGCTTGCCGAGTTTTCGGGTGACCAAATCCCCGCCTGCGGATTCGGTATGGGGGATGTGGTGCTGGGCGAGATCCTGCAGAGCAAGGGACTTTTCAAAGAGTATTCGAAGAATATCGATTTTTTTCTCGTGCGGGTTGCCGATGCCCAGCTCAAGCTCCTTCTGAAAACAGCGCGAATACTCAGACAGCAGGGCAATCGTGTGGAATACGTGTACAGCTACATGCCGGTGAAAAAGCAGATGGCGAGAGCGTCGAAACTCAATGCGAAAAAGGTACTCATTTTCGGAGAGGAGGAGGTCCGGGAGGGGATGCTCGTTGAAAAAGACCTCGAAACCGGTATTGAGAGGAAGGTCGAAATCCCAACAATAAAACCGTAAAAGGTGGTAATACCTGATTCGTTTCGGATGCGAGATGTAAGATTTCCTTGCAGGTGCATAAAGATTGAGCCCCCAGGGTTGTTGCAGTGGAAAAGCAGAAAAAAATAGTATGGGTCGTATCGGACGGGACCGGACGCACCGCATTGCAGGTGATAAAAGCCGCATCCTACCAGTTTACAGGCCTTGATGTCGATTATCGGATTGTAGACAATGTTACGACAAAAGAGCAGATATTCGACCTGATGGAAGCGGTGAAACAAAAATCGGGCATGCTCGTATACACCATTGTTTCAAAGTCCAACAGGCGCCTTCTAAACAGGCTCGCCGTTGAAAACCACATTCTGACCGTCGACCTCTTCGGTCCCCTAATTTCAACCCTTCAAAAGTTTTTAGAGCAGGTTCCGGTCGAAGTGCCGGGTCTCAGTTACAAAATGAACAGGGATTATTTCAGAATGGTCGAAGCGGTTGACTTTACGATCAAGCATGACGATGGGATGAATGTTGAAAGCGCGAACAGGGCTGATATCGTTATTGTGGGCCCTTCACGTGTCGGAAAAACACCGCTTGCGGTGTACCTCGGCTACATGGGCTGGAAAGTCGCGAATATCCCCGTTATACAGGGTCACAGCCTTCCCGGCCTGCTTGACCATGTGCCGTTCAAGGTATTCTGCCTTGTCATCGAACCGGGCCTTTTGCAGAAGAGGCGTATCGACCGAATACAGAAGCTCGGTGATCCGGAAATCGCCGGATACACCGATGCAAAAAGCATCAGCGATGAGATCGAGTTCTGCAGGGTGCTCGCAGACGACGGAAAAAAATGGCCGCTCATCGATATGAGCTACCGAACCGTCGAGGATGTGGCAAAGGACATTATACAGCTCGTGTCGATATAGAATCGACGCTTTATACTCTTTTGCAGCCTGTGAATCATTTGTAACCGGCACTCTACCTTCAATATTCGTTCATCATGTTCCGCAGTTCGTCCAGAATCATATTAAACGCACCCTCGGACAGGCAGTTGTACCTCGTTGTCCGTATCTCATACCCGCCTCTTTTAAAACATTCAACGAGCGGGATGTAGCCGAAGTAGCCGTTTGCAAGTGAAACCGGGATAACCGTGTGCACCGCGATTACCCCCTTAAGTGCAGCTCCCATCTCCGCAAATGGTTCGCCGGGGATTGCGCAGATGCGTATATTGCCGAGTGCAACAACCTGCAGGGGCACATCATACTGTGCTGGTCTGCAGCCTGCATACTGCACGAGCTCTTCAGCAAAAAGCCTTTGCAGGGCCGGGTTTTCAGACACGAGGTCCTCGGCTGTGAGGTCCTGCTGTTGTTCGGGGTTTGAGTACGATTTGTTTCCAGTTGGCTCTTTTGTTTTTTCTCCTGCAGATTGTGTTACAATGTCCGGGCTTTTAAGTAACTTCGAACAAGTTATCTTTGATACTCGGTCCCGGGGGGATGTATCCCGCCAGGGACTTTCCCCGGTAGGACTTACACTACTTTTAAGCAGCGCTCGGGCTCTTCTCAGCTCCTCATCCGACACATGACGGGAAGGGATGTGTATCCATTTATTAATGAATCCGAGTGTGTCGATTTCTATCTGTGCAGAGTTTTTCAAAGCGTTGATTACGGCGCTGCCGTATGCATGTCCTATACGTTTCGTTTCATCGTAGCCGGTCTGGCTGCCGGGAGCATCAAAATTGAAATGATTGATATTTCCGGCTGGAGCGATAAACGGGAGAAGGATTATTTCATCGCCAAGGGTTTGTTGAATGTACCGTTCTGCCTGTCCCGGCCAGTCTGCGGATATAAACCGCCCACCGACGGTATCCGTATGATTTGAAACAGTGGCAATAATTGCAGATAGTCTCGATGAGTCGGTGTAAAATGAAACAGCAGTGACCTCGGGGTCGACAATACCCTCAGGCTGCACCCTCCTGGTGTACAGCTTTGGTGGGTTTGTCATCACGGTCCCGTCGTCGAGCACCCACCTGCGGTTGAAAGAGAGCCCTCTGGTACGAATTTTCCCGGCTTGCAGGCTGCAGGGAGTAAAAGTGGGAAGTTCTCGTACCCCGCTTATGATTTTATCAAAAAGCTCATCACAATATCTCTGCTCCTTTTTGGCGCCGAAAAAATCAGTGAGGGCAGGAGCTGTGTGGGTATGAGAGGTCGTCACCAGGATGCTGTCTTTATTGAAAAAAGACGAACAGGATATTTCCTGTTTCAGTTTTTCCGCATCAGCGGCTGTTATAAGGCAGGTGTCTATCTGCACGAAGAGGAGCCTCTCTTTGTCCATTTCGAGCGCAATGAGCCTGCAGTAGAGCCGGTCAAGCACACCTTTCGACCGTCTGTCATTGAAGTAGCCGAGCAGGGAGACCTGGTAATCGGGGGTTATGTCGATCTTACCTGTTGCGATTTGCAAATTGTTATTCTTCTCTGTCTTCATGCGTCTTTAATATTTCTCTGTGCATGCCTGTATTATATACGAAGAACAGTTCTTTAACAATGTCTTGATTGCAAAGTAGATGGAGCGTATCGTATTTTTATATCTTATAATCCGGATTTTTTTCTGTGAAGCAGACGGTGGGAACAGAGGCGCCGGAAGGAGGGAAAGGATGTTGATAAAAAAGAACGACTTTGAATCGGATATACACTGGTATGATATCACCGATAGAGAGCTCTACATGACGAGACGGAAATTCATCAAAGGGCTTGGAAAGACATCGGTTCTTGCCGCCCTGGCGCTGGTTTCTCCCCCGTTTCTATCGACAACGTTCGCCCGTGAGAAGTCGATCAAGCTGAAAAACATCAAGAAGAGCCCGTACAGCACCGACGAATCACCGAGCAGATAATTGGAAAGTATGGCCGAAAGCCGTCCGTGATGTTCAACGGATACGGCGAGTACGTCGCCGAACTGTACAGCGGCATCCATTAGGGCTCTATGCGCTATTCTCTGTCTGTGTGCACTTTATGATCTATATCGGGATCGATTATTTTTTCAAGGTGGGTTAGATTGTCCATGAGGCTTTTAAAAACCCCTCCGTCATCGTCGGATTTGGGGTGTTTCTCATACTCGTTCTTCTGGGTGTAATCTCCTTCAGGTCGGTGATGCGCCGAATGGCCACGAAGCGGTGGAAGACGATTCACCGCCTGGTGTATGTGGTCGGTATCGGCGGTGTTGTTCACTATCTGCTCAAGGTGAAAGTCATACCCGAAATGCGATGTATTGATATCCGGCAACATAGGTGGCTCACTCTATTGGCAAATAAGTATGATGTATCCATCGTAAGATGTATCCATCGCAAGATGTATCCATCGCAAGATGTATCCATCGCAAGATGT
>CAZGJW010000194.1:0-4473 GCA_964525675.1 uncultured Spirochaetota bacterium
TGGATCGTGTTTCTTTACGGGCATGATGTAATCCCCTATGAAATAGCCGGTGTACGATCGGGTCGCCGTACACGGGGCCACCGGACCTACCATCGTGATGCGGTGGAAATAAGCAGCACTGCTGAATATGAATCAGCGCTTCTCGAAGCGGGTGTCATTGCGCGGCGGGAGAAGAGGGTTGAAAGAATCCGTAAACAGGTCGGTTCCCTCTGTAATGCAGAGAAGCTCAAAGTACCCAAAGCGGTTGAATCCCTGTATGAAATTAATGCGGACCTTACAGAGCTTCCCCGGGCGGTTTTATGCGAATTTGACGAGGAGTTTTTAGAACTCCCGTCCGAGGTGCTCATTTCCGAAATGGTTGAACATCAGCGCTGCTTTCCACTTGAGACAGAATCAGTCAAAGAGCTTTCAAACCGATTTGTTGCGGTATCGAATATACGGGATAATTCAAGGACACGGTTCGGGTATGAACGGGTATTGCGTGCCCGCCTTGACGACGGGAAATTTTTCTACAACGAAGACAAAAAACACAATCTAAAAGACCTTCTCCAGCGTCTCAAATCCGTCACGTTCCATGAGAAGTTAGGCAGCATGTACGAAAAGGTTGAGAGAATTGCAAAAATCAGCGGTATTCTTGGTGATCTTCTCTCGCTTGACGAAGGACAGACGCAGAACATCCGTGAAGTTTGTTACCTCTGTAAGAACGACCTAACCACTCTCATGGTCGAGGAATTTCCCCATCTTCAGGGGATTATGGGTTTCTACTACGCGCTTTCATCGGGCTACAGCGGGATTATTGCAAAAGGTATACGGGAACATTACGCCCCCAGATTTGCGAGTGATGCGCCTCCGGAAACTATTGAAGGGGCGGTTGTGGGTATTGCGGACCGGCTCGACACCATACTCGGTATCTTCTCGATCGGTTTGAAGCCGAAGGGATCGAAGGACCCGTTCGCGCTCAGACGCAAGGTGCTGGCAATAATCCGAATCATACTGCATCATAAGCTTCATTTTTCTCCGGATATGCTTCTGAGAAAGAGTATCGTATTGTTCAAAGACGACGGGGATGAGCTCAGGAGCGAAATTGAATCTTTTTTTACAACCAGGATCAGGACAATATTCACGGATATGGGCTTTAGCTACGATGAGATAGATGCCTCGCTTTCGGGTAGCTTCGAAAACCTGTATGAAGCCTACAGACGGGTATCCGCGCTCCATGAAATGAGAGGCGATAAAAATTTCGATTCCCTTCTAATCTCGTTTAGAAGGATGTGTAATATTATTAGAGGGCAAAAGGTCGCTGGCTTTTCAGAAGAGCTGCTTGTCCAGCCTGCGGAGCTGGCGCTGCACCGGTATTACACCGGTATTCGTGAGGATGTTAAAAAAAGCATTGCAGAAAGAAACTATTCGGAGGTGTACCGTACTCTTTCAACGTTCAAACCGTATGTGGATGGGTTTTTTGATACTGTTCTGGTCATGGATAACGACAAAAAACTTCGCAATAATCGTATTGGCCTGCTGAATGAGATTGTTTTTCTTTTTTCTGATATTATCGATTTCTCTAAAATTGTTCAACATGGAGAGTAAACCTTGACCCGCTTATGCGTGAGTGCATATATTTGAGCAAAACTATACTGAATTGGAGGAAGGTGTTATGCAGAAGTTTGTATACTTCTTCGGAGGCGGCAAAGCCGAGGGCCGCGCTGATATGAAGGAAATACTCGGGGGGAAGGGCGCAAATCTTGCCGAAATGACCAATCTGGGTATACCCGTGCCGCCGGGTTTTACGATAAGTGCCGATGTCTGCGACATGTATTACAAGAACAATAATCAGTATCCTCAGGGCCTGAAGGAGGAGGTTGAGGAAAAACTCGAACGGCTTGAAAAACTCATGGGAAAAAAGCTCGGTAATACCAAAAATCCTCTCCTTGTTTCCGTACGTTCCGGTGCCGCCATCTCGATGCCCGGTATGATGGATACGGTCCTGAACCTCGGAACCAACGATGAAACGGTCAATGGCCTCGAGGAAATGACCGGCAACAAGAGGTTTGCCTGGGATGCCTGTAGAAGATTCTTACAGATGTTCGGCAATGTGGTGATGGGAATAGACAGTGAGGAATTTGAGAAGGTTCTTGATAAACACAAAAAGAAAAACAGCGTCGAGCTCGATACAGAGCTGACTGCTGAAAACCTCATGGATATTGTAGCTGATTATAAAAAACTGTACAGGGAAAAAACAGGCGAAGAATTTCCTCAGGACCCGAAAGAGCAGCTCTGGAAGGCCATAGATGCCGTATTCGGATCGTGGAACAATGAACGTGCAATCAAGTACAGGGAGATAAATGAAATCAAGGGACTTTTAGGGACCGCTGTCAATGTACAGACAATGGTATTCGGTAATGCGGGAGAGGATTCGGGAACAGGTGTGTGTTTCTCGAGAGACCCGTCTACCGGAGAGAAGGTTTTTTACGGCGAGTATCTTATCAATGCCCAGGGTGAAGATGTGGTTGCAGGCACCAGAACACCCGAAACGCTCGAGGACATGGATAAAGAGATGCCCGAAATGTACAAACAGCTCGTTGAAATCAAGGACAAGCTCGAACAACACTACAGGGATATGCAGGATATGGAGTTTACCATTGAAAAGGGAACGCTTTATATGTTGCAGACGAGAACGGGAAAACGCACGGCCCAGTCAGCCATCAAGATTGCGGTTGATATGGTAAAAGAGAAGCTCATCGATACAGAAGCCGCTATTATGAGGATTTCACCGAACCAGCTCGATCAGCTCCTCCATCCGACCATCGATCCAAATGAGAAGGTCAAGGCAATTGCTAAGGGGCTCCCCGCGTCACCGGGTGCCGCCATGGGAGAGATCGTATTCACCGCGCAGAAGGCGGAGGAGGAAGCAGCCAAAGGGAAACAGGTGATTCTCGTACGGGTGGAGACGTCTCCTGAAGATATCGGAGGTATGAATGTCGCACAGGGTATTCTAACCGCCCGCGGCGGTATGACTTCCCATGCAGCCGTAGTTGCACGTGGAATGGGAAAGTGCTGTGTCGCCGGATGTTCGGCTTTACAAATTATAAATGATAACCAATGTGAGATAGCGGGTATCAAGCTCAAGGCTGGTGATTATATAACGTTGAACGGCACAACCGGCGAGGTTATCGAGGGTAAGGTTAAGCTTGTCGAGCCGGAGCCGACCGGAGATTTTGCCGTGCTCATGGAATGGGCGGATGAGCTGAGAAAACTCGGTGTGCGCACCAATGCTGATACACCTGGCGATGCAGAAAATGCCCGAAAGCTCGGGGCCGAAGGCATCGGCCTGTGCAGAACGGAGCATATGTTCTTTGAAGGGGACAGGATTGATTCCGTGCGGGAAATGATACTTGCGGAGGATGAAACGGGACGGCGCAAAGCGCTTCGCAAGCTTCTCCCGATGCAGCAGGGTGATTTCGAAGGCATATTTCAGGTTATGGAGGGCCTCCCGGTAACAATCAGACTCCTCGACCCACCGCTCCATGAGTTTCTACCCCATACCGGGGAGGAGATTGCAGCGCTTGCAAAGGACATGGGTGTGCCCAAGGATAAGCTTGCGCAGAAGGTAGAATCGCTCAAGGAATTCAACCCGATGCTCGGACACAGGGGATGTCGGTTGGGTATTACCTATCCTGAGATCTACGAAATGCAGATCGAGGCTATTTTCCTCGCCGCAGCCAGTATGAAAAAAAAAGGTATCTCGGTGATTCCCGAGGTTATGATTCCTCTGATCGGAACGGTGAAAGAGCTCAGTATTCTCCGGAACCTTACCGTCAAAACAGCAGACAGGATCATGAAAGAGCAGAAGGTCAAAATCGAGTATAAGGTCGGCACGATGATCGAGATTCCGCGTGCTGCGCTTGTTGCCGACAAGATCGCGGAGGAAGCTGAATTTTTCTCCTTCGGCACCAACGATCTTACACAGATGACGTTCGGGTATTCCCGTGATGATGCCGGTGTATTTCTGCCGGAGTATATTAACAAGGGTATTTTAGAGAAAGATCCCTTTCAGGCACTCGATCAGGAGGGTGTCGGGCAGCTCGTTGATATCGGCATACAGAGGGGAAGAGAGACAAAAAAAGATCTGAAAATCGGCATCTGCGGCGAACACGGCGGAGAACCGTCATCCGTTGAGTTCTGCCACCGTGTCGGTATGAATTACGTGAGCTGCTCTCCCTTCAGGGTCCCGATCGCGCGTCTTGCCGCTGCGCAGGCTGCAATAAAGGATCGATAGGTCTAAACATTGAATGACGGTATTTTGTAGTTCAGCCGGCCGCAGGACGGATGAACAAATCCGAAAGATCGGACAAGGCCCCGCTCATAACCGAGGGAAACATGCCGTCTGACGGTGATATTACGGAATACACATGTAAGCTGCAATAAACGGATATGATACAGCAATAACGGATGGGCCTGGCGTCCATCCGTTAT
>CAZGJW010000195.1:0-4464 GCA_964525675.1 uncultured Spirochaetota bacterium
TCGCCTTGCCAACAATAAGAAGGAGCGGCCCGATAACGGCCGTTATACCGACAACCGTCAGTATCAACTTTTTTGTTCTCTCGTCCATATTATTCAACTTCTGAATAAACGATAGAGCCTTATCCAGGAAATTCTTTATTGCCGGCATAAGCATTTCGGCAAAAGAGCGTGTCAACAAACCGACATTATCTTTTAACGTGGAGAACAATCCGGCAAGGGATTGTGACTGTTTCTCGATCAAGCCGGCAAATTGTCCGGTGCCGGTAGTCATGTTCGTAAGAGCCGCGTCAACATCCTGAAATGTCACCCTCCCCTGGGTTATCATCGAAAACAATTCATCAGAGGTAACACCAAGCTGTTCCTGAAGACACTTCAATATCGGAACCCCGGCTTCAGTGAACATATTGAGCTCTTCGAGAGACACCCTCCCCTTCGCGGCCATTTTTCCATACGCGAGAGTCAAACGATCAAGTATCTCCTGGTCACCCTGGGCGGCATTTCCCAGGTTCCGCATTTTATCGACAATATCACTCGATTGAATTCCGAATGCCAGAAGCCTTTTCGAGCCCTCGATGAGTCCGGGCAATGTGAACGGAGTGGATGCGGAGAATTTCTCGATGTCTTTTAAAAGCGACTGGGCCTTCTCAGCGCTGCCGAGCATCGTTTCAAACGCAATTTTGTGCTTCTCCATCTTTGCGGCCGATATTAAGGCGGCAGTTCCGATTGCCGCGATTGGAAGGGTGACAAAGGTCGTTAATTTCTTACCCATGCTGGCAAGATTCTGACCCATTTTCGCCACTTTTTTCTGAGCAGCGATCATCGATCGATCAAAGTTTGTGGTATCGCCCAGCAATTGAACGACCAGGTTTCCTAAACCAGCACCCATTATCTACTCCATTTTGATTTGCCGCCCATGATCAGGCTCAGTTTCTTCAGATCCGGCTTGCTGTAATCCCGCTGTTTTTCCGTTTTCAGCCTCCCCTCCGGAGGTATGTTCCGGTAGTAGAGCGCCACCTGTTTATAGCTCATGCTATGCAGGATATACTCGCGGGTGGCCCAGGGGTACCAGTGGCCCATCTCACAGAACAACCTGCCCAGATGTATCTCGACCCTCTCAGAGGCTTTTACGTTTTTTTTTGTGTTTCATCGCCGCCGAACTCTTCCATCACCAGGCCTATGATCACGTTCATGAGACCGAACTTCTCCCGCAGGCTGAGCGAATCGAACCATTTCTCATCGTATTTTTTGTTCGATGCCTTCAACGTCTCGGTCGTCACCTTCTGCATCAGCTCGACCATCTCCTTGATGTTCTTCCCCTCCCCGCCCTTGTACCCCTTGCTCAGAGACTTCGAGCCGGGATCGAATGCCTTCGTGAGCTCGATCAGCTTGTCTATATTCTCAGCCACCTCCAGAAAGATATTGAACGGAATAATGGTGACGTCGATCTCTTCATCCCGTATCTTGACAATCTGCTTTGGCGGCCTCAGAGCACTCAAATCGTGTATCTTTACATCCTCACTCAATTCGTTTCCTCCGATCGACTAGATTATGCGGCCTGCTCGTTATAGATCTCGAACACCTGGTCACCGGCGCTTCGTGTAGGATCGGGGATTCCTATCATCTGGAACGGCATCTCCGCGGGATCCTCGCCTTCATCAGGCTGAAACGGAATATTGATCGGTGAATCGATGTATGTCTTGTACAACGTCAACCTGAGAATCTTCCCCTGGTCATCGGTGTTGGTCAGCCTGACGACCCTTGTCGAGATATCAAGCTTGCCGCCTGATTTCAGAGTTTTCGAGGCACAGGGCGTGTAATCGTAGTCCACGGTGATGGTCTGGGTTTCCGTCGTCACAGTTGCGGAGTCGATGACCGTGACAACGGTGTCCCCGTCTTCATTCTGCCCGACGAAATAGTCGGTATCGGCAACGAGCGCCCCGTCGACCGATCCGGTAACGGAATTGATCGTAAGCGGAGATTTGTCGCAATTCTGATGTTCGATTACCACAGGATCGTTGTATCCCCATTTCCCCGCGATAAAATCCTGTGTCGCGCCGGAAACAAGGGTACCTGCCACCGTTGAATAGGTATCGATACCCCCTCTCATCGAATTCCATTTTGCCGGATCGAACTCAACGAAAGACCCCGTTACCATTACGCGCTGTTTCCGCATCTTGTGGAGCTCGCCGGCATTATCAGCCCCCAGGATGCTTTTGGTGATCTCTTCCTGGAAGACAACACTCTTCGCGATCCCGAAATCCTCAAGAGACCCCAAATCCGCCCCGATCTCCACCTTGCAGGACCCGAAAACAATCGCGTTCTCGTTCTGCACGTTTGTTTGATATGGATATCCCATCTTTAAGCCTCCAAATAAATTATTTTAAAGTCCACAGGTATGTGATATGAATGAGTATTTCTCTCGTAGAATACAGGAGAATCCAGCTCAACTCCCTGTTTTACCCGGACACCGCCCGATCCTCCCATCTTTCCCTTATACCGCTGCAGCATCCTGCTCACGACATCCTTGATTTTCAAAGCTTCATATTTGTTCTTGGACCAGATCGATATCTGAAATCTCGGCCTCCTCGCCGGAATATCATGGAAAGGAGGATCCGAAACTGCGAAAAATACGATATAGGGAAATGTCTCGCCCTGGGGAGCCTTGACAAAATGAATTCGTTCTCCCACCAAGTCTGTGAGCTCTGTTGTATTTTTCATGTACATATCCAGTGCCTGTTCAACCATCATTTGACTCTCTCAATGACGTTTTTATACGCTTTCCGAATATTTGCCCGTGCCTTTGGAGCTCTTTCATCGAATGCCGGCCGTATGTAGGGCTGCGGAGGATGATGCACTCCTTCCGGGTATTCCCAGCCATATTCCTGTGAAGCCGGATAGTATGATTTATTCTCTTTACCGCCGTAAAACTCCGGATGCCCTCCCTCAACACCGATCACAACACCTGTAACACCGTCTCCGTCTTTCCACGTTCGAGCCGTGATCGCGTTTTCGAGTTTATGTTCATCCTTTGGCGCCTTGTCCTTCATTATTTTTTTGATTTCATCAGCCTCCCGTTTTATCACCCGCCGGTTCTCTCTTGCCAGGTCCGCGGTAAGCCCTTCTATCTTTTTTGCCAGTTCCTTGATTCCAAGTACCCGTATATTTGATTTCATTGGATCAGCTCTTTCACCATAAGCTGCAGCTCCCGATTTCTTTCATCAGGATTGACTACGTATATGATCTCGAATATCCTGTCCTTGAATACGGCGCGCATCTTGGGAACGATGCCTCTTTGATACCTTGCCACAATCTTTGTCGTTATCTCGGCATTGATCTGCTGAGCCGCAAAATATTCCTCGCCCCTGAGCGGCTCGATCGACGCCCATAAAGAGGTATAATCCTTATAAGTAACCTCTTTTCCCCACGGCTCATCCGCGGTCGGCTGCTGTATCGTCACCCGATGCCTTGTTCTGCCGGCTCTCATAACGGTAAGATCCTATCCAGCCCCAGGAGGGCCTGTACTGCAAACGGAACGTCAAAATGTTCCCGAATATCAGTCGCTTCCCTGTTCTCATACAGATGCCCGACAAGAAGCTTAACAGCCGTTTTTATCCGCTCGGGCACATCGGATGCCGCGTCTCCATACCCGGCTATAAATCTGACAACCACTCCATTTACCGGCTGCAGCGTTACCGCCGGCCAGCTTTTGTTGTATGCCAAAGCAATTCGGCCTTTCAAGCTCGCAGCATCGATCTGATAGTTCGCCGCATCGAAAGTATATTCAGTGTCGTCTTTGTCGTAATATTTGATAGAAGTGACCGATTGCAAAGGCGGAAGCGGCATTTTAACCGGAGATTCCGGAAACTCATCCATAAAAAGGTCCCAAGTCTGAGTGATATATGCCCTGTTCTGATATCCCTCGCAATACTGTCGTGCTGCTGTTATAAATCCATTGAGAAGATCGTCCTCCATGCTCACCGGACTTCTGAGCAGTACGATGACACCGAACTCGCATGATGCACCGGCAACTGTAGCTACGGCCCGGATATACTGTTTGCCACCGGAATACGCGAACTCGTAAGTCGTTTCATCATTCGCCTCCGTTACCTGGGCAAACGCTCCCCCGGAAACATCAGTCCATGTTAATCCATCCGGAGACTCCTGCAGCTTGACGTCTATGGATCCGCCGGCGCCGCAGGTTCCCGCAATCAGGTATATAAGTACCGAATAGCCCAGCACCTCGACGCTCGCTCCCTCCAGTGAATATGAAGGCGCCACCGCATGGGATCCCGAGAGGATCGTCTGAACTGTGGACAGGCTGTCGGCCAGGCTCCCGGAATCGATCCGGAGATGATCCTTTATCTCCAGGAGTGAGACTGGCTCGATCTGCGGTTCCAATACGATTTTCAGTCCCATTATTTTTTATCCGAATCTCCCCGCTCAACCGCCTTTTCGCCGGGCTTA
>CAZGJW010000196.1:0-4453 GCA_964525675.1 uncultured Spirochaetota bacterium
ATCACGCCGAAGATGTTTCAGTACAGAATTCTCCAGAAGGCAAAAGAAAAACAGAAACATATCGTGTTACCCGAAGGCACTGAAAAGCGGGTAATCATTGCTGCTGCTGAGGTGCTGGAGCGGGGCACCTGCAGACTCACACTCATCGGAAATGAGGAGAAAATAAAAGAAACGGCACGAAACAACAGGGTCGATATATCAGGGGTAAAAATCGTAGATAACACACTCTTCGATGCGAAAACAATCGACCGGTACGCATCCAGGCTGTATAAGCTTCGCAAACACAAAGGCATGACGCAGGAGATGGCACGCGATCTCATGCTGGACCCGGTTTATTTCGCTGCACTCATGGTTAAATGTGGAGATGCCGACGGGTACGTTTCGGGGGCCGTGCATTCAACCGCAGATACCCTGAGACCCGCCCTTCAGATAATCAAGACGAAACATGGGGCTTCACTGGCATCGAGCATATTTTTCATGTGCATGCCTGACAACGTACTTGTATACGGCGACTGCGCTCTCGTCGAGAACCCTGATGCCGACCAGCTTGCCGATATTGCAGTAACCAGTGCCGATACTGCCAGGTCATTCGGTATCGAACCTGTTGTAGCTATACTTTCCTATTCGACGGGCGAGTCCGGAAGAGGAAAGGATGTAGACAAGGTCAGAAAAGCGACGGAGATCGCACGTAAAAAACGGCCTGATCTACCCATCGAGGGTCCGATACAGTACGATGCTGCAACTTCCGAGGAGGTTGCGCGGGTTAAACTGAAGGACAGTAAAGTCGCGGGAAAGGCAACGGTATACATTTTCCCCGACCTCGATGCAGGAAACACCGCATACAAGGCTGTACAGCGCTCTGCGAAAGTACCCGCTATCGGGCCGGTTATACAGGGCCTCAACAAACCTGCAAACGACCTGAGCAGGGGTGCGGAGGTCATCGATATCGTGTATACCATTGCGGTAACCGCAATACAGGCACAGTCCATCCGACCTCCTGCCAGATGAATGAGGCTCATCGGATTTCCATCCGCGTGTCGCGATGCAGGCTGTCAAAAACTGACGTACGTCAGCGATAAAGCTCACCGCCGCTGATCCGCGAGCCTAACATTCCTGAAAAAAAAACGGATTGAAACCAAAACATACGCTTTAAATATTTTCCTGTAAAAGCGAGGGGCTTTGATACAGGACCTTAACCCAACTTCGCCATTTTTAAGCTTAAATGTATACCAATCATTGAATTGAATAAATATTTCGTCACTACTGATTTTTAACTAATTTCTTCCTCGATAGCGGTCTCCCCGATAAACCAAGCTTCCGATAAATCTCTATATGCTCAGGTCCCGGCCTCGAGTTTATCCTTATATACTGCTTTCTCATTGCCCCATCATCATCTTTTACTTTGTAACCTATGGTTAACCTCTCATGGGTTTTTAATACATTCCGTATCGTGCCCCAGCTTCGATGATCACCCTTTTGACGAAGACGGTATTCAATAATGTGTAGCAGATGATAGGCCAAAACCGATATAAACATATGCGCGTCAACTCTCTCTTCAATCTGATGAAAGTTCGGCCTCAATCCAAGTGATGATTTCATACTCTTGAATGCATACTCTATCTGCTCAAGCATTATATACGTTTCCCATATCTCTTTATCACTCAAATCCAACCGGTCTGTCCTGAGTACATAGCTCCCCTCCCGATCGGTCTCTTCTTCATACAATCCAGCCTTCTTCTCCCATACAATCTCTATAGCTCGGATACCCGGGTCACTCGCGTCCTTCCCACTTTCAGGTCTAACCTCCACTTCGTACAACTTCGATGCCTTCGGATACTTCTCCTTGAGCTTCCCTATAAGCTCCACCACCTTCCGATACTTCTTCGTACGATTCGGTAGGCTGAGCCCTCTTTTGTAATATTCCAATCGCCCTAAAAATAGCTCCTCTACCCTCGTGCGCATGCCCGTCTCTTTCGCCGCTTTACTCTCACTCCTACACAATATATAGGCCTCACCCTCATGCTCATACCTCTTCACTTCCACTTTTATCCCTTTCCCCGCATCCTCCCTGATCACCTCCATCCCGCTGTACTCCTCTTCAAACTGTACCTTCCCCCTGTTCACCACCACATAATGATATCCCTTCTCCTTCAGCCATCCTATATTCTCTTTCGTCGCTATCCCCGCATCCACTACTATCGTCTTATCCTTTGTTCTATCAGGTACATGTCTCTCAAGCCCTTTGATCATCCCCTCCAATGTCTCACCTTCAAACTGGTTCCCCGCAAATAGCTGACTGTACTTCGAAAACCCACACTCGTCAACAATTAACCCCAATGTCACCAGCTTGCAGTCATCCCTCTTCTCCTTCGATCGCCCATAACGCGCCTTCGGGTTCTTTGACCCCAGCCCCTCAAAGTACGTATTCGTTAAATCAAAGAAAAATATCTTCTCCGACAGTGAAAAAAGATCCCTCTCCACTCCCGATATATGCTCCTCAAACCCCTCTTTTATCCCATATAACCGGTCACCAGCCCGATAGTACGAGTTTAACGATGACCGTAAAGGATTCCCCGCCAGTTCAAATAACGCCGACCGCCTCTCCACCCACTCCTTCGTATACAACTCACTCCCGGGATCTATAAGCCTCCCTATCACTAACGCCTCCATCAGCGGCACCACATTCTTTGTTATCCCCTGCCGACCCAAAAAATCATCCATCTTTAACTCTTCCCATACACTATGACACACATATTCCGACCCAAGACTCCTGTGCATCTCGCTCTCAAGAGAATTAACATCAACTATCCGATAGTCGCTTTCCTCCCCTTCACCTATCTCCTTCGCCTGCTTCCTGAATATCTTCTCCGCTGCCACCCTCGCCTGCTTCTCAAGACTCACATCCAAATCAAGAAAACTCCTCTGACCCGTCAGTATATCCTCAACCCTCTTCGCAAACGCCTTGTACTGGGTAGGATATATATCAAGGTTCCCCAGATTGAGTATGAGCCGTTGCCGGGGCCCTTTCTCAGTTCTGACGTTTTCCACCAGGTGTATATATTCATACACCTTTTGCGTTTTGCCGTTTCTTTTTCTTACTTTTTTTACATACATGTACCCAATATATCATGGTGGCGGTAGCATGTCAAGAGAAAAACAACATGTGTGTCACTACAATGGAATATCTGAAAGAGAGTAAAATTAATTCATAGAATAGAAAGAATTATAAATTCAGAGACTATAAAAATATACACATTCTGCATATAAACTCAACATCTTCCTGTCTAATGTTTTCAGGCACTGCGAATAATTTCGTTGATACCATACAGTTCGTCAATATATCTTTTTGCCGATTTGTCCCAATAATAGACAGCCCGTTTTGCGTTTACACGGGCTCGAAATATTTGAACCTGATCTTGCTGGTTGAAAAAAGACGCACACCGGTCCATGGCGTCATAAAAAGACCAGGAATTAAAATCTGAGAACAGGAATCCATTTCCAATGACCCGTTGTCCTTTAACGCGCAGCGGGGTGACTGTATCCCTCAGGCCTCCTGTTGCCCGTGCGACAACAAGACATCCACATGCAAGAGCTTCCAGCTGTGAGATACCTCCTGGTTCATGCATCGAAGGCATAAGTAAAACATCAGAAGAAAGCAGAGAAACGCTGACGTCCTGAAATCCTATGTTGACTGAAATGTTATCAGGATAATAGTCTCTCAACTGAATTAATCCACGCATGAGCTCTTCAGCCCGCAGATCACCAGGCGCTACCTGCCCGCCGATTATGCCCTGAAAACCTAAGTTCTTGATTATGCCTTCCGAAGCCTCCAGGAGCAACTGAAAACCTTTTTGCTCGGTAATCCTGTGTATCATTGTAAAAAGAATCTTATCAGGATCGACTTTAAGTCCATACTGAATTTGCAGAAGCAGCTTGTTCCTCATACGTATAAGGATTTCCTTTCTCATTTTATCTTTAATTGATTCACAAAAACGAGCCCCCTTCAATAGCTCGGGAAACCTTATCTCGATTTTCTTTTGTAATACTTTATCTCCCCTGACAATTTCCTTTAACCTGGGATAAAAGGTTTCTAAAAATCCGGACGCCCTAACCCGCCTCTTCACCCTTGAATAAAAATCGCTGCCGATAGCGTTGTTGATCCCTATTACATTATGGAAGAGCTGTTCCAGACCATCACAGGCTAACTGGATCTGTTTGGCGTATGAGGGGCTGACCGTAATGACTCGATCGGCGAACCTCACTCCTGCCGCCATACAATTAATGGTGGACATATCATTGGGGTCTGTAAAATCAGCTGCCTTTTTATCGGGAAGATTAAAGAGACGAAAGTAATCGAAGTCATTATTATAACGATAGAAAGAGTCAAAGTACATCCAACCTCCGTTGTGAATGATGTGCAGAAACGTTGTTTCCTTAAAATTCGGATTTTCAG
>CAZGJW010000197.1:0-4433 GCA_964525675.1 uncultured Spirochaetota bacterium
TCCAAGCAATCTTTATTATCATACAGGCCACACTGAGTTTATACCGGGTGTTTATGGTTTTATCCATTAGAATTCTGGCGTTTTGTACCAGAATTTCGAATACAAATGACTATATTATACTACATTGCCGTAATATTACATACTTTAGGTAAAAACCATTAGGTAAGTGATAATTTTCAACTTCTAAGATTGACAAGTTTACTTACCTATTTATACAATTCCCGTACCTTGTTTATCTCTTTCTTTGTCTTGTTGAGTATTTCCGGCATCCATTCATTTTTATACTTGATGTCGTAATGTTCAAGCTCCCGGATGAGTGCAAGGAGCTCTTTATAGTTGATTCTTTCTTTTGGAGGAAGCGGAGTTTCGGTTTTTTTACTCTCAAGAAGCAGTTCATTCGTTTCTCGTATAAGTGTACAGTTATGTTCCAGCCGCCTTCCCAGATTGACTGCTATGTTCAAGAGGAATTCATCTGTGGTTTTTGCAACCTTTTCCAGATCCTCAGGTTTCACAATCGTAATATTGCAATCTGTGACAGTCTTAATCGTTGCCGTTCTTCTTTCACCGAGTAGCAACGCCATCTCTCCGATTACTGTTCCCACTTCATTGATATCGGCGACCTTTTTGCCGCCTATATACACGACGAGATTACCCCTGTTCAGAATATACATCTCGTGTCCGGTATCACCCTCCTCGCACAGGATGGAGCCTGCTCGAAGATTGAAGGTGTATTCGCTGAGTTTTTCAGTATTAAATTTAATATTTGATTTTGCTGTATCCCTGAGGAATGCGCGTCCTTTTGTATACACAAGGCTGTTTGTATATTTGTCGACAAGCTGTTTCAACCACCCTATTAGCAATCGGGCATGGGCCTGCTTCAGGCTTTCGATAACTTCGACATAAATCCTTGCGTATTCCTTCGATGCCATTTCAAAACCGGATATTTTCTTTTCTTTGTTGATGTACATCCTGTTGGTCAGCTGTAGATAACGCGCGATATTTTTTGTGACGCTATACCCTATGTTGTATACTGCAAATACCTTGAACAGGTTTTTCAGTGGTATTTTTTCAACCGATGCGTCATCGGTGGCATAGGCGGATTGAAAGCGAAAGTATTCATCCCTATCGGTTTTATTTGCAATAAGCGGTTCCTCCGCACCAAATATAATTCCCTTGCCTTCGACACTGTATCGGTCATCAGGGCTCAGCTCAAAGGAGAGACGGCCCTGATGCATAATGTATGCACTGTCGGCAATGTCCATGACCTCATATATTTTTTGCATTGCTCAATTATCCTCTGCAGACAGTACACTTTTTGAAGGCGCAATAGCGTCGAGGGCTTTTTTCGCCTCGTCTCGCACCCGCTCATTTTTATCGTACTTCACTTTAAACTCCAGTATATCAACCGCCTTTTGGTACTTCAGGTCCGCCAGACCCTGTATTGCGTAGAAACGGACCGAGTCATAATCGGATCTGAGGGCACTGATCAGATAATCCCCGCCCTGTTGAGTTTTCATGTCTGCAATACTTTTTACGGCGTATTCCGCAACTTCATGGACATCATCATCCACCAAGTTACCAAGCGTCTCAAGCGCCTGTTCTCCGCCGGTCTGACCGAGGCTGTATACTGCATACATCCTGAGGATTTTGTCTTCATACCGGTTTTCAGCGATTTCCTTCAAAGTCTCGTAGGCCGCTACACTTTTTATCTTTCCCAGGGAGAGTGCCGCCTGAGCCCTGATTTCACCGTCTTCCCGGACATCCTTCAGAATATCTATTAGCGTACTGCTGATTTCTGTGCTGCCGATGTCTCCCCACGCAGTTACAATGGCTTTTTTGATTCTCTTCGATGCCTTTTTATTAAAATAGTACTGCTTTAAAAAAGTAAGGGAAGC
This sequence comes from uncultured Spirochaetota bacterium, assembly GCA_964525675.1. Classification (GTDB taxonomy): domain Bacteria; phylum Spirochaetota; class B62-G9; order B62-G9; family DRHN01; genus CAYSRJ01. The sequence goes on from CAZGJW010000197.1 coordinate 1,896, forward strand.
AGGATTTTTTACACTTCCGAGTGCACGTATTACCTCTTCCCGGTAGTTATCATCAGCAGGGGTTCGTTCGAGCTCTCCCTGCAGAACATTGAGCGCATGAGCCAGTTCAGTCGCCCCGATATAGCCGACCAGCACCGTGTACACCTGTATGGAGTGTTTCTCCTTGAACAGTACAAGCACCTTTTTGTCTACTTCAGGGCCCAGATCATCGGTTATTCCGTTGAACGCCGATGTAATATCCTGGTCTGTCCCGTAAGCAAGGACCTGCAGGTAAAATTCACTTTTTTCAGCGATTAATCTATATGGTATTAGTATAATACATGTAATGACAGAAATTATTAAAATTTTACATAATAATGAAGTATTTTTCATGACGGATACAGGTATCCCTGCAGATCGTATTCTATAGTATAAGTATCGGTAAGGCGCAATGTATGTTTATTCATCTCTGTACACAGGAAGCTATTTTATTTTTCTTCTTTCGGCAGATGATATCGCTCCTGTTAAAATTTACTTTAAAGATCATGAAACGTCGATAGGGGGAAAGAAACCACTTCCTCATTCAAAAAGCGAATCTGCAGGGGGTTGGAAGGAGAAGGTATATTTGTACCCTGCTCTTCTGCAGAGGAAATGGATCGATTACCGGTACAAAGACAGGTTCATCCCTGCCGTTTCTTATGACAATATCATGCCGATTGAGCTCCACTACCCATTTTCCAGCGCGGCAAATGATCAAATAGAGCTCCGATTGAAAACCGGTGACAAGAATTATAAGAGCGTAACTCTTCAAATATTAAATGAAAACAAAGAGGAGGTATTCGAAAAAACCCTCCCTCCTCTCACGGTCAAAAAAGAACGGTCCTGTAGCTTTTCGCTCAGTATACCGGGCGTGTACACTATTTGTTTGCTTCTTGACGAGGGCCGCTTTTTAAAAACAGAAATACTCGTCTATAGAAAAAAAAGCATGTGCAGTCCAGACGTGCTTATAGAACGGATGAATGAGTCAAAATCAGTCTTACAGTTTTCGTTTTTCTGTACAGCCTGCGGTGCCCGTATATATCCCGTGACAGGGGAGATCATCGATGAGTTCATTCACAAAAATTACATCCCTTTCAAAGAGTATCTTGATATCGAAGGAATGGGGCTCGACCGGATATCTGCATTCATACGGACAATCGATCATCCAAAACACTTCAAGCAGGGTTTTATCCATCTCCTCAACATACTCCGATTGGCATCGATTAACGACGAGCTTACCATTGTCACGAATCTTTTCAGGGATGACACGCCGTTTGCGCACTACATTACTGATAAACTGTTTCTTTTTGATATGATTCCTATCATGCCGGACAGAGAACTGCAGATGATTCTCAACAGAATAGATGATGATATGCTGGCGCATGCCCTGCAGGGTTCGGGAAAGGAAATACGGACAAAAATTATCAACAACATTTCAAGACGCAGGGGCCGTTCGATTATGAATGATCTGCACCTGAAGGTTAAGGAGGAGGATGTAGCAGATGCAAAATCCGAGGTGCACAGGAGTATCAAATCCTTCTTTGAGGAACGGTTCGGACGAGAGTTGAAAATACCGTATGCAACCAGGGGTATCTACAGGCTAAAGAATAATGAAGATTTTTTGCAGAATGTTTCACTGGATGAAATGCTTCTTCACAACGGCGTCATCGCGGCATTTGACGGACATGAACTTATGTTGCTCGGCAATGACGGTCTCAAAAGATTTGTTCATGAACCGCATATGTCGAAAATCCTGCACTGTTACGCATACGACTATGAAACGAGCGGAGACGCGGTTTTCAGCATAGCCGGTGTGACCGAAAGTTCTATCTATATGCTCAGTATGTTCGGGATACGCTACGCCAGAATCCATATATACAACTGGCTGACCTCGCTTGAAGATACCGAAGCCCTTGAAAATATCGCCCGGCACAGCATCATCCCGCTCAGGCTGCCCTCATCCTGCTTTGTGCTAACCATAGGCGCGGTCGACGGCAAACGAAAACCCCACGAGCAGGTTATCCGCATAAAGGTACGGCAGGAAACGGGTTCCGGTAACTGAATACACCCAACCAGGATAGAGGCGCACAAGCCGCAGCACGAATGGAAACCCGTTTCTTAACACAAATTACGTATGCACACTGTAACCATGTCATAAACGTTGAACGCTGTACCAAATAGCTGAAACCCCGCTCGCGGCTATCCCCTACTCCATATACGGATAGAGGTTTATTCCGTAATCGTTCTTTATCTGCTTTACAACCTCCATGTACAGCTTTTCGAAATGGGGTTTCGGCTTGAAATAATCGAGATCGTAGCAGGTTTCCACCTTCTCACCAAGCGGTGGATCCGTCAGCTTGTCGACATACTTCGGTATGATTTTTTTCAGGAGCGTATCCGCTTCCTTTCTGGTCAGGCCCTTGCATGCATGGCCGACCTGGCAGGTAAACTCCATATCAACAGGGGTACAGCCGTCGGTGATCTTGGCCTTCCCTGGATGCACATCCTCGATGCCGGAAC
>CAZGJW010000198.1:0-4357 GCA_964525675.1 uncultured Spirochaetota bacterium
ACGGTTTGGTACAATTTAGCGTAATGGGTAAACGCATTCTCTTTTCAGCGCTCTTGATCCCCGCTGTTGCTTGTGCCGTGCTCATCGGATACCTTCACGCGGTCCTTCTGTTTGTATTTTTATTGATTCTTTCCGTGTATGCAGCGCGAGAAGTATATCATCTTTCAGTACGTATATTTTCTCTTCCCCGCGGATGGGTCATGCTGGTATGGTTCGTTTTACCGCCGGCTCTTTTAATGTGTGTATTCTATAGTAACGTTTTTTTTAGCCTGCCTTTACGCGTTATTATTTTCTGCGCTATGGGGATTGCCGCAGGTATTTGTATCTGCATCTTTTTTGATTACCGGCGAAAAAAGATCATACGTATTTTAATCCTGCTTTTGAACCTTTTGTACACAGGCAGCTTTCCTGGCCTTCTGCTGCTTTTACGGCAGCAGACGAACGGGCGAACGGCAGTGGCCTTTCTGTTATTGCTCGTCTGGTGCAATGATGCCGGCGCGTATTTTACAGGCAGTTTTTTCGGCCGTACAAGGGGGATTATAAAATCAAGCCCGAACAAGAGTGTCGAAGGGTACGCGGGTGCCTTTTTTATTACACTGCTCGTTGCATTTTTATTCAGGCTGGTGCTCGGAGAGAAATCCGGGATCGGCTATTCTGCAGTCGCTGTGCTGGCCCTTGCTATGTCCGTGACCGCACCTGCCGGTGATATTCTGGAATCGCTGCTGAAGCGGCGTGCCGGTGTGAAAGATTCATCCGCATTTCTACCTGGCCTCGGCGGGGTGCTCGATATCTTCGACAGCGTGCTTTTGAGTGTTCCGGTATACTATGCACTTTTCAATCTATTTACTGCGTAATTACCGGGAACTTCTGATCACGCGGTGAATTTTACAGTATATTATAGTGGAAGGTGTTTTACACTGCAACGTACATATATTGTTAGATTACAGAGACAGGTGACCCTATGGTGACAACAATAGTGCTCGGTATAATTTCGATCGGGATACTGATTTTCGTGCATGAGCTTGGCCATTTTATTGCCGCCAGAGCGAACGGTATCAGGGTTGAGGTCTTTTCCATCGGATGGGGTAAGGGTTTTATATCCTTCAACTGGAAGGACACGAAAATTCAGATAGGCTGGATACCATTCGGCGGATACTGCAAGATGGCGGGAGACTCTCCTCGAGACAGTCTGACTGGAAACCCCGAAGAATTTTATTCAAGCCGGCCGTACAAGCGAATATTGGTCGCTCTCGGCGGCCCTGTGTTCAACTATATTTTTGCTATGGTTCTGTTCATACTGATCGTAATAATCGGCTATCAGATAAACACCTTCCCGAACAAGATTATTCTCGCGAAAGAGCAGGACAAGATACTCGGGGAATTAACGCCCGCAATACAGGCCGGTCTGAAGGACGGAGATGTCATCGTTGCAATCAACGGTAAAGCGGTGAACAACTGGGATGACATTACGGAGGGTATTGTACGAAATGCATTGAAACCCGTTACGATAACCGTGCAGCGTGACGGCAGGACCCTGCAGCTTGTAGCCACACCCGGGCTTGACAGGGAAACCGGCAGGGGGCTTATCGGGATACATCCATGGGTAGAACCGGTTATAGGCGGCGTTACTCCTGGCGGGCCTGCCCAGAGGGCGGGAATAAAGGCAGGCGACCGGATTCTTTCGGTTGACGGCATTGAAATAAATAATCACATCGATTTTTACAACGCGGTTGAAGGCAAGGCCTGGAAGGATGTTACGGTTGTTCTGGAGCGAAATGATTCGCAAAAACAGATCGTTATGATGCCGGAGAAGGAAGATGAATATGTTTCAGTCGGCCTCTATTTTAAACAGATAACCGTCCATACACCGAAGTATCCTTTCTTTGTTGCGGTCGGCAAGGGTGCAGTACAGTCTGCGGATGCTGTTCATGACACGATTCGGGGGCTTTTATTCGTAATAAGCGGCAAGATACGGGCGAAATCCGCTGTTGCAGGGCCTGCGAAGCTCATCTATATCTCCGGTGTCATTGCAAAGGAGGGTTTCAGCTATTTTCTGCAGGTCATGAGCTATATCAGCATCGCCTTTTTTATTATGAATCTCATCCCCTTTCCTGCGCTTGACGGGAGCCACATTGTTATAGCGCTGTATGAGGCGGTTACACGCAAAAAACCGAATATAGAGGTAATTTACAAAATACAGACATTCGGTTTTATAATTCTTGTTGCAGCTCTTTTGTTGATCACCATGAACGATATAAGCAGTTTTTTTAAAGGCAATCTGATGCCGTGACTATTTTTTTATTCAATTGACTGATAGAACGGTGCATCTGATTTGTTCGAAGTGGTATGTAGCGAGCAGCATCTGAAGGTCAATAAAATTTATTTGAAGCTGCTTAACAGATACGGCCCGGGTCTGAACCTGTTGAATAATACAATGAACGGTAGTATTAAACAGTGGAATTTTAATATCACCGAATAACGAAGGGAAGAGATCATTATGGAATGGCTTGGTTTGGAGGGAAAGGTTGTTATTGTCACGGGAGGTGCATCCGGGATCGGGAAGGCCTGCTGTGAAGGTCTTGCGGCAGTCGGCGCGAATGTTGCTATCGCCGATATGAATGAAGCAGGCGGAAAGACCGCGCTCAGTGAATTGAAGAATTCGTTTCCAGGCAATCATATTTTTGTGAAGATCGATGTTACACAAAAAGACAGTGTTGATCAGATGATTGCGGCGGTTTTACGCACCTATGGCGGTATAGACGTACTCGTAAACAATGCGGGGATAAACATTCCCCGTCTTCTCGTGGATCCTGAAGGCAAAGAGGAGATTACGGAGGACATCTGGGACAGGATTGTCTCAATTAATCAGAAGGGAGTTTTTATCTGCTCGCAGGCTGCAGCCCGCGAGATGATCAGAAGCGGCAGGGGTGGGGTTATTATCAACATGGCTTCGGAAGCAGGCATGGAAGGCTCTGAAGGCCAGAGTGTGTATGCGGGAACCAAGGCTGCCATCTACACACTCACACGGTCATGGGCGAAGGAGCTTGGCAGGCACGGGGTGCGGGTTGTTGGTGTTGCGCCCGGAATACTTGAACCGACGGCATTGAGATCGGAGGAGTATGAGCGTGCACTTGCCTATACGAGGGGCATCTCGGTTGAAGAGCTCAGGGCAGGCTATGAAAAAGTTTCGATTCCGCTCGGACGGACCGGTCGATTGAAGGAAGTTGCGGATCTGGTATGCTATCTTGCGTCGAAACGAAGCTCCTATATTCACGGAACAACGGTGAATATCACGGGTGGTAAAACGCGGGCATAATCGAAAATTATGGACATAGAATGTCCTGTACTGCCGTAACAGGCATCTTTGTTTGTAATACCTCGCTTCGCATCGGCTTCGTGGCATATAACTGCAATATATACCGGATATTCGGGCGCCTCACGTTCGAATAATGCCGACGATTAGCAGCATTATAGATAAGGAGGGATACAATGAAAGCTGCCGTAATAAAAGAACCCGGTGTCATCGAGGTTATGGATGTACCGAAACCGATGCCGGCCGACGGCGAGGTGCTGCTCAAGGTTGAAGCCTGCGCGCTGTGCGGCACGGACCAGCGTGTTTTGACGGGTGAGAAGAAGGTGGATGTATCCATTGTTGGGCATGAAATCACCGGCAGGGCTGCCGAAATAGGCCCCCGTGTGCAGGGGATAAAGACAGGCGACCGTTTTATCGTCCAGACCGTTATTGGATGCGGTCACTGCCGTATGTGTAAAATCCACAGGGAGAATCTCTGTGAAAACGGATTCAGAGCAATAGGCTACCAGTTCGAGGGCGGGTTTGCAGAGTATATGATTATGCCGAAAGTGGGTGTCGACCAGGGTTGCCTGATCCCGGTGCCCGAGGACCTGCCTGCTGAAGTCGGCACGCTCATCGAACCGCTGAGTTGCTGTGTGAACGGGATGAGCTATATACCCATGGAGAGAATGGCGCATGTTGTCATTTTCGGCGGCGGCATCATCGGCGTTTTAAACGGGCTTGTGGCACGGGCGCGCGGCACAAAATGCGTTACGATAATGGATGTTTCGCAGGAACGTCTGGATTTACATAAAAAACTCGGGCTCCCTTTTGATAATCTTGTCAACAGCAGGGAAACTGATCCTTTGAAATGGGTTCAGGAGCACACCGACGGACGCGGGGTGGATGCGGTGGTTGTTGCAGCCTCCGTGAAAGTGCTCGTAAAACTTGGGCTCAGCCTTCTTGCAAAGGGCGGGCATCTCTCTGTTTTTGCCGGTATGCCGAAATCCGGTCCTGTTGAGGAGATAGATCTGAACCTGATACATTACAACGAATTCAACCTGC
>CAZGJW010000199.1:0-4346 GCA_964525675.1 uncultured Spirochaetota bacterium
TCGAAGATTGGAGAATGTCAAATCTTTGCCTGATGAAAGCTATAAATCAACTGATATCGTAGGGTGATCATCGGAGCTGGTACACGATTCTCAATATATTCAAAACCCGCGAGTGGTTGGCGATTGTTTAAAAGGAAAAGGAAGAGGACAGAACGGTAATGAGGCAGTATGTCAGAATTAATTCGACGGTAGAACCAGAGCATATGGAGATATACCGAAAGCTTGCTCTCTCGGGAGAGCCGCTTCCGAGGAAGAGAATAGCGGTAAATCAGTAGTGACGAAAAATGTTATTAATTCTATATATAAGAGTAATTTAATCAGCAAATTGGCGAAGTTGGGTTAAAAAGCCCTCTATGGTTAATATACAAAGACGCTATTTTTATATCGTTATTGTCCAGCAGGACGAAAGAAGTAATCTCTTTCAATCTGTCTTTTTATAAGGAGTATTGTTATCTATTTACGCTGGCACATGTAGCTTCTCATATAAAAACTCTGGAGCAAAATCAGCACCATTAGGCCATACTATAGTATGAAGTTCTGGATCAACCTTGAAGCGTTTGAAGTAAGAAATATCTTTCAAAGGTTCAAATATTTCTCCCTCCAATTCTTCAGTAAGGTCTATATCTCCCTCTGTCCCATCAGAAAAACGAATATGAATTACGTAATTTCTTACATATTTTGCTTCTATTACTCTTGGTATCATAATCCTACTCCAATGGCATAGTTCAACTCATTTTATACTAAATAATATGCAAGTTAACTTCCAAACTTAAAAGATTCTGTTCATGAAGGGTTAAATATGCTACATTTAGTGTATTGATACACAGGAAACCGGTCAATGAAAAATGTAAGCGTAAAGAAAAAGATTCCGGGTACAGACAGAATCGACAGATACATCGATCTCAAGCGCTTCACAAAGAGTGAAAATATCATCATAAACAGGGCATTGGAATTTGCGGCCAGAGCCCATGCAGATCAGAAACGGCTGTCGGGAGAGCCCTATATAACCCATCCGCTGCATGTAGCGCGAATGCTCTTTGAAATGGGCTTTGACGCGGAGGTAATATCAGCGGGCCTTCTGCATGATACGGTTGAAGATACGGGGATCACCCTCAAGGATTTACAGGCGCAGTTCGGCCCGGGAATATCGGATCTGGTTGACGGTGTTACCAAGATTTCGATTATTAAATCGGAGAACATCAAGCAGACACAGGCGGAAAACATCCGCAAGATGCTTCTGTCGATGGTGAACGATATACGGGTTATTCTCATAAAGCTTGCGGACAAGATCCATAACATGAGAACGCTCCAGTACCTGGATGATGAGAAGAGGCGGCGAATCGCGCGGGAGACCCTCGACATATACGCGCCGCTTGCCGGCAGGCTCGGTATGGCGAGGATCAAGGTCGAGCTCGAGGACCTTGCCCTGAAGCACCTGGAGCCCGAGATATATGAGGATATAAAAAATTATATCGCGAACACCAGGGACAGCCGGGAGCGGTATGTAGAGCGTGTGAAGGAGATACTCACAAAAGCCTTCAAAGAGTACGGCATCAGTGCCCAGATCAGCGGTCGCGCAAAGCATTTTTACAGCATCTACAATAAGATGAAGGAGAAGGAGAGGGCCCTCGACGAGATAATGGACCTCTTCGCCATCCGCATCATTACGAAGAGTGTGCGTGAGTGCTACGAATCGCTCGGTATCGTGCACAGGCTATGGAAGCCTGTTCGTGGCAGGTTCAAGGATTACATCGCCATGCCCAAAACCAACATGTACCAGGCCCTCCACACAACGCTTGTCGGCCCGGAAGGAAGGTCGCTTGAGGTGCAGATACGCTCCCGTGATATGGATTTTATTGCGGAAGAGGGCATAGCCGCCCACTGGGCGTACAAAGAGGGAAAGAGGGAGATATCGAGCATCGAGAAGGACCTCAGGTGGCTGAAAAAGCTCAAAAACTGGAAGGAAAATCTGGACAACCCAACCGGTTTTATGGAAGACCTGCAGAAGGACCTCCTGGTCGATGAGATATATGTGTTCTCGCCAAAAGGAGATGTTATCGAGCTGCCCTTCGGCTCAACCCCCATCGATTTCGCGTACAAGATACATACCGAAGTCGGGCACCACTGCATCGGGGCAAAGAGCAACGGACGCATCGTCCCGCTCAGAAAACCGCTTCATAGCTGCGAGGTCGTCGAAATAATGACGGCAAAAAATGCAAAACCGAGCCGTGAATGGCTCGATGTGGTGAAGACCTCGCGCGCCCGGCACAAGGTCCGCGCATATTTCAGCAAACTGGACGCAGTGCACGAAGAGGAAAAACCGCAGGAACCTGAAAAGGAGCCTGTGGTAAAGAAGAAACGCTCTTCAAAGGGAACGATTCGGCAAAGAGAGACAATCGCGGAGTACAGGCTCGTTGCCGGCGGTGAAAAAAACGTGCAGTTTCACCTTGCCAGGTGCTGCAACCCGCATCCCGGTGACAATATCGTCGGGTATATTACACGGGGCAAGGGCATCACCGTACACAGGGCGGAATGCAACAACCTCAGGGCAACCCGCGATTTCGAAACAAGGATGATCAGTGTCGAGTGGGAGGAGAAGGCAAAAAAGACGTACAGCCTGGATATCTTAGCGAAGGACAGAACCGGCCTTCTTATGGATCTGGCAACTGTAATAACCGGGTCGAATGCAAATATAGTCGAGCTTCACCTCCAGACCGAGCATGACGGCAGGGCGAAGGCCAGGTTCCGTCTGCAGGTCATGGATGAGAAGCAGTTCAAGATCATATTAGGAGTAATCAGAGAGATGCCGGAGATACTGTCGCTTGATTGGAAATAGGCGATATGGCGTCAGACGAACCCATCCAGCCGGCTGCAGGTCGGCTGAATATCCAGAGTAAATGCAGATAGATCAGTGAGGTGTAACTGGTGAACGATTTTCGTATCGATGAAATGCCTGCAGGGGAAAACAATGATATTGTAATATTGTCAATCGTCGGATATATCGACGAGACAACGGTGCGGATGCTTGAAGGAGAAATTGCTGAACAGGTGAAAAGAAAAAGACGCGGAATTATTATGAATCTGGAAAAAGTCAGCTATATCAGCAGCTCCGGCTGGGGGGTGTTGCTGCGTGAGATACGAGAAATAAGGGAGCAAAAGGGAGACCTGGTGTTAATCGGCATGCGCCCCGATGTATATGACGTGTACGATATGATGGAGATATCCTCGATATTGCGGTCGTTCAACACGGTTGAAGAAGCGGTCGATTATTTAAAATAGGGCATATGCGGAAAGCCGCATCGATGTTGCCCTTTATTCTTGAGCCTTTTCCCTAAATTCCAAACTGCCCCGTATCAACCCACTCGCTCTTTATAATAACCCACCAATCTCTGGCCAGGCCATTTTTTATATATTCGTATGGCAGCCATCCATATCCTGCATCTCCCCATTCGGTGCCCCATGAGTTCCTTATAAGAAATGCCCCGGTGGTTGTTTGATTGCAGTTACTATTGGTGATTTGTATGTCGTTATCATATCCAACTGCAACAATCGCATGACCTCCTGCAAAACTGTCTCCACTGCAGGGATATGGTATCTTACCGTCTGCAGTTGCCTGCTTAATAGAATTGTATACAGTAAATCCAAACATGGAAGGCAGACCGGAAGCTATATGTATTTTTATTTTTTGTAATAATGTATCCTTTTCTGTTGACTGTGTATCGAGCTTGAAATATTTAACCGCCTTATAATCTTGAGCAAAGGCATAGCAAAACGCAGTGGGTTCTTTATCAAAATCATCTGTTTCATAGGGCCAGTATTTTTCAGGTGGGACTCCAAATAGTACTATTGCTCCCATTGTGGTCCTGAGAAATGCACCTGTATCTCCGGTTTGATGTAACAGATTCCTTGTTGTTTTATACAAAAAAAGTCTTGAAGCATCCATGTGTTTTCCAAAAGCACGCCGTTCATAGTATTCCAGTACCCCAACTCCGGCTTGAGCGGTACAAGACCCAAGGTGACCCTGATCTTCAATCGGCGGGCACCAGGCCCGAAGATCAACAGAAACAGGAATACTTATTTCTGCAGTTGATGCTATACCAATTGTTTTTATCAGCGGTAAAATTTCGCTATGTTCCGTAGTATAATCGCGAAAATCAGGGTAATCCGGCAGCCATCCTCTACTATTACAATATCTGTTTGTTTTACTCATTTTTGTACTATCCTTTTATAAAATTAATCCTTCTAAATATGAATGCGTTTTCCGGAATATAATCCCTCAATCAGTTTCACGCTCATAGCCGATGTCTTTTTTCCTTGAGGCTTTTTACTCTGAAACTTTGCAGTGC
>CAZGJW010000200.1:0-4220 GCA_964525675.1 uncultured Spirochaetota bacterium
TAGCAATCTACTCTTAGAGTAGAATAATACTTTTATATCAACACAACAGGAGGTTATATGAAAAAAACAACATTGTTTCTCGTAATGATTGTGGTAATCGCAGTCATATCGTTTGCTGGTGGAAAGAAAGAACAAGTTGGAGTATCTAAAGAATTGAAAGGGGTGCCTGAGGCAATAACGAACAACCCCGGTGGGGTAAAGATTGCCGTTATCAGGAATCTCGGATCAGACGACCATACCAACCAGTTCCTCGCAGGAGCGAAGGAGGAAGGTGAAGCACTGGGGTTCAAGGTAGATACCTTTATCTCAAACGGCGAGGATGCCAAATTCCAGGATTTTGTCGACTTGGCCATTACACAGGATTACGATGGCATCGTTCTTTCCCATGGGAGAGATCCCTATGCAAATGATCTCGTAAAAAAGATCGTAGATAAGGGCATTGCAGTATCCTGCTTCGACACAGCACTTTCGGAAACAATTCCCGGCGTAACAGCCACAGCGCAGAAGGATGAATCTCTTGCAGAAATGTCCCTCGGTAATATGGTGGATGATTTTGGAGGGAAAGCAAACATCCTGAAACTTTGGGTTGCAGGATTTCCACCCATGGAAAGACGGCAGGTGATCTACAAAAAGGTGCTGAATGAAAACCCCGGTATTAAGGAGCTTGAGCTTATTGGCGCTGTCTCTGCGGATGTTCAGGGAGATACTGCAAATAAGGTTGGTGCCGCTCTTGCCAAGTATCCGAAGGGCCAGATCGACGCAATCTGGGGTTCCTGGGATGCTTTTGCCCAGGGGGCATACAAGGCGCTTAAGGAGAACAATCGAACTGAGATCAAACTGTACGGCATCGATGTGTCAAACCAGGATCTTCAGCTGATGCAGGAAAAGGGAAGCCCCTGGGTGTCCACCGCTGCTGTTGACCCAAAACTGATCGGCCGAATTAATATGAGACTTGTGGCGAAGAAGATTGCAGGAGAGTCTACTCCTGCGGTCTATGAGTTTGACGCTGCGCTGATAAAGCAGTCAGACCTGAATCAGAGCAGTAGTACGGTGAACATGGCTACCCTTGCTGAAATCATCCCCGGTTGGGGAGAATCTGACGATTTTAATGAGCCGTGGATGGATATTTTACGGGATCACTACGGAAAATAATCGCCGACTGTCGTTGATGTAAGTTTGCAGTGCCATGTAGTTCATACGATGGTTTATCCGGGCGCTTTGCGTCCGGATAAATCCCGCTTAATAGTCCTCTGTTTGACGCATAGAATATGCAGTTCACCGGCATCAATAGGTGCGAGAGTGGTGCATGTAATGAACTCTATTAAACTTGAAATGAATGATATTTCTATTGGGTTCCCCGGCGTGAAGGCCTTAAAGAACGTCTCTTTTAACACAGAAACCGGTGTTTCTCATGCCCTCGTTGGTGCCAATGGCGCCGGCAAATCCACATTGATGAAGGTGCTGTCAGGCGCCTACAACCATTATACAGGAAACATCTTCATCAATGGGAAAGAAGTACATATCCGGTCTCCAAGGGAGGCGAAGGACCTGGGTATTGAAGTCGTATACCAGGAGGTAGATACGGCACTCGTGTCCTATCTCACGGTGGCGGAGAACATCATGCTCGACTCTATGGTAAACGACATGGGGAAACGGCAGTTTGTCAGATGGAAGAATATGCACAAGGAAGCAAAAAGAATCCTAGACGTTCTCAATGTTCACATCGATACTAAGAAAATTGTGAGCCAATTCTCCCTAGCCCAGAAGCAGATGATTCTTATCGCTCGGGCAATATATAAAAAGGCCAGATTCCTTATCCTGGATGAACCAACAGCTCCTTTAAGCCATTCGGAAACTAAAGAACTTTTCAGAGTAGTTCGGGACCTCTTAAAAAAGAATTTAGGAATCATTTTCATCTCACACAGGCTTTCTGAGCTGAAAGAGATATGCGATCAGATCACCGTGCTTCGGGACGGAGAGTTTGTCGGTCATGAATCAATGGAGAAAATCACCCTGGATAAAATCATTGAGATGATGCTGGGCCGTCGTTTTACAGAAAATTATCCCAAATATAAGGTTCCTATCAGGAAAAAAGTTTTCGAAGTGGAGCATCTAAGCGACGGAAAGAAGGTGAAAGATGCGAGTCTGTATGTATGTTCGGGTGAGATTGTCGGTATTGCGGGCCTGGTTGGAGCAGGCAAATCTGAGCTTTGCAAAGCCCTATTCGGCGCTTCTCCCATAAATTACCAAAAAGCTTCAATATACGGGAAACCTTATCATATTCATAATCCCTTCGCCGCCGTTGCACAGGGTCTGGCCCTGGTTCCTGAAGAGCGCCGAAAAGAGGGTATACTTGTTCAGGAAAGCGTTGCCTCGAATCTTACATCTGCTTCCCTATCACATTTCTGCGGAGTAATGAGCTTTATCAATTTTGGCAAAGAGAAAAGAACAGTGCGGGAAATAATACGGAACCTGGGAATAATGACTCCGAATGCAAGCCAAAAGGTACAATTCCTCTCTGGAGGAAATCAGCAGAAGGTTGCTGTCGGGAAATGGCTCATCGCAGAAGCGGAAGTATATATCTTTGATGAACCTACAAAGGGAATTGATGTCGGAGCAAAAACCGATATCTTTACTCTCATTGGCAAACTGGCAAAGAACGGTAAGGCCATTATCTACGCATCATGTGAGCTCGCTGAAATTATTGGTATCACCGACAGGATATATGTCATGTATAATGGCAGAACTGTCAGGGAGCTCGAAACGAAAAATACGAGTGAAGAAAAAGTACTGTTTTACTCAACCGGGGGAAAATAAATAATGGGTGTGCAATTTAAAAACGATATACAACAAAAAACTTTTAATCTTTTCGAATTCTTCTATAAATGGGGCACCCTCATAACCATTGCACTGCTTCTCCTGTTTTTTGACATAATCAGAAGGTCGTTTCTCTCCCCGGGCAATATTATAAACATTTTAAGATCAATATCCATAGTAACGGTTATCGCCATCGGAGTTACAGTTTCTCTTGCGGTTGGCGGACTGGATCTTTCTGTCGGCTCCGTTGCAGCACTTTCCGATGCAGTAGTTATCTCAATGTTCGTCTGGTACGGAAAAGGCACAATACTTGCCCTGCTAGTGGCAATACTGGTATGTCTTATAGTAGGCGCCTTTAATTCTTTTCTCGTCATCAAGGTTCGAATACCCGATATAATCGCTACCCTTTCAAGCCTGTTTATTTTCCAGGGCGTGGCAATGACCTATACCTTTGGGGGCTCCATTACTGAAAACATGCCCATGCGTGACGGATCTACTGCCAGCGGGCATTTAACCGAAGCTTTCACCTCAATCGGTCAGGTACCGACTATCATCATTATTATGGTGGTGGTTGTGGCGATCGTTCACATTTTTCTTACGTACACAAAACACGGCCGGTATATCTATGTTATCGGTGGAAATAAAGAGGCAGCCCGCCTCTCCGGCATACCAATCAACCGATACAGAACAGCCGCATATCTCATTTCATCCATTTTTGCCTCATTTGGTGGTATTATGCTTGCCTCCCGTATCGGATCATCCCAGGTTAATGCAGGCTCTGCCTACCTCATGGATGCCGTGGCTGCAACCTTTATCGGATTCTCTGTCGGAGGCGCAGGGAAACCGAATGCTCTTGGCACCTTCGCAGGTGCTATTCTAATTGGCATCTTGCAAAACGGTCTCGTGATCGTATCAGTCCCCTACTTCGCCATGGACATCGTAAAAGGCGGAGTGCTTGCCCTTGCCCTGGCAATGACCTATTTCAGGAAATATGGCTAATGCAATCCCTTTTAGTAACTTAATAAGCCTCCTTGCCGGTTCGCGGTTCTCCAGGGAGCATACTCCAGCTTCACAGTAATTCTCATGATAAGTTTGTAATCTAATAATTTTTATGGTTCTTCTACAAAGTAGTTGTTATGTGAAATCGAAAAGATTGAATGCCACTGGTGAGCGGCACCCTGCAGGGGGAGGTACGTTCCTGTGCTTAATAAAAAGCGTGCAAGTATGGTCGCTGAAGTGTGAGCTCAGCAACTATAATTTTTTTAATCTTTTCAACATTTCCTTATATACTTTTTCATCGTGACGTATGCCGATCTTTAAAAAAAGAACTTTGACTTCCTCTTTTTCAATTTTATATATAACACGGTAGTCGGATATTTTTAATTTCCAGTATCCTTTTAGCT
>CAZGJW010000201.1:0-4078 GCA_964525675.1 uncultured Spirochaetota bacterium
TGAATGTGGTAAAAAGCACTATATACCCGCCTTCAACCACGAAGAGCCACTTTTTTCCCGTGGTTTTGAACAGGTAGGGGATTGTGCCCGGCCTGAAGAAGTATGAAAAATAGGGCTTATTATCGGTCGGCGGACTGATGTTGAAGAGGTAGCTCCTCGTAAAACGCGGGCCCTCTGTGATAATACGGCCGGTATTTTTATAGTAGGCGGTATCCTCCACGATATTGAACCTGTTCGCCTCTTCCGGTTTCATGCCCGGGTAGTAGACGAGATCGAAAAACATCCTGCTGCAGAATGACTTGATGTTCCTGATTTCCAAACCGGTAAAAGGCTCTTTTTTCATCAACACGGTGCCGAACTGCCAGCTTCTCAGGACAATCAGATTTTGGCCTGCATCAAGATGTTCTCTTATTAGAGCTTCTTTTGCGACTGCAGTGAGCTTGAGGAGGTTTCTCGGCGGCTGTTTGAGGGGCAGGGTCGCTGCTACAACCCCTTTTTTGTCGATGCCGTTCAGGTAATCCCGGAATGCCTCAATGGTGAGCAGGTAATTCGTGTCGGTGGAATAGATTCCGCCGACGGTCTGCATTGAGCCTGCAGTCACCGGTATATCAATGATGTCAAACTGCTCTTTGCCGGATGTGATCAGGCTCCGTGCATCTGTTTTTTTTATTGTGATTCTTTTATTGTTAAAGAAATTACCGTTGAACCCTGAAAATGCGACGGTCAGGATATCCGGCAGAAAGGGATTCCCTTCGCACACGGTTACCCGCACGGCGCCGTTTATCACCGCCCTTTCCACAGGGATACCGCCTCCAAGGCCTGCAATGAGGACGCGGGAATTTTTGTGCAGCACGTATGCTGCAGTCTGCACCTGATAGCGGAGGTAATCCGGCAAGCGGTCGTCTGTGATGCTGTCCATCGCGGACAGAAGGTCTCCGTCTATAAAAAGGGCATGCTGTGGGGGGAGTCTGCCTTTAAAGCGATAGCTCAGCCCCGGCGCAATGCGAAGTTTTTTACTCTCCACAACATCCATGCTTCCGTACGGGCTTACCCGTGAATATACGATACGGGCATCAGGCAGGTTGAGGGCGAGCTGTTCGCCCTTATAGGGAAGGACCCTAATCCCGCTTAGGAAAAAGAGTAAAAACCCGGCAACCGAGCACAAAACAGCCGCGGGAAAAAATACTGCGTGCTTCTGCCGGCGCTCACTGCGAATCATGCATGCAATGAGGCCGGAAAGACCGAGGCTCAGGGAAACGGCGAGTATCTTCTCCGGCCTGAGGGCATACATCAAAAGAACGGTTACTGCGATTCCGAAGCTTGAGCCTGTGAGATTGAAAAAATAGGCCCTGCCGCTTTTCATAACCAGAAAGGCGCATATAACGGCTGCCGAGCCTGCGGTGAACGGCACTGCATAAAAGGTATACCTGAGAATAAGGCGGATAATCTGAGAGCGGTCCCATACGATGATGAGCGGATCGAAAACAATCTTTGAAGAGAGGAAGAAACCTGCCCCGAGGAAAAAGACGAAGCAGCAACAAGCCCAGAAAAAGAGTTCCCCCTCTCTGTTACGAACCCTATCTCTGAACAGACTTATGATTGTCCCGCTTGTTCCAAAACCGGTGAGAGCAAGCGCTATTGCGCCGTAGGTGAAATTTCCGAAACCCTCGACCTTCAGGACGCGCATGAGAGAAATTTCAAGGGAGAGCAGGGCTGCAGAGATGAGAACGAGGGGGAGAGGGTGCACTGTTTTATTCATTCGGCTTTGTCGGTTTGATTGTCTTTCCGTGTAAAGGGCACAAAGGCTACCGGAAGCACGTCTCTGACCGTGATATTTCCATCGGCATCTTTTTTGACGAGTTTCAGCACCTGCGGGAAATACGGCTGACCCACCGGGATGCACATGCGGCCGCCTTTCTTGAGCTGCGCAAGCAGGGGAGGTGGAATGTGATCGGCTGCCGCTGTCACGATGACTGCGTCGAACGGCGCAGCCTCCTTCCACCCGAAATAGCCGTCACCGATTCTCACATGGACGTTGTCGTATCCGAGTCGTTCGAGCCTCGCCTTTGCGCTTTCACCGAGCGGAGGTATGATTTCAACAGTGTAGACGGACTGCACGATTTCGGCAAGCACGGCAGCCTGGTATCCCGATCCTGTGCCGATTTCAAGAACGGTGTCGTTTTCGTCGACTTTGAGAAGCTCGGTCATCAGGGCCACAATATAGGGTTGCGAAATCGTCTGGCCGTACCCGATGGGCAGGGGAGTGTTTCTGTACGCCTGCTTTCTATACCTCTCCGGTACGAACTCCTCACGGGGAACGCTGAGCATGCTGTGTATAACGGCCCGATCCCTGATTCCTTCGTTCACTATATGCAGCTTAACGAGCTGCCTTCTCTGTGTTTCGAAATCATTATCCTGCTGTGTTTCGTGCTCCTCTGCCGGGAGGGGGGAAAAAACGAAAAGAATAAGGAGGAGAATAAAAAAATAAAAGACCGGCCGGATAAAGCCCGTCCGGCATCTTCGATCTGGATACGGGAAGATGTTTTGTTGATATATATTCATACCTGTTTTATACTGTACGCCTGGCTCCGGTAATGTCAAGCTGATATTATCCGGACACTCTTCGGCCTGGCGGCTGATATACGTTGCGAGCAGTGGGTATATGATCGCGATGCAGTTTAAGCATCTGAGTATTTTAAAAAGAAATTAGGATACAGTGTGACGCAGGGCCGTGCGTAATTTCAATGGCTTTGGTACGGAGAGGATATATATATGAATGCGATTGTCGTCGGAAGCGCAAATACCGACCTTGTCATACACGTTGAACGGCTCCCAGCCGAAGGCAACACCGCGGTCGGGAGCGGCTTCAGAAGCGGCCCGGGAGGTAAGGGGGCAAATCAGGCCGTCTGCCTCGCGCGGCTTGGTGTGAGCACCCATTTGATCGCCCGGTTTGGTAATGATGGGTTTTCCAGCCTTCTCAGAGAGGAGATAGCCCGCCTCGGCGTCGATCTGTCCTCGGCCGTCATTGATAGGAAACGAAACGGCGGAATCGTGTTCATTATTCTCGACAAGCAGGGTAACAACACAATGGTGGCGGATCTCGGATCGAATCTGCTTCTCGATGCGGATGATATTACTCGTGGTTCGAAGCTGTTTACGAATTCGAAGCTCCTGTTGCTTCAGCTTGAAGTATCGGACAGCGCAAACAACAGGGCAGCGGAGTATGCACGCGAGCACGGCCTGAAAATTGTTCTCAACCCTGCGCCTATGCGGCCGTTCGATGCATCCATACTGAAGAACACAGATATATTAACGCCGAATATGCAGGAACTCGAAGCCCTTCTGCGCAACCTGAAGGCAAAACCGATGATCGGGTTCGAAGAAAAAGACCCGGTAAAAATAGCGGAGGCTGCACGGGAGCTTTTTGCATACGGTGTGCGGGAGCTCGTCATAACGCTCGGGAAGAGGGGAAGCCTCCTGGTGAAGGAAAATTTCTCCCTGTTATTTGGAACGTATCAGGTAAACCAGGTGGATGCGACTGCTGCGGGCGATTCTTTTACCGCCGCTCTTGCCTGTATGTATGCCGGGGACAGCGATATTGCAGAATGCATTTCTTTCGCCTCTGCGGCTGCAGCAATTACCATAACAAGAGCCGGCGCTGTCTACTCACTTCCGACACTGAAGGAAGTGAATGAGTTTGTGAAAAAAAATACATTAACCACACCAGAGTATTTTTCTTGACCATTCCAATTTTACATTATTACTTTACGGTGTTTGAAGGCGCGAATGACGAGTTTTCCGAATGGACAGGCAAAAGATGCCGGGTATATTCAAAGCTGCAGTGGTGTTTTGAGCGAAACAGGCGATGACGTGAACACAATACCGTGAACGCGTCGCGTCACAATGAACGGTTTCTGATGCAGTGTCTATTATCGGTGGAATTCGAAATTCGCTCTTTTTTTATCAAAAGGGTATGCAGCACTATTTTAGAATACGTGTATTCTCCTGGTAATACGTGTATTCTCCTGGTTAATACAGGTATTCTCCTGGTTAATACGTGTATTCTCCTGGTTAATAC
>CAZGJW010000202.1:0-3983 GCA_964525675.1 uncultured Spirochaetota bacterium
ACTAGGGGCATTTTTTTATCTGAATGCCCAAAAAAA
Organism: uncultured Spirochaetota bacterium; assembly: GCA_964525675.1. Lineage (GTDB taxonomy): Bacteria > Spirochaetota > B62-G9 > B62-G9 > DRHN01 > CAYSRJ01. The sequence continues at coordinate 37 of CAZGJW010000202.1, forward strand.
TATTCATGCGACAGAGCTGTATAAAGTAAATTTTTCTTGACAAAAAATTGAAAAAATGGATACTGGATAGGAAGGTTTCTTTACAAACTTTCCGATACAAGGACAACATGCGCATGAAATCCGTCTCACATATGACATCCCGCGAGAGAATGCGCGCAGCAATGTCATACACAGATATCGATTACATACCGTGCTCCTTTATGCTTTTCTATAACATTTACGAGAATTGCGAGAAAGAGGAGGAGTTTATCACCCGCCAGCTCGAGCTCGGGCTCGATGCATTCGTGCACGTTGGACATCTCAACCATACCCTGCATATGCGCGCAAATCTCGATCCGCAGGCGAAATACCGGGAATGGGTCGAAAGGAGCGGAGATGCCGTTTACTTCTGCAGGCAGATCGACACGCCGAAAGGTCCGCTGACTGCGCGGGTGCGGCAGAGGTCCGGCTGGCCGACTGAGGACGATTTTCCCATCATGAAGGACTGGATAGTGCCGAGAGCTGAGGAGGTTCTCGTGAAGCCCGAAGAAGACCTTGAAAAATTGCGCTATTTGTTCGGGCCCTTTACAGACGAAGATATCGCTCTGCTGCGCACAGAGGCCGAAGCGGCGAAAAAGCGTGCAGACCGGTATGGGCTTTTGCTCGTAGGTGGCTGGAAAGGGGCGGTGGAGCCCGGTATCCAGGTCGATCCTGGTGTTATGGGAGCCGATGCGCTTGCCTGGCTTTCAGGGTATGAGGATGTTATGGTTCTTTCAATTACGAAACCGGACATCATTAAAGAATACCTGAATATCATACACGAATGGAATATGCGCCAGATAGAGATATACCTGGATGTAACCGATGCCGAGCTCATTGTGCGACGGGCATGGTATGAAACAACAGAGTTCTGGACACCCGCTGCATACCATGACATGATTGCGCCAACAATAAAGCGAGAGGCCCGACTCGTTCACCAGGCCGGTAGAAAGTACGGGTATATAATAACGAGCGCATTTTTGCCGATCCTCGACGATATCCTCGATGCGGGAGTTGATGTGCTCATCGGGCTCGATCCGGAAGAAGGCAAGGGCACCGATCTTGCCGTCGTCAAGAAGAAGTTTTCAGAAAAAAAAAGGGCGATCTGGGGGGGCGTGAGCGGCGCAATAACCCTGGAGCAGGGTACTGTAAAACAGACTGAAGAGGCAACCGAGCAGGCGCTCTGGGCTCTCGGCAGAGGCGGGGGGTTTATTCTTTCGCCCGTTGACAATGTGCGAGAGGATACACCAAACACGTGGCGCAACACACACGCCTTCATAAATGCATGGAAAAAGCTCAGGAAAGCGCCGTTAGAACAGTGAGCCCTGGCGTGAAGGTGATAGATATATGAGCAGACGGTTTTCTCTTTAAACGATACGGGGTGTTGTCCTGATATTTTCACCCGGATAGCGCCGCCATACCTGGCGCCAGTGTGGCGTTGAGAACGGACCGCTCGAACCCGGCCAGTAATTCTCGATGAATGATTTTTCGTAAATGAAATGACAAACAAAGAGGCACAATGGATTGATGTTATTATAGGGTATAACTATATATTATATAGTAAGTTATAAAAACAAGACTTTTTCCTTTCCTCCTACTATACTTTTTTACAGCGTAGTCAGGGAGGGGATGAATTCATACCAAAAAACATCTTAGTTTTCGTGCATTGCGTTACATATTCAGCGAACATATCGAATGGATAGGTTAATGCTGTTTACGGGTTACACTATAGGTCCACCAATTTTATCGCCCTTTCTTCAATAGGAACAAATTCCTTCTGCTTATTGAAGTGGTCAATTACCTCCTCAACGCTGCCCATAACTTTATGAAAGGCGTGAACGATTGCATCCATTAATTCCTTGTTGTTGGGAGGGTAAACATGACAGACATGAAAAGATGTATCCAAAACATCCAGCGTCCTGGGATAGTCGGTCATTCTGTATTCTATGCCCCCGCGGGCATGTGGACAGCTCCACGGACAACCCTGTCCGTATCCGGTCTTGAATTGGAAAATAGCCTGGCCGGCAACTGGAACATTTTGCCAGCCCATAACCCCCACTCCTTCGGCCTTTAAAGCATCTTGCACCGCCATTCTAAGACGGCCCGGTTCAATTTCCAGTCCCAGCGGTTCCGGATCCACTTTCACCCTGTAGAGATAGTATGTGCTGGTGCGGTAAGCGGGAACATACGGAGGAATCAAACCTTCGATCTGTTGCAGCTGTGATGAGAGGTACTCAGCGTTTTCCCGTATTACCCTGTTGTATTCGTCCAGACGTGTGAGCTGGGTCCGGGCTAGGGAAGCGGACATCTCCGGGATCCGGTAGTTCCAGCCCATTACATAGGCGTTGTAAGACCTCGCCCTGTCCTTTTGAACCAATTCTCCAAACATGCGTACCAGCGCTGCCCTGTCTCTCATCTCAGTATCGTTGGTTGTAATCAGCCCTCCTTCACCGGCACACAAATTCTTTGTCGTCTGTAAACTAAAACCGGCTATATCTCCGAGGGTGCCTGCCATGTTTCCTTTGTAGGTTGCACCATGGGCTTGAGCAGCGTCTTCAATGATTTTCAGGTTGTGTCGCCGAGCGATTCTCAAAATGGGATCCATATCAGCCGGCAATCCATGAATGTGTACAGGCATAATGGCTTTTGTCTTCTCGGTAATTTTTTCCTCAATTTTCGACGGATCAATGGTGAATGTATCCGGTTCAATATCTACAAACACCGGGATCCCGTTGTGGTGGAGCACGGCACTTGCTGATGCCAGAAAGGTGTAAGCGGAGGTTATAACCTCATCACCCGGGCCAACGCCAGCAGCAGCAACGGCACAGTGAAGGGCCGCTGTGCCGCTGTTTACGGCTAATGCATACTTTGCCCCCGAATACTCGGCGTATTCTTTCTCCAGGGCCAGGGCGTGCGGTGCTGCAATACCCCCAAGGACACCGCTTTTCAAGACCTTAACTATTTCATCGATATCTCGATCTGTAATGATGGGCCATGGTTTCTTCAATTCATCCGGGACAGCTGATTTTCCACCCCTGATAGCCAATTTCTCTTTCATTTTCATACCTCCCCTTGATCCGCCTCTTTTCGCATTACATGATATCCTATTTCCCCCTTCTTTTAAATAAGAATAATTATTGGATCGACTCAAATATTTGAAACGGAACTATGCTCCACCCTTTGAGAAGGTTGTAACAAAGGTCTCCTGATCTGTATTCTATCCCATGATGTACTCAAAAAATAACTCCGGGATGATGTGTGTTCATTTCTCCTCGGAAAAAGCTATATTTCTTTTACTGTACCGGCGGTTAGCATGATCGAATACTATAAAAGAAAGATTTGGGGGAAATGCATGGGAGAAAGAGGGAGTTGCTGCATACACTCAGTAATCTTGCTGAATTTCCCACTGATTTTCGAATCGGGAATAATATCTGTTCCTATTTTTTTATATATTGACAATTCCTAGTATGTAGTATATGCTTCATCACAATTGATAATATGTGGCATTTGATTATTAGCCAAGTTGTAAAGAGTTTTTATTATTCAAGATGGAATTTCTTGCAGGGGTATTGGGGAAAATGTAGATAATGAGCGGTATGCTGAAAGGGGGTGATCACGAAGTTCTATGTTTTAAGACTCACTTAACAAAAGTGAAAAACCAATATTTAAAGGAGAAAAGAAAATGAAGAAATGGGTTATAATCGGCGTAGTGCTTTTAGTGTCTGCTCTTCTGTTTGTCGCAGGAAAAGGGAAGAAAGAACAGCCCACAGGTAAGAGCAAGTTTGAAGGGCAGACAATAGTTGTAAAACTGTCACCAGACATTGCTATGTCAGGACTGAAAGGGAAAACCGAACAGTTCGAAAAGGAGTATGGCGTAACTGTTGATTATAATGAGATCGGATGGGATGTATGGTTCCCACAGCAGGCAC
>CAZGJW010000203.1:0-3897 GCA_964525675.1 uncultured Spirochaetota bacterium
AGCGCTACATCCTCTGCATAGCAGGCCCTCCCGGCTGCGGCAAGAGCTCGATTGCAAAACTTTTTCAGATCCTCCTCGAAGACCGGAGAATAGAGGCGCAGGTACTCCCACTGGACGGGTTTCACTTGAAAAACAGAGAGCTGAAGAAGAAAAGCGCCCTGATTGGCGGCCTCGAAGTTGATTTGTACAGCATCAAGGGTGCGAAAGAAACCTACGACACTAAAAAGCTTTTTGACTGCATAAAAAGATTGTCACAGGGAAACACCTTTTTCTGGCCGATATACTCCCGTACTACCCACGACCCGGTTGAGAAAGGGGTTCATATCAATGGTAATCATTTCATCTACATCATCGAGGGCAACTACCTTCTCCTCTCAGAACATCCATGGAATCTCCTGCGGCAGTACTTCAATAAACGGATATTCATCGCATCAAAAGAGTGTATTCTGCGGCAGAGGGTCATCCGTAGGAAACGGATGGGGGGCATTTCGCGCAAAGAAGCCCACCGCCATTATAAAAAAAGCGATCGGCGAAACATCCGGGAAGTACTCAATAACTCAGGCGGGTGCGACTGGCTTATCACCCAGCGCAGACGGTACAGGTATGACCTTTCAATTATTTAGAACTTCACTGGAAAAAAACATATTCCAAAAAATGTTGACATAAAAAGTAAATTATTTACAATTTATTTATATATATTGTAAATAATTTACATATAAAAACTGTATGTATTTCACTCGCTGAGGCTCATACTATTCCACTGTGAAGAAGAAGGTGGCAATTCAAAATATCAATTCTCTCACCAAGATAAAATCCCTCTACCCTGACATGACCCATGCAGAACAGAACATTGCCGATTACATACTCAATAATTCCGAGGAAATGTTTACCATTACGATACAGGGTTTAGCGCAGAGGACGATGGTAAGCCTACCGTCGGTAAACAGATTTGCAAAGCGGCTGGGCTTCAGTGGATTCAAGGATTTTAAAACCGAGCTTATCAAGGATATAGGCGTAAGTTTCCACATTTCACCCGACGGCATGGATGACGACAGCGTCGAGGGCGTCACGAAAAGTATTTTCAACAAGCAGATAGGCAACCTTAAAGAGACACTCGATAACATCAACTATACCGCAATTAATAAGGCGGTCGATACGGTGGGAAGCGCCAGATGTCTCGTCTTTTTTGCCGTGCCCTCCTCCATTCCGCTTGCCTTCGATTTCTCCTGGAAATATTCCCTTGCCGGCAAGACCTGCCTGTTCAACTCCGATATCTACACACAGAAGATATTCGCCACCCAGTGTGGCAGGGGCGACGTTGCTTTCGGTATTTCTTTCTCGGGCGAGTCCAGCGAGGTTGTGGACTGCCTTCGTATCGCCGGGGCAAGCGGGGCAACCACAATATGCATCACCACTTTTATAGAACCATCAATAACGGAACATGCAGATATAAAGCTGTTCACCGCACCGGTACGCTCGCTCTATCAGAAGATCGATCTGCCGTCGAAAATATCCCAGACAGCCATTATGGACATCATCTACCTTCTCGTAGTAATGAACAACAAGGAGCGCGCATCAAAATCGATCAGCAAATCCGAGAAGGAGCTGTTGCGCCACAGAAAGAAACCCGGCTACAAAGCAAGTAAACACCTGAAATAGACCAGTTTTGAAAAGTTTCAAACATATGTTTGCAGAGGATCCTGATGAAAAAACTTAGACAAATACCCGATATCCGTGTCACCCTTCCGGGACCTGAATCGAGGCGCTGGCATTCACGCGCGTCGAAACATATGAAGGGCAACTCATCCCAGGTCAGGCAGTTTCCCGTTGTTTTCGAGCGAGGTGATGGAAACACCATTACCGATGTGGACGGTAATACCTAGACGAGATACTCCCGCGCGTACTCGAAATCTGCAGAAAGCAGAATATGCTCCTCGTCGCCGACGAAATACTCACCGGAATGGGCAGAACGGGAAGAATGTTCTGTGTTGAGCATTACGATGTGATTCCAGATATACTGGTATTCGGCAAGGAAACGGCGGGCGGGTTTCCCCTGAGCGGTATCGCGGTACGAGACGAACATGCATGGGCACTTGAAACAATGTCTGCATCCACAACATACGGCGGCAATCCCATGTCATGTGCCGCAGCCTGCGCCACTCTGGTCGTGTTCGAAGAGAAACAAATACTCGCCAACGTTCAAAGGGTCGGGCCCTTTATCATGCAAAATCTGAGAAAAATGAAAGAATCCCATCCGATCATCGGCGATGTCAGGGGCAAGGGTCTTCTTCTTGCAATCGATCTCGTCAGGGATAAAGAAAATAACGAGCCCTTCGTTGATGCGGGAAAAATGGTATATGAAAACACATTCAAGAAGGGAGTCGCCTGGATACCGACGGAAAATATACTGCGTCTTGCCCCGCCTCTTATCATGACAGGGGAGCCTCGGGGCAAAGGCGCTCGAAATCATTGAAGAATCGATCTTCGAAACGGAGAAACACTACGGTTACTAACAGAAATGACCGGGAATGAAGAGTATATCGTACCTAATTCAAAATGTAGTATATCACCGCTAATCGACAAGTTCTCAGTGACACGTACGGTGGGGTCGGCCATATTACACCATATGCAGCCGGGTTGTGTTCAATCAAGTGCACAATAGTACGTGAAATCTGAGTGAAGTCGTGTATAATACAAACCGATCACCTCAATGAGTGTACAGCCATGAAGATACAGTTCGAAGAGATGCGGTCTCCGGAAATCGGAGAGCTTGTCAAACAAGAGGGCATGGTTGTCCGAACGATCGGCGACGATTTCAAGGTGTTTCCAGGAGTTGCGCACATATTCAGTATGTGGAACAAGGAATTCGTCCGAAAAAACAGAAAGTCCAGAGAAGGCGGCATAAGCCATGCCGGCGAAATTGAAACATCAGTCATGCTTTACCTCACCGACCTGGTCGACATGTCCGTCGCCGACGATACGGATAGAATGCGAAGCAGCCTGAAGACATGCCCCGTCGATTTTGCCGCTGAAAGAAAAAAAAAGCTGTACCTTTCGACCTGGTTTCTTGAAAATCCCACCTATGGCGGGGCGGGCGATCCAAGCGCTGCCACAAGAGAATTCGGAGAAAAGATACACCGGATGACTGTAGACGGGCTGTGCGAGGTTATTCGGGAGTTCTATAGTGTTCAAAAGAAGCTATCACATAGAAGACTCAATAGAAAAAACACCCGTTTTTAATACAAAGAAGATTTTAATACAGAGAGAACCCGTGTTTGCGTTTAATGCAGCTCGTTTTCTCTTTAAAAAATAACCCCATCAGATAATCCCGGAGGAGAGACATGAAAAAACTGAGAATAGGATTTGCCGCTGGCTTTATGGACGGATTTTCCAGCACCGGCCTCGAGCTTTTTGCCAAATATCAGGGAAAGCTCGATGACATGGCGCCAAAGTTGGGATTTGAAACGGTGCACTTCAAAAAAGAGATGCTCACCGTAAAGGACGCGCAGAAAATTCGACGGGAGGTGGACGAAAAAGATATAGATTTCCTCCTGCTGTTTCACCCCGCCTACATCATCGGCGACCTGGTGTATGAGCTCCTGAAAACGAGGGCCGATATCGGACTCTGGGCGATCGATGAGCCGCGAGATGAAGGACCGATGCCCCTAGCCTCTTTCGTCAACCTGTCCCAGAATATCAGTATTGCGAATCACAATTTCAAAAGCGGCGCAAAGAAGGCCAAGTGGTTTTTCGGACCAATCGACGGACCTTTTTTCCTACCGAGATTCGAAATAACCGTAAAAGCCCTTACTGCCATTAAAAATCTAACAGATGCAAAGGTTGCGCAGATCGGCAAGCTCGCGGACGGTCATATCAACCACTACAACGACGTGCGGG
>CAZGJW010000204.1:0-3888 GCA_964525675.1 uncultured Spirochaetota bacterium
AACTCCTCCAGGATTTTTTGATCCACATTCTGAACAGGCGGTCCCTGCTTGACAGTCTTTGCAGAACAGGTTGAAAGGAGCAAAAGCAATCCGAAGGTGGATGTGCAGAGGGTAAAAATTCGCATCATGGGGCTTTTCATATCTATTTGCATCCTCCGGTATCGCTACATACAAAATAATACACTGCATTTAAAATAGCAATACCTGTAGATTGCAGGGAGAGGACAAAAGTCTTGACGTCCCTGCGCCTGCATGAGTATAGTGACCGTACAGCACACAAGACGGAGGATTGTATGAAAAAAATAAATATTGCGCTTACCGGTCACACATCCGTAGGCAAGACCTCGTTTCTGGATGATCTTCTATACGACACCGGTTCTGTTGATGCGCTCGGCACGGTTGACGAGGGTAAATCGATGAGCGACTACGATGAGGAAGAAATCAAGAGAAAGATATCGATAAAATCTACCGTCTTTTCTTTAAATCAAAAAGATGCTCTCATAAATATCGTTGATACGCCAGGGTCTGCCGATTTCGTCGGAGAGGTTGTATCCGCCTTCTACGGTGTGGACTCGATGCTCATGCTTGTTGATGCCGTAAACGGCGTGGAAATAGAAACGACCAAAATATGGAACAGGGCAGCGGGCATTAAGATACCCGTGTTATTCCTCATCAACAAGATGGATAAGGAGCGTGCCGACTATAGAAAAGTCATTGACAATATAAAAGAAAATTTTAAAACGAAACTACTTCTTACCCAGCTCCCCATAGGACAGGAGGACGACTTTTCCGGGGTGATCGACCTTATTAAAATGAAGGCCTTTGTGTATTCAGGAAGCGAAAAAAGGGGCAAAGAACAGGATATCCCGCTTGAGCTCAAGGAGGAAAGTGACGCGCTGAGAAACGAGCTAATCGAAACCGCAGCAGAATCCACGGATGAGCTTACCGAGAAGTACCTCGAAGGCGAAAGCCTGTCTGAAGATGAAATCATGCAGGGCCTGAGAGAAATGGTTCAGAAAAGAGAGGCTGTTCCAGTACTATTCTGTTCATGTTCACTGAACCGGGGAGTCTTTGAGGCGCTCAATATACTCAAAGAGCTCGCACCCCTGTCAAACTTCAGAGAAACAGTTACCACACTGAATTTATCTGATACCTCAAAAGAGGTGGTACTCGAGAGGGCGAAAGACGGACAGTTTTGCGGAATAGTCTTTAAAACGATTATAGACCAGTTTGTGGGAAAGATATCCATGCTCCGCATTCTGAGCGGAACCCTTCACTCTGAAGAGGAGGTATACAATGCATCGCGGGATAAAAAGGAGAAGGTATCGAAACTCAGCCTGCCGTTCGGTAAAACACAGAGGCCGCTCGATCGTGATGCCGAGGAGGGTGATATTATTGTGCTGACCAAAATGCCGCTTGCGGAAACAGGTGATACACTCTCATCCCATGCAAAACCGGTGATACTTCCCGAAATGGTACTGCCGAGCCCCGTTCACAGCGTTGCGATAAAAGCGGAAAACAAGAAGGAGGAGGACAAGCTGGGTTCTCTTCTACAGAGAGCGGCAGAAGAGGATATTGCATTTCATGTCCAGTACAACAAGGAAACAAAGCAGACAGTCATCTCCGGTATGGGTGAGCTCCAGTTCAACATCATTCTATCCCGTCTCAAGGAAAAAAACGGCATTCATTATGTAACGTCCACACCACTCGTTGCATACCGGGAAACAGTGCAGTCACCGTCAAAGGCCGATTATAAGCATAAAAAACAGTCCGGCGGCCACGGCCAGTATGGCCAGGTTTTTCTGGAAATCGAACCACAACCGAGAGGTGAGGGATTCGAGTTTCTGGACAAGATCGTCGGCGGCACAATACCGAAGGGTTACATTCCGGGGGTCGAGAAAGGGGTACGAGAGGCAATGGATGAAGGTGTCGTCGCCGGATACCCGGTTGTCGATGTCCGGGCAAGCCTTGTATTCGGATCGTATCACGAAGTGGATTCTTCCGAGCTGGCATTCAAGATTGCCGGAAGGCAGGCGTTCAAACTGGCAATGGAGAAGGCGAAACCAACGCTCCTTGAGCCTGTAATGAATCTGAAGGTGTATGTCGACGACCAGTACACAGGTGATATTATGAGCGACCTGAACTCAAAGAGAGGAAGAGTATTAGGGATGGACAACATAGGGGGCGGGATACAGCTTATTCGCGCGAAAGTCCCGCAGGCTGAACTTTTAAAGTATTCAATTGAGCTCAGATCGATGACCTCCGGCACAGGTTCTTTTGAAATGGAATTCTCACACTACGATCCGATCAGCGGCAAGATTGCAGAAGATGTTATCAAGGAGACAGCCATGCGGAAGGAAGAAGAGGCAAAAGAAAAATAGGCAAGTAAATTTCCAATGCTTAATAGGTCATGGACAAGAAAAAGATCATTGTCTATTAAAAATTCTGGTACAAAAGGAAAAGATATCGCTTCGCTAGACCAGAATTCTAATAGATAAAACCATAGGCCTGCATGCTTTACACACATATCAAAGAGGATTCGCAAATAAAATGATCGGACTTGTTCAGCGTGTGAAAGAGGCGGAAGTTCTCATTGATGGCAAACAGATTTCCAGCATCGGTGATGGAATACTCCTGCTTGTCGGAATTGCAGCGGGTGACAGTAGAGATGACATCCGCTACATCGCCCAAAAGGTGGTGAATCTTCGTATTTTCGGTGATGAAAAGGGAAACCTCAACCGATCACTTATCGGTATCGGCGGTGAGATACTCGCCGTTTCTCAGTTCACCCTCCTCGGAGATACGAGGAAGGGCAGAAGACCTTCATTTACGGACGCCGCAGCGCCGGAAGAGGCAATGTCTCTATACGAGGGCCTTATTCAAGAGCTCAAGTCATTTCATGTGCCTGTACTGGAAGGCAAGTTCGGAGCAATGATGAATGTACGGCTTGTCAACAGCGGACCTGTTACTCTCATTATAAACTCGAGAGATAAGATTCGGGCATAAATTCCTCCGTTTCCAGACATTCAAGACGTTTCAGCAGAGGTGACGAACATATGGAAATTATCATGAGGACTGTCGGCATTCTTGCGGCAAATTGTTTTATTCTGAGAAATAACGACGAGGCGGTTGTTATTGATCCGGGCGGCAACCCCGAGCTTATTCTACCGCTTATCGGGAAGAGGAAACTGGTCTACATCATCAACACGCACGGCCATTACGATCATATTGCCGGGAACAACCCCCTGAAAGCACATTACGATACAAAGCTCCTGGTCAGTGAAGAAGACTATCCGATGCTCTTCAACCCCCAGATGAACCTTTCGATAATGGTCGGAACGCCGTTTATCTCCATGGCGCCGGATGTCCTTCTGCATGACGGCGACAGGATTGAATTCGATGATCAGACATTGGAAGTGCTGCTCACACCTGGACATACGAAGGGAAGCATCTGCATAAAAGCGGGCAAACATCTTTTTTCCGGGGACACACTCTTCTATCACTCGGTGGGCAGAACCGATCTCCCCACCGGCTCCATCGACGAATTGAAACAGAGCATACTCACCAGGCTCTACACACTTCCCGATGATACGAGGGTTTATACCGGACACGGAGAAGGCACGACCATCGGGGAGGAAAAGAGGTACAATGAATTTGTGAGGGCAGGCTAGTTATGTATCCAGGTCGGTGTTCGATCGGCTGCAGAGCAGCTTAACTGAGCTCACGGATCAGCCTTGCAACTGCGAGCCCTGGCATAAATGCATTGTGTATTAATAGGTAAGTAAACTTGTCAATCTTAGAAGTTGAAAATTATCACTTACCTGATGGTTTTTACCAGTTCTGACGCACGTATAGATAATTTAATTCATATTAATGAATTATGAGTAG
>CAZGJW010000205.1:0-3872 GCA_964525675.1 uncultured Spirochaetota bacterium
TTCTCTCTTCTTCATAGGAGTACCAGGTGCCGCTTTTTTGCACCACCCCCATATTAGCACCCAAGTCGAGCAGCTCACTTTCCTTTGATATACCCCGATCATACATAATTTCAAACTCTGCAATTTTGAAAGGCGGTGCTACTTTGTTCTTCGCGACCTTTACCTTTACCCTGCTCCCGATCGCCTCCGTACCCTTTTTAAGCGTCTCGGTTCTTCGAATATCGAGCCTGACGGATGAATAGAATTTGAGTGCATTACCGCCGGTGGTAGTTTCAGGATTTCCGAACATAACACCGATTTTGATACGCATTTGATTGATGAATATTACACAGGTGTTGGATTTATTTATTATTCCGGTCAACTTTCTGAGCGCCTGCGACATGAGGCGTGCCTGCAGCCCCATGTGCGCGTCTCCCATGTCCCCTTCGATTTCGGCGCGTGGAACGAGCGCTGCAACTGAATCGATCACAATAACATCGACGGCACTGCTTCGCACGAGCGATTCAGTTATTTCTAATGCCTGTTCGCCCGTATCGGGCTGAGATACGAGGAGGTTTTCAATATCCACTCCGAGGTTTCGTGAATAACGGGGATCGAGCGCGTGCTCGGCATCGATAAATGCGGCTATTCCGCCAAGTTTCTGCGCCTCGGCAATTATATGGAGGGCAAGGGTCGTTTTTCCTGATGACTCGGGACCGTATATTTCGACGACTCTCCCGCGGGGCACACCGCCGACACCAAGAGCAATATCAAGACTTAAAGAACCGGTCGAAATCACACCGATAGACAGATCGGTCCTCTTCTCTCCGAGCTTCATTATCGAGCCTTTTCCGAACTGTTTCTCAATTCCTAAAAGCGCCGTTTCAAGCGCCCTCGTTTTTTCACTTTCTTCCATGGCAACGAACCCCTTAATGGTACGTCCTTTGTATAAGACCGCCTTCTTTTAAGTAACTTCGAGCAAGTTACTGTTTGATACTCAGCCGCAAAGTGGTATATCCCGCCAGGGACTTTCCCCTGAGGGGACTTTCCCCTGAGGGGACTTACACCACTTTTTTCTGTTGATTAAGGTAGTATATAGTAAAAATAAAATCAAGATATCTTTACAGCAGCACCGGACAAGCTGGCACAATACAAACCCGCAAATAAAACGATCTGAAGAATCTCTGTAAGAAGGACGATTCATTGGCATGTATAAACACGATTTTTCGATTTATTGTTTCATTTATTGTCTTAAAAAAATACAGCTGCCTCCGGGGATGCGTTTCGGAATATTCGGGAATGGGATAAAAATGGGAATCGTGTAGGAAAATCGGTTTTTAAATACCTTTTGATAATACAGGAAAGTGCTGTTTTAACCGGTCAGCCAAGATACCGAATGCTTCGTTCGCACATTGCTTTCCACTCTCTTGCGGTTTTAATCCTGGTACTTTTCGGAAATTTTATGAGAAAATCATTGAATACCCGTAGCGCCTGTACATACTGCCGTTTGTCGTAATATATATACCCCTTTATGAGTTGTACATCTTCATCTTTTTCAGACACATTGTTTTGTAATACCCTGTTTACATAGTTCAGCGATTCTCTGTATTTTTCATTTTTATAGTAATAGTAGGCAAGGCGATATAATGAAATCTCTTCATAATGATTGTTTTTTGTCAAACCGACAATTTTTTTATACAGGTCGATTGCTTCGTCATATGACCTGTTTTTATATAAATTCTCAGCTGTTCTGAACAACTCCCGCACGTAATATGAAAACAGCATGCCTGACGGATCATAAACGAAAAGCTCCTGCAGAAGCACCTCGCCCTCTCTGTAACGGCCGGTTTCAAAGTAGAGCAGAGCAATTCCAAGTTTGGATTTCTTCGTGTTCAGCCCGTTGAATATCTTTTCGGCCTTGTTATATTTTTCTCTGCTGAGATACAGGAATCCCAGTTCCGTTTCGAGCGCGGCAGTAACGGTTGCATCATCCAATTCCAGCGCATGCAGATCGGAGCTCTGGGAAAGAAGAGAATAGTGCAAACGTTGGCCCACGTTTTTCAGAACCGACAGGTATGAGCCTGCTTGTTTCTTCCTATCCTCTATCTTTTTTTCAATCAACCCGATATAATTATCGAGAACTCGATTTCTGGTATCTCCAAGAGGGATCAGACCATTCCTATACATGGTGGAAACCGCAATCAGGGATTTCATCCGCCAGTTGTTTAAATTGCCTATTATCCTACTTGAAAGAAGAATTGTATATACATCACGAGCCCGGATGTATTTTCCGGTACGTTCATACGTATTTGCGAGGAGATAGAGGGCTGGAGCCTGAACTGTTCGGTTCCGGTACTCGGCAATTACCGATTTCAGGGTTTCAACTGCCTGATCGTAGTGTCCGTCATTTATATCAACAACTGCGGCACTCAGCTTTTCATCGGCGTGCTTGAGGTTAAAAATGAAGTACGTACCGTATATGCCGCCCACTATAAGTACAATTGAAAAAAATACAAGTGAGAATTTCTTCATCTACCCCTTCCCCATATCTGCGAACTCCATTTTATTTTCGCTTGCCGCCGGGTGTGACAAGGCTATAAAACCAGATGAGCACACAGCTGAAAAAAAGTGATGCAATAATATTTATATTATACACATCGGTCAATTTCTTAAAAATATCATCCAATAAAAATCCGCCCAGCACAGCGCCGATAATTCCGATGATAAAGGCAGTCCAGAACTTGCCGAGCACTGTTTTCTTTAAAATAAAATAAATAAAAACAGCGCTCAAAAAACCGATACCGACAAGTAATCCGTACCCTATAAGTCTGACTAGCCATGCATCCATACGTCGCAATCCTCCACACCGTTTCTACTGAACGGGCCATCTTCCAAACTCTACCTTTTCGCTCTCCTCACCATCCACACCATATGACGAAACGGCAAAGTAGAAGAACCGTCCTTCATCCCTTAACTCAATAAAACTGGCACTTTCATCTATCGGCTGAAGTTCACCGATATCGATAGTATAGGTATTCACCGTCGAGGTTTTATCTTTTGGTATGGTCGGAATATCCGCCTCTGCCCTGTACACGCAAACCGTGTACGCTTCACTCACATCTTCCTTATACCACAGCACATATCCTGCAAAATAATCCTCAGAGTTATCGCCTGTAAACTGCAGCGTTGTCTCTGTTATATGCAGGCCGAAAGGAGGATTGAGCGCTCCCGTTGTTTCGTATATGCCGCACCCTGCGATCCCCGCGAGCATAATCAGAAAGAATAAGCTGCTTCTAAATAAAAACGATCTGAAATACATGCGTCCCTTCTAAGCAACTTAAAATAAATTATCTTTGATACCCAGTCCTGCCAAGGATCGGCCGCGAAGAGACATGCGTTGCTTCACCTGATCGACTCAAGTTTTTTTATTTGACCATCCATACCCAGTTTTTGATAGCAGGCAACAAGGTATTTCTTTGTATCTTCATCATAGCCGTACAGGAACGCCATTTTCAGGAAGGGCTCAGCGGTTACATAATTATTGTTTTGGTACTTTATCTCTCCTATCCGATAGTATGCCTGCCCGTACTTCCCTCTCAATTCGGGATTGTCCATGATTTCCGAAATCAGTGTATCCGGAATTGCAGTGAGCTTTTCTTTCGAATAGTAATCCCAGTTTACATCATCCTGAATTATTCGTTCATACACTGCCATGGTATCGGTGTAGTGTTTCATATTGAAGAGAATAGATGCTTTTAGGTAGAGGATATCGTATATAAAATCTGGAATTTGCAGGAATTCACGCTCATTCTCTGCACTGTTGATATGCTGCAGCGCGATCTCATTCAGTCCTTCTCCCATATATATTTTAGCGAGCTTGTAGTGAACCTCCG
>CAZGJW010000206.1:0-3866 GCA_964525675.1 uncultured Spirochaetota bacterium
TAAGAAGGACTCTCTCAATGCTCATGCCCCACCTCCATCATCTCGAAGATTTCTTACTGATTCATGCATCACAGCTGCGGTAAAATAAGGAGTCGGGTACTTACTCGCTTTTTGGGTACTTGTAGTAGGCGGCGCAGGATCCTTCAGAAGAAACCATACACGGCCCGACAGGATTCTCGGGGGTGCATCTCTTTCCGAACAGCGCACACTCGGGCGGAATTATCACCCCCTTGAGAACATCACCGCATCGGCACCCCTTCGGGTCGGGGCTTTCGATGAGATGAACCCCAAAATGTGACAGCGCCTCGAGGTGGGCAAACTCATCACGGAGCTTTAGGCCGCTCTCCGGGATGGTACCAATACCACGCCAGGCGGCATCCGCAGGTTCGAACACCCTTTCCATCACTTCAAGAGCGCGTGCATTCCCTTTCTCGGAAACCGCTCTTTTATAGGCATTGGCGACACCAGCCTCTCCTTTTGACACCCGCCGGACGATTTCGTAGACAGCCGTCAATATATCAACCGGCTCGAAACCGCCGACAACGCACGGCACATGAAACCGGTCTGCAATCGGCCGGTACGCGTCCCAGCCGATAATAACGCTGACATGGCCGGGGCATAAGAACCCGTCTATCTGCGTATCCTCACTGAGACAGAGCGCTTCAAGCGCCGGGATCACCAGACGGTTTGCGGGTATGAAAAACAGGTTTTTTATACCCCGTTTTTCCGCCTCCAGAATTGAAAGCGCGATCCCAGGGGTAGTAGTCTCGAATCCGACACTGACAAAAACGAACTCCCTGTCCTTTTCGGATGATGCCATGTCGATCAGCTCATACGTCGAGTAGACAATGCGAACATCGGCACCTTCGGCCTTCAACTGTTCGAGATTTTTATCAGAACCCGGAACACGAATCATATCGCCGAATGTCGCAACAGTGACATTCGGAAGCGCTGCCAATTCGAGCACCGCGTTTATGATAGATGAAGGTGTGACACAGACCGGACAGCCAGGTCCGGAGATTAGCGAAAGTCCGTCCGGGAGAAGGCCTCTGAGGCCGTATTTGGCGATCGCCATTGTGTGTGTGCCGCAGACTTCCATGATCTTGACCGCGCCGCCCGGATAGACATCGTGTATCTTCCGTTCAAGTGTCTTTACCAGCTCCCTGTCCCTGTATGGCTCATTCACCGGCTTCCCTCCGGATGAAGCAGCTCATCGAGCAGGGCATTCGTTTCGAGCGCTTCCTGCTCGTCAATGATCTGTATGGCAAACCCGGCATGAAGCAAAACGTAGTCGCCCACTTTTGCTTCCGGAACAAGATAAAACCCGGTATTGACTTTGATCCCGCTCATGTCCACTACGCCGGTCAAGCCCTCTTTAGTTATTATCTTTCCTGTTACCGCAAGACACATTATACTACACCCCTTCCGCACCGCTGACGGGCAACAATTCCCTGTCCGAAGGAAATACTGCCGTCATTCGGTGGCAGCAATCTGTGAAAAAGCACTGAAAAATTATGCTCCGACAGCAGGCGTCGGATGAGCTTCAAAATAATGCGGTTCTGGAATACACCGCCGCTCAGGGCAATTGTGTTTATTCCTGTTTTTTCCCGAAGGCGCCTGCACACATCGACACCAGATAATATAACAGCGCCATGAAACTTTTGTGAGATAAAATTGCGGGAAATCCCCTCCCGTATATCACTGACGATTTCTCTGATTGCAGGCTCGAAATGCAGGTTCATCCCGTCATCTATACTATATGAATAAGCATTCTCCAGCGACGGGGACAGCGCTTCCGGAGGACCTGCCGCCGTTTCAAGAAGCACTGCCGGCTGCGCATCGTAAGACGGCTGAACACAGAGGCCTATCAGAGCTGACACCGCATCAAACAGCCTACCACATGAGGATGTAAGCGGGCAGTTAACCCCCGAGTGTACCAGCTTTTCGAAAAGTGCCAGCTTCTTTTTATCGTACTTTTCAATAAATGGGAAATCCGGAATTGCCGATACAGACCCGAAGGCGTGAAGTAAGTAAGAAACCGCCATGCGGTCAGTTTCGATAATCGCCTTTTCACCTCCCGGCATGGGAACAGGGAAATACTGTGCGGCCCTGGTAAAATCCTCCTGTGTCGCAATGAGAAACTCACCACCCCATATTGTCTCGTCAGTCCCGTATCCCGTTCCGTCAAGTGCAACACCAATCACTGCGTCATTAACATCTGCCTCACCGAGCACACTGGCTATATGTGCATGATGATGCTGAACGCGCTCAAGATGTATTCCTCGATCCGAGGCCATGTTTTCCGCAATGCGTGTGCTTATATAATCGGGGTGCATGTCACAGACGAGTATTTCAGGCTCCACCCTCAGCATACTCAGAAAATCCTGAATACCCGCTGTATAGGCGTCAATACTCTTGGTGTTGTTCAGATCCCCTAGGTGGTGGCTTACATAGGCCATTTCCTCCCGAAAAACACAGAAGGTGTTTTTTTCGTTCGGGCCGAATGCCAGCAGGGTCCTGTTTGGCGGGCCGACGGGTATAGCCTTCGGCACATACCCGCGGGACCTTCGCACCGGTACGGGAACCCCATTACTCACAAAAAAAACCGAATCGTCGCAGGGACGCTGTATCTTCCTGTTATGCATGAGAAATGCATCAGCAATACCGGTAAGCTCTGCTAACGCCTCGTCGTCCCGGTAGACGAGCGGTTCCTCGGATACATTCGCACTCGTCATTATAAGTATTTCAGGTCCTTTTCTTAGAAGAATATGATGCAGAGGTGTGTAGGGCAGCATAATACCGATGCAGTCTGTATCAGGAGCGATCTCATCTGGCAGTTTGCTTTTCCTTCCCCGAAGCAGGACGATTGGCCGTTCAAAGCCCGCAAGCAGATCCTCTTCCCGTTCCCCGACGATGCAGTACTTCTTTATCGTCTGCATATCCCGGGCCATCAAGGCAAACGGCTTTGCAGGCCGCCGCTTCATTTTCCGGAGACGCATTACCCACTCAGGCCTCTGCGGTGAAACCGCCAGATGATAGCCGCCGAGCCCCTTGACTGCAACAATAGCTCCCTGTTCGAGCAGCGAGACCACATTATCCAGCGCGTCTTTTTCGATAACAGATCCGTCCGGGGCCCTCAGCGCGAGCAAAGGCCCGCATACAGGACATGCATTAGGCTGAGCATGATACCGGCGGTCAAGGGGATTTTCATATTCGGCCCTGCAGTCGGGGCACATGACGAATTCGCTCATCGTCGTATTTTTTCTGTCATATGGAACTGATTGGATTATTGTAAATCGCGGCCCGCAGTCGGTACAGTTGGTAAAAGGATAGAGGTATCTTCTGTTATTCGGATCGAATACTTCCTCAAGGCAGTTGTCACAGGTGGCAATATCTGGGGAGATTGGTGTAAACCCCTCTCCTTCTGCAGTGCTCCCGGCAATCCTGAGTTCCGTAAATCCATGCAGTTTCGTGTATTCGATCGAGCTTGTATGTATTTCAGCGAGAACCGGTGGATTTTTCAGAACGTCTCTGTAGAATTGTTCGATACTCCGCCTTGAGCCGTCCAGCTCAATGTGCACACCGGCTTCGGTGTTTCTGATGGTTCCCCTGAGGTGATAAAGATGGGCCCTTCTGTACGCGAGCGGCCGAAATCCCACCCCCTGCACGATGCCTTTGTACCATATAACGGCACCGGTTGTCCCGGCATTTTCCATTTTTTACTGCCTGTCAAGTATCCATCCGAGGAGTTTGTCAAAGCCTTCTCCGGTTACAGAGGAAACGGGAACAATATCAGACGAAGGGTTGATCGTTTTAAGCCCTTTTTCGAAGTTCTCGATCTTGAAATTCGAGTTCTCCTGCATATC
>CAZGJW010000207.1:0-3736 GCA_964525675.1 uncultured Spirochaetota bacterium
TGAGCTCCGCCCTGGACAGGGCATTCAAAGACCTTTTCGCACTCATACGGGCATTGGGCGGTTGAAAAACTGATTTTAATGATAAGAGAGGCATTACCGGAAAAACACCGGTGTGTAAAGGGGTTTTTTCTCCAGCGTTGTTATACACAACTGAGAAAGCTGTGTGTGAAGATTTTTTTACGGCTGGTCAGGAAAAGGGTGCTATGGATAGTGTGAAATTCTATTTTCTGTTTGGTGTGTCGCAGAGGGTGTGCGCGGAAACGCGCGCACCTACGGATGTGCGCATGGACATTCGTACGGATCTGCATGCCGCCTTCCTGTTTGACCTCCAGCTTTTTGCAGCGGAGGATGAGGGTAGGACCGAGGAGCCGACCGAGTACAAGAAAAGGAAGGCCCGTGAGGAAGGTAAGGTCGCCAAGACGCAGGAACTTCCTTCAGCACTCATAATGCTGTTCGGCTTTTTCGTCATTTTCCTTTTTGCGAAGAGCATGTTCAAGAATATGATGCACATGATGGAGTTCTACCTGAACTCTGTGAACGATGTCGTCAGTTCAGGCGAAAATCTGGTTTTTCTGTTCAAACCGATTCTGCCCCTCCTGCTGCGTCTTCTCGGCCCGGTGATGGGGGTGGCGTTCATTGGCGCCCTGATTGGAAACGTGGTTCAGGTGGGTTTCAAGTTTTCCATAAAACCGATACAGCCTGATTTTACACGAATCAATCCGAATCCCGTCCGTTTCTTTCAGAATATCCTGTTTTCAAAGCAAGCGGCGGTCAACCTGGGAAAGGTCATATTTAAAATTACGGCAATCGGTGCTGTTTCTTTTCTTCTTATACGTAAAGATGTGGGTGTTATTATAAAAACACTTGATATGGGGCTCGCACAGAATCTCTATCTGCTTGTTTCTATCGCCTTCAAGCTCATAATGGTTGTAAGCGGCATACTTCTTGTGCTTTCCGTTCCGGACTATCTGTTCCAGCGGATGCAGCACATCGAATCTCTGAAGATGACCCGTCAGGAACTGAAGGAAGAGCGCCGAATGCTGGAGGGTGATCCGCTTTTGCGCGCCCGTATGCGCGAAAAACAGAGAGCATACGCGAAGAGAAGAATGATGCAGGAGGTGCCTACAGCTGATGTGGTAATTACCAACCCGGTGCACTATGCGGTTGCATTGAAGTACGATTCGCTTAAAATGAGCGCGCCGGTCTGCGTTGCGAAGGGGCAAGATTTGATCGCTCAACGGATTAAGCAGATTGCCCGTGAACACGATATTGTCGTTCATGAAAACAAGCCGCTCGCGCGGGAGCTGTATAAGCGGGTTGAGATAGGAGATGAAATTCCTGATGACATGTTCACTCTTGTTGCCGAAGTGCTTGCCTTTGTGTACAAGCTCAAGAAGCGCGAGGCGGTGTAAAATGGGTCGTGTTTGCATGAATATTTTTCAAATTTTCCCGATAATTAAATGAAGGGAGAGCATACAGCTGAATAAACAGGGAGGGGGCTATGGCTGATGCAGTTCCAACACGGATATGGTGGCAGAGAACGGATATATTAATCGCAGTCGGCGTTGTTGCGATTGTGCTCATGCTCATCATTCCTATTCCGGCGATGATGCTGGACTTTCTTATTTCCGTGAGCTTCGCGCTGAGTCTCATTACGATAATTACCGTCATGTATATGAAGCGCGCCATCGATCTCTCGGTATTTCCCTCTTTACTCCTCGTTTCAACCGTCTACAGACTGGCGGTCAATGTATCGTCCACAAGATTGATACTCCTCCAGGGGCCGGCATTTAAAGGAAGGATCATCCGGGCATTTGGCGAATTCGTTGTCGGGGGAAACTATGTTGTCGGTATTATAATATTTCTTATCCTCATCGCCGTGCAGTTTATCGTTATTACCAAAGGTGCAACGCGCGTTTCGGAAGTTGCAGCCAGGTTCACTCTCGATGCGATGCCCGGAAAGCAGATGGCGATCGACGCCGACGTTTCAGCGGGGCTCATGACAGAAGAGGAAGCCATCCAGAAGAGAATAGATATACAGCGTGAGGCGGATTTTTACGGCGCCATGGATGGTGCCAGCAAGTTTGTGCAGGGGGACGTGCGGGTCGGCCTCCTTATTACAGTTATCAATATCGTCGGCGGCCTTATTATCGGTATTGCGATGCGTGGAGAAACACTGAGAAGCGCTGTTTCGACATACACGATGCTTACCGTCGGCGATGGTCTCGTTTCACAGATTCCGTCTCTCATGATGTCGACTGCCACGGGTATTATCGTAACACGCGCGGTGTCAAAGGATGATCTGGGCACTGAGATTACCACCCAGCTTTTAGGCCAGCCGCGAACGCTGTGGATCGGCGCCGGCTTTCTTCTTTTCCTTGCCATACTTCCCGGTTTTCCAAAGATACCCCTCATTGTTCTCGGATTGATTCTAGCCCTCATGGGGATATACCTGCGCAGGGGAATCAAGTTCGGCCCTGAAGAACCCGAACAGGCTGCAAAGGAACGGGAGGAACATGGCAGAGGCCCTGAGAGTGTTGTCGGGCTTCTCCAGATAGATCCGATTGCACTTGAAATAGGATACAACCTCATACCACTTGTGGATCCCGATCAGGGAGGTGATCTTCTGGAACGGGTGACCATGATACGCAGGCAGAGCGCGATCGAGCTCGGCCTTATATTTCCGCCAATCAGGATACGTGACAATATGAAGCTCGATCCGAACACCTATTCAATCAAGATCAAAGGGGTCGAAGTGGGCGCCGGGACGATAAAAATTGGTAAGTACCTTGCGATGAATCCCGGCAGCGTCACCGAGAAAGTCGAAGGAGAAGAAACTGTCGAACCGGCATTCGGCCTACCGGCTATATGGATAGATGAGAGCAACAGAGAGAAAGCCGAGCGTCTTGGATTTACGGTTGTCGATTCACCATCCGTCATTGCAACTCATCTGACGGAAATAATAAAGGTCTATGCGAGCGAGGTGCTCGGGAGGCAGGATGTACAAACCCTGCTTAATTCATTGAGCAAGGACTATTCGGCGGTTGTTGAAGAGATTAAAAAGGTGAATGCGACTGTCGGTGATGTGCAGAAGATCTTGAAGGGGCTTTTGCGGGAAGGTGTGTCCATTCGTGATCTTGTCACCATTCTTGAAACGATTGCGGATTATTTCCCCACAGTGAAAGACCATGACGAGCTCATCGAGCTTGTGCGCCAGGCGCTCTCACGGCAGATATGCCAGCAGTTCTCAACCGAAGGGAAGAAGATACCGGTTATTACTCTATCAAAAGAGGTTGAAGAGGAAATCAAGAAGGCTGTCGTGGAAACTGAAGTGGGCAAGCGATTTGCGATGGAGCCATCCGCCCAGAAGAAGCTCCTTGAACGGATCAGCTACGAAGTGCAGAAGATACGGAAGAGAGGCTTGAAACCGGTGTTTCTAACATCCCCTGATGTGCGGGCTTTGTTCAGAAATATAGTTTCTAATATAATACCGAATGCTGCTGTTTTGAGCAGCTTTGAAATCGTCCCTGATATACGTCTGGAGGCAGTAGGAACAATCGCATTCTGAAAGAATCGCATTCTGAAAGGGAGAGGGAACAAATGTTGTATAGAACTTACAAAGCATCCACCTATAAAGAGGCGGTTGTGAACGCAAAGATGGATCTCGGGAGTGATGTTTATATAATAGGAAGAAAAGATATAAAAGAAGGCGGCTTTTTAGGCATGTTTAAAAAGC
>CAZGJW010000208.1:0-3707 GCA_964525675.1 uncultured Spirochaetota bacterium
GTGACGGAAGAAAAGATGTTATGATCCGGACAAACAGACTTGGAGAAGGAACGGTTAATCTTACCTTGAAGAAGCTATATAAATCCGCCGGCGGAGCACTTGCAGTCGGAGAAAAGCCCGCTGCCGGGAGTGAGACAGCATCAGGGATGGAGATCTCAAGGAGAGATACATCAGGTATGGAGACGTCAAGGAGAGATACATCAGGGACGGACACACCGGAGGTTGTCATTTTAAAGGAAGATGACCTTCTTTCAAAGATACCAATAGCGCCGAAATCCGGATTCCAGATAGTCTCAAGCTATGAGAAAACGGATATTGTCGCTGTACTGAAGGCGATACAGACCTCCTATTTAGGATACATAATAGATGAAGATGAAAAAAAAGAAGCTCTTCTGCGTGATGGTAATGAGCTCACACTCCAGGCCAAGGATGTTTTACGACTGATGGTCGCCAACTCCAAGGGTATTGATCTGCGTATCAACGAGATAGCGGTGCCGCACGGGGAAGACGGGGCAATTACCGCGAAAATAATCAGATGGTACAGGGACGGTGAAAACAGTAATCTCTATCACCTGATAATTGATGACTGGGAAAAGTAGTTCCTTCAATGCGCTCTCGGTAGCAACCTCAATCACCTGTAAGCATCAATTTCATTTCTACTTGTGATAATTTTGCTTACCAGGTTGTACTCAAAGGCCTCCTGCGCGGAAAGCCAGTAATCCCGATTCGAATCAGCGGTGACGGTTTTTATGTCTTTTCCCGTTTCCTGCGCAATGATCGAATTGAACTGATCTCGGATTTTTAAAATCTGGTTTGCAGTGATTTCAAGATCTGCGGCAGGGCCGACTGCGCTTGTTGATGGTTGATGAATGAGAAACCGGGAGTTGGGAAGAGAAAATCTCCTGTCTTTTTCACCGGCGAGGAATACAATAACAGCGGCACTTGCGCACAGGCCTGCAGTAAGTGTGATTACAGGGCACTGAACGAATCTGAGCATGTCATAGATACCAAAGCCCGAGTCTGCGCTTCCTCCCTGGGAGTTTATGATGACGGTTATCGGTTTTTCATTGCTGTCCTTTTCAAGGAGGATCAGGCGCGAATAGATATTGCGTGCGAGTGGTGCATCGATGGCCTGTGAAATGACGAGAGTCCGGGATTCAAGCAGTTCTTTATCAAGGAACCGTCCTCTATCAACCTCTTCGTTTTTTTCATTTTGTCCTTCGAACTGTATACGATTTGTTTTTTCCATTGAAAATTCTCCGTATTATTATCCTATTTCGATATTGACGGTTCTTTATTCCTGCAGGTGAGCAAGGACCTGCACTATTTATTAAAACTGATAAAATTTGAAAAAAGACTCATACTAGTCGAAAATTTAATACAGTGGTTGTCTAATGATGTAAAATATAGCAATTTAAAAACAGAAGTTCAAATATTAATTGGAGTAATACAGGGAATAACAGTCTGGAAAATGAAAGAGTGCAATTGTAAAGAGCTGAAAGCGGGAGATATCACCGGTTCGTACATTATCATGGAAGATTTTTTTATCGCGCTTTCAAAATACCTCATCATTACGAATAAAGATTTAACCCGTATCGAAAAATATGATTTTGTTCCGCTTTATTACGCTGATGAAAGCACAATTCCTGGACAGACATACGAATCGACTGAAAGCGCCGATATTGTGCCGAAACCGGATGAACAGAGCCATGCCGTGCCAGAATCGGAGCAGCATGAACACGACCCGGCCATGGTGCAGACTGCCGAATCTGCCGAACAAGGACTTGAAAACGGTATCCCGGAGGACCATACGGCTGTGAGCGGTAGTTTCGGAGTCCTGAAGGAAGCAGAAAAAACGATTTATGAACCGGGACTGCATGAAGGAGGGTCGGCAGAAAGCGAGGAGGAGATACGTGTTGAAGAAGAAGTGTACGGCTCGGCTGTCACATTGACAGGGGATCTGTTCAGCCAAATAGGAAAAAATGAGAATATCACAATAAAGCAGATATACAGGATTTCCCTTCTTATCATCAACTATATCTCCAATCTGCAGAACGATGCACTCACACATGTAGGCAGAGGATACGATGAAAACAGGCTTGCGGTTCATTCGGTTAATACAGCCATACTAACGACCATTACCGCAGTGAATCTTAAATTGAGGGGGCAAGAGCTGGTTGACACCGTTTCCGGCGCACTTATGCATGATTCAGGTATTCTATTTCTGAAAGAACGCGCGCGAGAGGAGGAGATTAAAAAACATACCCTGTTAGGGTACGGTTATTTAAGAAAGAAGATTCAGCATCCCCTCCTTATCAAACCCGCACTTGAACACCATGAGAAGGCAAAGGGGAACGGCTATCCTCATAGAATTACACTTGAAAAAATCGGGCTTTCAAGCAGGATAGTTGCAGTCTGTGATTCGTACGATAACCAGTTGAGTTTTATTAAGTTCGGGAGCGATATTTCAATACACTACAGTAAGGATGAGTTTCTCAACTGGAACAGGGAAGATTACGATATAAGGGCACTTTCAGCACTTATAGATTCTGTAAAAGAGTTTGCCGGCAAAGGGGGCATAGTTTCATTGAACGACGGAAGCACGGCACGGGTTGTTAAGACGATGCTTCGTTTTCCGCTTAATCCGATCGTGCGGCTTGAATCTGATAACAAAGAGACCGACCTGCGCAGAACAAGAAATCTCTGGATTGACAAAAGGATGTGTTAACCACTATAAAATATCATAAAACCACATGATGATAAAAATGAGAAGAATTACAAACATAAGCGCGCCGGTTATTACGATGAACGTGGGAAAACTTCGGTCTTTGCCCTCGCTCTCGTCGAGGGCAATCTCCCGCAACGGAGTACTCTGGTCGAAGAGGTCATCGTAGCGTTTCAATTTTACCTGTTCCGATTCAACAGCCCTGCCTGCCGCTTTGTCTGTAATATTGCAAAGAATGGTGTATTCGTTGTTCGAATTTTTACTGATACGTGTCACTTCAGCCGGCACCGGGATTACAGTGCCGTCCACACGGGCGCCAAGCAGATCTATATAGTACTTTCCCCGCACAGTTCGATCACTTATTCTCACCATTATTTTGTCGCCTTTGGACAGTTCATAAATGGGTATACCGCTCACCGGTGCCAGGATAAGGTCGACGGGAATATAACCTTCTGCTTCGGATTTTTTCTCTGTCGCAGCTTCTTTTTCGACGTTTTTTCGTTTGTTTCTTTCAGCTCTCTGGCCGTGCATGGACTCATTCGAGATTGATTCGGTGGTTATTTCAAGTATCAGGTTTCTGTCCGCAAGCGGTTTGATCAAAATGGCCTGCAACAGGGATTCGATCTTTGTCTGGTCATGGTTTTTAATCAGCATGTACAGCTCATTGCCGCGGTCACGATCGAGTGAACTTTCCATATAATTCTGCAGGTCGACCGATATATTTACCGCGATATCGCCTTTCCACTTTAAATTGACGATATTCTCCTCCAGCGAGTACCAGGGAAGATGAGGATCTGTCTCATAGAGAGAACTGTAATGCGAGGCGATTGCCAATAGATTTTCAACTGTTCTCAATTTTTCACTTAAAAAAATGATAAAGAGACCGTATGTGTTTGTATCGACAGCCTTGAATCTACCTTTTAATACGATTGTATAGTCGGCTGGTACAGGTGTATCAACTACATCCACAGCTGCGACTCCT
>CAZGJW010000209.1:0-3696 GCA_964525675.1 uncultured Spirochaetota bacterium
ATAAATGGGACGCCCATTTCCCGCTTGAAATCGGGATTGGTCTCGGAATGGGAGATGCACTGCACTGTTTTGTCGGGCCTGCAGGTAAGACCATAGACACATTCTTCGGTATGCCTGTCATTCACGCATCTCGACTCGGCGACCTTGCGCGTCACAACAGCATTTTCATAGATCGCAACACGGCAAAAGCAGTAAACAAATGGGCCAGGCTGGGCAGGCTCCAGGAAACTACAATGTTGGGACTGAAAAAGCGAATCGTCGCCTTCAGGGTAGATGGGCTCATGGATTTTTCGAGAAAAAACGGCGAACGGCGAAAAACAAGCTTTATTCGATACGTCTTTCCAGAAATAGTAGCGATGGTTTTCAAAAAGGATGGCACGAGAAAACCCGCCATTCTGCGAAATATCAGTCCATCAGGTGCAGGTATTGAGATCGTAGAGAAAGAGGATTATGACCTCAATGAACAGGACGAGATCACCCTTGATCTCAAGACATTCAAACTACCGCAGTGCACCTCAATCGACGGAAAAATAGTGCAGGTGCGCCCGATTTCCGAAGAAACCGACGTTGAAAGAAGGCTTTCGCAGGTCGGAATCGAATTCATCGATGTCGATCCCTCTACCATGAATGCGCTGAAGTACCTCAATATAGCATAACGGTCGGATCCAATATCGATATTATTTCAGAAGAGACTGTAACCTTTCATATACCTTTTGTTCATCGCCGGGGCTGATACCGCCTCCCTCGGCCAGATGCGGCCTGCCCCCTCCCTTACCACCGAATTCGCCGAGCACCCGGGAAAGCAGCTTTCCCGCGTGAGCGCCCTCTTTCACTGCAGTGTCCCCTGCGCAAAGAATAACGTTCAGCCTGCCGTCTGCAACCGAGGTCATGAGGGCTACACCGTCAGGTACCCTGGCACGTACCCGGTCAGCCAGCTCCCTCATCTCCTCACGTGCAAAGCCGTTTAATTTCAGGTGAGCTGTGCGGTATTTACCGATCTGAAAAAAATCTTTTTTCAGATCGAAGGAATCTCCCACACCCATTTTGTGCTCTTTTTTCAGCTTCTTCTGAAGCTCACGCACCGCTTCCTGCAGATCTTTCACCTTTTCTGCAACGGCCGTTGCTTCGATATTAAGAAGGAGTGACAGCTCACGCAGTATTTTTTCGTCCTGCTTGACTGCCTGGTACGAATCCACTCTTGTTACCGCCTCGATTCTCCTGACACCGGAGGAGATACTCCCCTCCCGTACAATGCGGAACAATCCGATATCGCCGGTTCTTTCGGCATGGATCCCTCCGCAGAGCTCAGTGCTGATAGCATCTATCTTTATGACACGAATCCTCTCACCGTATTTTTCGCCGAACAGGGCGACTGCACCCATGGCCTGCGCTTCAGCAAAGGGTATATCCTCATACACCTCGACCGGAATATTCGCAAAAACCGCTTCATTCACCATCTCCTCGATACGATCGAGCTGATCAGCCGTAAGTCCCCTGTAGTGGTTGAAATCAAATCGCAGCCTGTCCGGTGCCACGAGTGAGCCTGCCTGGGTTGCGTGCTCACCCACAACGGTCCGTAAGGCATAGTGAAGAAGGTGTGTCGCCGTGTGATTTGCCATAATCCTCTTTCTCTGCTCCTGTTCAACCCTCCCCGTATACGCCGAGTCCTGTATTTCTCCTTCTTCAACCTTGCAGATATGAATAAAAATATCACCGGTCCGCTTCACGTCCTGAACCTTTAAAACAACACCGCCGCCTTCAATAACCCCTGCGTCTCCCACCTGGCCGCCAGACTCACCGTAGAACGGCGTTCGGTCGAACACTACGGCAAAACCACCATTCTCCTCCCTGTAGCGGATGACCCGCATCCCCTCCTGCTCCAGGGTTCTGTACCCTGTGAACTCAGTTGCCGCATCCTCCCTGTATTTTACCCATAGACCGCCGTCGTTTGCGGAATATTCGGTTTGAAATTTGGCATCACGCTTTGCGCGCTGCCTCTGTTTTTCCATCTCTCTTTCAAATCCGCGCCTTTCGACTTTCAGTCCTTTCTCTTCTGCCATGATACAGGTAAGATCGAATGGAAACCCGTAGGTATCGTGCAAAACAAACGCGCTTTCCCCTGGGAAGAGTTCACTCCCTTTTGAAAGTTGACTGATTGTTTTGTTGAACTCCTCAAGTCCCCTGTCTAGGGTTTTCAGAAACAGTTCTTCCTCGTTTTTAACGATCTTTTCTATTACACCGCGGCGCTCTTCGAGCTCCGGGTAATCCGACTTCATTATTGAAACAAGCGTATCGGCCAGCATAAACATAAACGGTTCATCAACACCGAGGAGTTTCCCATGGCGAACCGCGCGCCTCAGAATCCGTCTAAGAACGTACCCCCTCCCTTCATTCGACGGGACCGCACCATCTGCGATTGCAAAGGAGAGCGCACGGATGTGGTCTGCGATAACCTGAAATGAAACGAGTGTCCCTGAATCCGCAGAGCAGGGCCTGCTCGATATCTCCTCCATGCGGCTGATTAAAGGCCTGAACAGGTCGGTCTCGTAATTCGACCGCACGCCCTGAAGCACAGCGAGAGTTCGTTCGAGCCCGAGGCCTGTATCGATATGCTTTGCCGAAAGGGGATTGTATGTTCCTTCAGCTGTTCTGTCGAACTCCATGAAGACCAGGTTCCAGAGCTCAACTATTGTACCGCTTTCGGTTCCCTCTAAGAAATCTTTCTTTTCGCTCGGTAGATACTCGTAGTACAGTTCTGAGCAGGGGCCGCACGGCCCGGTCTCACCCATACTCCAGAAATTTTCCTCGTCGCCCTTTTCAATATCACCGAGCCTCACAAGCCGGTCGGAAGCGATGCCGATATCCTTCATCCAGATATCGTATGCCTCATCGTCATCCTTGTACACGCTCGCCCAGAGATGCTCCGCCGGCAGTTTGAGCCCTTGCGTGAGAAACTCCCATGCCCAGCATATCGCCTCTTTTTTGTAGTAGTCACCGAACGACCAGTTCCCGAGCATTTCGAAGAAGGTGTGATGCCTCCCGTCCTTCCCCACATCTTCCAGATCGTTGTGTTTGCCACTCGCGCGTATACACTTCTGAACCGATGCTGCTCTTCTGAAAGCAGGCTTTTCGATTCCCAGTATGATTTTCTTGAACTGGTTCATGCCTGCATTGGTAAAGAGGAGGGTTGGATCGTCCTCAGGCACCACCTTTGAACTTTCGATGATTGTATGGCCCTTTTTTCTGAAAAAATCCAGAAAAAGCCGGCGTAGTTCATCCGATGTGATCATTAAAATACTCCTTCATCAGCCCGTCGATGATATCAAACTGAAACCCCCGGTTTTTCAGAAACCGGTACAACCTCTCCCGTGCCGTGTCGGGGGGGTAGCTTTCAAGCGATTTCATCTTCTTCTCAGCTGCTGCATGCGCGAGCCTCTGCTCCTTATTGCCGTCAAACTTCTCTTCGACCACCGCCTCGATTATGCCGTCGGAAAGCATCTTTTTCCTCAACTCGAACACGGCCCGCATACGGCCCATGGGCCTGTTCGCACACGTATCCTCGACCCATTTACCTGCGAATGCGAAGTCATCAACAATACCCTCCTTCTTCAGATTGTCCACAAGCTCTCCGGCAACATCACGGTGAAAGCCCTTTTTAAGAAGTCGATTATTGAGCTCACTTTCAGAACGGTCCCT
>CAZGJW010000210.1:0-3691 GCA_964525675.1 uncultured Spirochaetota bacterium
ATAAGGCGTATGAGAAGGTTAAAAATATCCCAGATCCGATTGTGAAAGCAAGTTAGAAGTGTGATTTTCGCAACGCCAAGCACCTTTAGCGGCATAGGGACGCCAGAACGCCTCAAATAGAATACTAGTTACCTGGCCATCTATTATGTTCTGGAGTCACAATGCTGAAAGGAAAATTTCATGCAATCCTTCGAGTATAGTGCGATACTAGGTTGGTCGATCTCACGGTATGACACGTTTACTGCATGCAGGCGCCAGTATTACTACCAATACTATTACAAATGGGACAATGAGCACCCACAAGCTCTGATTGCCCGGCTTCGGTTGATGGTATCAGTGCCGTTGCAAATTGGCATACTCACCCACACTTGTATCTCAACGATACTAAAGCGCCTGTTGAAAGAGCCTGACCAGCCTATCGATACTCAGCGCCTTGCTGACTATGTCCGGAGAAAGGTTGCTGAACAACACCGGAGAGCTGACTACGAAGAGATATACTACGGTCGCGAAACCCGAATAGACACAGAAGGTATGACCGGTACGGTTCTCACAGCGGTCACGAATCTGATCGAAAGCGACCGGTTCAAGTGGCTTGCTCAGCAAGCCTCAGCTGCAACTGAGCCTTGGATCATCGAGCCGGAGGGCTTCGGGGAGACCCGGGTGGAAGGACTTAAGGCCTACTGCAAGGTTGACTTTCTGATCCCTGCACAGAATCACCTGCACATCCTTGACTGGAAGACCGGCAAAGAACGCGAGGACAAGCATAATATCCAGATGCGCGGGTATGCTGCGTGGGCCTCATACCACTATGATACTAAACTCGACGCAATCACTCCTACGGTCGCATACTTGCTCCCTGACTACCATGAGACAACTATGGAGCTCAACGAATACGATATGCAAGACTTCGCAACTCTGGTGCGAGAGCAAACTCAAGAGATGTATACGTTATGCTCAGATGTGGATGAGAATGTACCGCTACCTAAGGATAGATTCCCACAAACCCAAGTAGAACCATTATGTGAATACTGCAACTTTAGAGAGTTGTGCGGACGCACATAGATTGGGGGCACTAACGCACACTCGACTCAAACCGACTTCCCGAATTTAAGTTGATCTTTAATATCTGAAAACTGTACTCTCTTTGCTATCAATACAACCGGCATCGGCTTTAAGTACGCCGGGCCCTCGGCAATATAAGAAAAATTTCAGAGTGCTCATAATTCCATTGTGATTGCTTCACAGTACTCCCACCTTCCGTCATCCCTGCCGGAAGGTGGGCTCAAGGCCGTGGCCACGGATGGCCACGGCCATAAGACGCGCCTCTTCCTTGCTTCACTATTGAGGCTTTTCTCCTATTCTAAAAAATACTTTTGCCCCAATATAAAACAAATCCGGCACTTCTTCGTTTTGTATATAAGGCAAATGATTTTTGGAGGACTCCTTGCCCGTCTATAAACCGAAGGAAAAGAATGTCATTCGGGAGATACTGCAGGATCATTTCAAATCCTTTGAAGAAAACTATGACGCCCAGTACTCGGAGAAATACGGTAAATACAGAATCATCCATATCAAGGAAACAGTCGAGCGCTTTATAGAATGCGGAGATTATCCAAAAAGTATTGCCCGAATTAAGTGTACCAATCCTCGCTGTGGCTATGAATTTTTTCGCCCTTTGCCGCTTACGGCCTGGAAGACATCCCGCCTTCGGCTGTTTCAAGAAGTGCATAGTGAAAATCGATTTCACCACTTTTTCCATGCTTTAAAGTTCCTATCTTTTTATCCTTTTCAATAATAGCATCGGTGGGACATACTATTTTACAATCACCGCATACATGGCAGAGGTCATTAAAAAATAAAACTTTTTCCTTTAAAAATGCGATAGCGTTATAGGTACATACCTCTGCACACTTCCTGTACCTGATACATTTATTTTCATCGACTCCTACAGGCGATGATAGCAACACACATCTTCTTCATCATATATGTCCGGTTTTAAAAAAAGATGGCCGTTTGGCTCTTCAACATCGCAGTCAAGGTATCTTATCTTATTACCAGACACTTCATTGTTACTATTGTTACTTAGGAAAGGGTCCGATAGAACAGCTGCTACATTGCTTGCAATAAAAGTTTTTCCTGTGCCGCCTTTACCGCTTGATATTGCTATTGTCAATTCCATTTCACTATCCTTATTGAGAAACAATATATCTATGTTTTTTTGAAACATTAGGCAAGGCATTTGATTAATAAGTTAATTTTATAATATTGTACTTTTTTATAGATCTAAAATATTTATAACTCATTGGTTGTATACTCAATTCTCATCCTCGCATCATTTGGATTTTACCGCTGGGGCATTCAAGCGTACTGGAAGGCGTACCATGCTGATGATGCACTTTCATACCGCATGAAAGAAAGACACAAAATTCAGCTGCCTCTAAACCATGACGATTTTCTCACATTTTCCCTCCTCTAATTTAGTCTATGACTTTTTTAGTTCTATAGCATTAGCCCCATTGGATTTGTTCAATCTTTTTTTGAAATTTTATAACATTTTTATTAAAAAAAAATTGACAATGATTATCATTATCAATATAATATAACAAATATAGATAATGTAAATATTTCTTTATGAAATTTTATGATTATTAAAACTACAAACAGAAAAAAATACTTAATTGTGTTTTGGTAAATATTTGAAGAATACAGATTTTAATAGTATAGAAGGAGGTGTTATTATGCCTAGAGGAGATGGAACCGGTCCTGCAGGAATGGGACCGATGACAGGAAGAGCAGCCGGATACTGCGCCGGCTATCCTGTCCCGGGTTACATGAACCCAGTCCCGGCATACGGCTTCGGCCGTGGTGGGGGGCGTGGGTTTAGACGCGGTCTCGGTCTCGGCTTTCGGGGCGGCTATTGGGGAGTACCTTACGGCGCAGCGGCTTACGGTTATGGCGCCCCATATCAAGTACCGCCTGTCTATTATACAGCGCCCTATGGCGCAAGCCTAAGTCCCGAGCAGGAAATGGATGCACTGAAGGGACAGGCCGAATACTTCGAAGATGCTCTTGACGGGATCAAGAAGAGAATCCAGGAACTCGAAGCCGAAAAAGAGCAGAAATAGTACGACTGAATGGACGGGAAGAGCTGATGTTTCTTTCCTTCCTCGTTTCAACACGGCATTTCGTACGACACTTTTTTCCCGTTCACTTGTCCTTGGAAATGACCTTGTTGATCCATGATTCGAATCATGCATTTGCTTGAATAAACAATACATACTCAGGCGATGAAACAACAATTACAGGATATCAATTAGAGGATCGCACAGATCGAAAGTGATTCTGTATCTTGTCATCTGATAGCGGTTGTGAATACCGAGAAATGTACTGCTTGCGGTCGCTGTGAAGGGGTCTGTCCTGCAGCAGCAATAAAAATTCATGATGTGGCCACCATCGATAGAGCCAAATGTACAGGCTGTGGTCTATGTGTTGCTGAATGTCCGCAGGAAGCAGTCACTTTGGGAAAGGCATAAGAACATCAGCGGAAGGAGAGGAGATATGGAAAATTTAGTCATAGCCGGTTCAGGTCCGGCCGGATTGACAGCCGCTATCTACTCCGCACGCGCTGATCTGTCTCCGCTGGTATTCGAGGGGCCGGGACCCGGAGGACAGCTTACGGTTTCGCATGAAG
>CAZGJW010000211.1:0-3461 GCA_964525675.1 uncultured Spirochaetota bacterium
CTACTCATAATTCATTAATATGAATTAAATTATCTATACGTGCGTCAGAACTGCCAGTCTCCTCGATTTCTTGACTTTATCATAAGCATAAAGTATGATAATGTCCAAATAAATCAAGGGAAGGGACATGAAATTCTGGATAAAAATGATTGCCGGTCTTGTTATGGGGATTATTGTCGGCAGATATATCGGCCACAACTCAATATTCCTCGAACCACTGAGAACGAGCGGAGTTCTGTTTTTTCGGGTTCTGAATTTCCTCGTATTTCCCCTCATTTTTTTTACGGTTATTCGAAGTGTAATCTTTTTACGAAGGAATAAACGGCTCTTTGTGGTGCTCGTCAAAGCGCTCGGGTATTTTATTCTTCTTACGGTCGTGGGCACGACGATCGGTGTCGTACTCGGCGATGTGCTCAAACCGGGTATGGGTATGAATATCAGTGCTTTTGAATCTCCAAATGTGCTTCACTATCCTGAAACAGCAGCTTTTGTGCAGGCCATTGTGCCGGAGAGTATCGCGGGTTTTTTAAAATCAGGGTTTGCGGTTCTATCTATCGTTTTTGTTTCATTTATCATAGGCAGCGGTATCATACTTGCCAAAGAGGACGCTGATGAGTTTCACGGGCTTATTGAAAGCATAGACACAACTCTGCACAAGCTTACCGTCATTATTCTCGAGTTTCTCCCGATCGGAATATTCACGTATATCGGATATCTGATGGGTTTTATGACGAAATCGTCTATCCTTCCATATTTGAAACTTGTTCTTATCGTCATTGGTGGTTCCTTTATCCAGATCTTTATCATTCAGGCGCTACTCGTATTTTTTATAACAGGGCTGAATCCATTCAAGTTCGTGCATGCCGTGCTGCCTGCAGCTATACTCGGTTACGTTTCGGGAAATGGGTATACAGCGTATCCCGCCCTTGTTGAGTGTGTGGAGTATAACCTCGGCACCGATCGCCAGGTGTTTACCTTTGTTTCAGCAATCGGCACGGCATTCAGTCTATCCGGAAGCGGTGTTGCTGCAGGTGTCTCAACTCTCTTTGTTGCGCAGGCGTACGGGCTCGACCTTTCGATATATCTTCAGATCATAATTGTATTGTTGATTACGGTTTCGAGCCTCAAACTGGACGGATTCTCCGGGGGAAGTCTCATACTGCTTTCAATCGTGCTTTCTCAGATTATCAAACTTCCGGCAGAAGGGTATGCATTGATACTCGGTATTTCAGCAGTGATTTTCCAGATTGAAACCCTGGTAAATGTTGTCGGAAATGCTGCTGTTTCTTATGTTCTTTCCTGCTCGGTTGAATCTGCTTCCAAGGTTCGTGTTAGAGATTTTCTGTAAATCCTACTTCTATACAGGAATTTATGAAAAAAAATCTGCTCATTGTCGACTACAGCCACAGTTCAGGTTCTGTCCTGGCCGAAACCCTGAGCAATGAAGGGTATGGTATCTATTTAGCCTCCGATTCTGCAGAGGCCTTTGGGGTTCTGTCAAAAAAACGCATACACCTCGTTTTGCTCAATCCGGATTCCTGTCATGGGCAAACCACTGAGAACTGTTTTTCGATATGCAGGAAAATCAGAACACAGAAGGAGTTCAAAAATACTCCCATTATCGCAGTTTCAGCATCACAGACAGAAGAGGACGTGTTAACAGCAATTGAATACGGTGCAAACGACTTTGTCACTGTGCCCTTCAGCAGCAAAATACTCACGGCAAAAATACGATCTCTTCTGACGCTGAAGGAGGAGGAGGAACGTCTCCG
Organism: uncultured Spirochaetota bacterium; assembly: GCA_964525675.1. GTDB lineage: Bacteria > Spirochaetota > B62-G9 > B62-G9 > DRHN01 > CAYSRJ01. The sequence goes on from CAZGJW010000211.1 coordinate 1,773, forward strand.
ACAGAACAGGGAAAAATTGCTCAACCTCACAAACACTGCAGCCAGTCAGAAAGAGATGCTGTCCCAGGAAGCTGAATTCGCCCAGGATCTCAACCAGTTTCTTGATGCTGAGCTGAAAAAAGCCTTTATTCGTGAGAGGCTTTCAGCCTTTCTTGGTGCCCGGCTGTTCACCATTTTCACACTTGATGAGAATGAGCGGGAGTTCAGGCTGTTTGTTTCAAACCACTCGGATATGCCTCTCAATTTTATGGTTCCAGTCGAAAGAGAGAGCGTTATGTACGAAGCGCTGAAGCGAAAGCGATATATTTTCCTGAAGGACTATTCGAAATCCACATTTCAAAAGAGCGGAAGAGAAAAATACCTGAGCAATGTTGCCTGTTCTGTTCCTCTTATATCAGGCGAACGGACAATCGGTGTTCTCAATGTAAACGACCCTGCCGCCAGTAATACGGATGGTTACGATTTTGAGGGTAGAATCGTGCGAATATCGCGTCATCTTGCCGTATCGATACACAACACCATTCTCTACGAGAAGGTGAAAGACCTGTCCATGCGGGATTCTATGACCGGGCTATACAATTTCCGTTATTTTGTGGAAACCCTGCGGTCTGAAGTCGACAGGTCGCTTCGTTACAATGAGCCCCTTACCTGTATTATGCTCGATGTGGATAATTTTAAATCGGTGAATGACATGCATGGACACCAGGTCGGCGATCTCGTTTTGAAGGAGCTTGCCAGAAGCGTGATCCTGTCTGTGAGAAGTTCCGATATTCCCGCCCGATACGGCGGGGATGAGTTTATTATTGTTTTGCCAAACACTGGAAAGTCATTTGCGCTGAAGATTGCAGGGCGGCTTATGAATCTCTTTTCAGACAAGGCCATCAGGATACCGACGGATAGCGAAACAGTGAAGGTAACTATAAGTATCGGTATTGCAGGACTTCCTGATGATACCACGAATATGGACGAGCTTATGAAAATGGCGGATGAAGCGCTGTACAGGGCAAAGCATGAAGGAAAAAACAGGATAGTTATTACTTAAAGCGGTATGTGCCGCGAAAAACTTCGATAGCAGGCCCGGTAAGGTACACCGTATCGTTTTTTTCGTCCCACCGTATAGTAAGTAAACCGCCTTTCACCCTGACCTGAACCGTGCGGTCGGTACGGCCGCCCAGTATGCTCGCAACCGCAACTGCGCACGCGCCGGTTCCGCAGGAGAGGGTTTCTCCGGCCCCCCGTTCCCAGACCCGCATCAGGATATTCTTTCGATCGAGAATCTGCGCAAATTCTATATTCGCCTTCTGCGGAAACTCAGCGGCGTTTTCGAGCTTAGGCCCGTCGGTGAGCACCATTTTATCGGTGATCTCATCGACAAAGGTTACGAAATGAGGATTTCCCATGCTTACTGCGGTACCCTGGTAGCTGAGTATCTCAACATCGACGACCGGTTCCATAGCAAAACTTACCGGAATATCCGGGCCGGAGAGAATCGGCCGGCCCATATCAACACGAAGAGATCCGGCCTTTCCGGCTTCGTTCAGTTCGACGACTGAAATTACTTTTTCGCCCGCTTTCGTTTCTACACTGAACTTTCTCTTTTTCGTGTACCCGCTGTCGTATACGTATTTTCCCAAACACCGGATACCGTTTCCGCACATCTCGGCCTCGCTCCCGTCTGCATTGAACATC
>CAZGJW010000212.1:0-3426 GCA_964525675.1 uncultured Spirochaetota bacterium
CAACACTAAAACCCCAGGAGACGGAAGAGCCCATCAATCAGTACTTCAACAGGCCCGTCGCGTTTTTAGTGGTAAAGCTGTTTCACCGGTTTAACGGAAGCCCGAACTTTGTAACTATGTTCTCCATGGTCTTCGGTGTTAGTTCGGGGTACTTTTTTTCATTAGGCAGGTTACCGTTTACAGTCTACGGTGCTGTTTTGCTCGAGTTCATGATCATTTTCGACTGTGCAGACGGCCAGCTTGCCCGGATATCCGGCAATAGCTCACTATTCGGCAAGACGCTTGACGCCCTGGCGGATATTGCAACGCACTTTTCGATATTTTACGGTGTTGCATTCGCGCTTTTCAGAGATGCCGGAAGCTATGTTCCCTTTGTTCTTGCGGTTTTATCCCAGCTTTCGATGTACCTTCATATCACCCTGTACGATCATTTCAAGAACGTTTTCATCAATGTCACGAAACCAGGGTATGTTGACAGGGTGGAAACCCTCAGGGAGATGCGCAAGCGGCTGAATCTGGATGATGAAAACACGTGCCGGCTGAAGAAGCTGCCTGCAACCCTCTATTACCTCTTTTACCGGTTTGAAAATATGTTGGTTTCAATCGGTTATACATCATCGGTAGGTAACTTTTACAAACTTTTCCCTGATCCGGACATGATTGATACCGCAACGCGCGATATGTATTACAGGAAAATGCGGGTGTCCGTGAAGCTGTGGTCTATGATCGGCGATACCATCCATCTCACCATTTTTATCGTGTGCGGCCTTATGGGCAGGCTCGTCCTTATTTTTCCTGTACTGCTTCTCTGCACGAATAGTATGATGTTTGTTGCCTTCTTCTATCAGAGGGTGAAATTCAAACATCTCGGGATCGAGAGGGAAATCCTCCGGCATGAACAGGTGGACTGAGTACGGACCGCTTACTGCTTCTTCTTTTTGAGATTCTCAACCTCTTTAATGAGCTCGTCTATTTTTTCATTGAGCTGGTCGAGTTTTTCCATCCCGGGTGTGAGTGTCTTTTTGATCTTTTCCGTTACCTTCTTGCCGGTGTCTTCGAGCCGTTCAAGGGTTTTTTCAATAAAGTCTTCCTTGTCTTCCTCCTTGACTTCACCCCTTTTCTTCAGCTCACCAAAAATTTTCTCAATATCCTCTCTTTTGAGTTTTGTCAGACCCTTGCCGGCGCGGTATAAATCCTGAAGGATATCTTTCATAGCCTTTCTCCTTCCTCTGTTATTCTTTGATTCCATCGGCGATGAGATCACCGATCTGGGATGTGGTAAATCCCATCTTTCCTGCTGCCATGCTTTTCATTCTTCCGAGCACAGCAACGAGGGCATTTTCAAGAACTTCTGCTGCTTTTTGCTCACCGAGAAACTCTAACATCATCTGAACCGCAGATACTGCAGCAACAGGGTTTATAATATTTTTTCCCGTATATTTGGGCGCCGAACCGCCGATCGGCTCGAACATGGAGACACCCTCTGGGTTGATGTTTCCACCCGCCGCGATTCCCATTCCACCCTGAATCATGGCGCCGAGGTCGGTGATAATATCTCCGAACATGTTCGTGGTAACGATGACGTCGAACCACTCAGGATTTTTTACCATCCACATGGTGATTGCATCCACATGCGCGTAATCGGACTTTATCTCAAGGTATTCCCCCGCGACTTCGTGAAACGCCCTGTCCCAGAGGTCATGGGCATAGGTGAGTACGTTTGTCTTGGCGCAGAGTGTCAGTTTTTTCCCCCTGTTTCTTTTTTTCGTGTACTCGAAGGCGAAACGAACACACCGTTCAACTCCCTTTCTTGTATTTATCATCTCCTGGATCGCGACTTCATCCTTTGTTCCCTTTTTTAGAAATCCGCCTATTCCGGCGTACAGTCCCTCGGTATTCTCACGCACGACAACGAAGTCTATATCTTCCGGGCTCTTGTTTGCAAGCGGCGTTTCGACATTTGGATAGAGCTTTATCGGACGCAGGTTGATATACTGGTCGAGGTCGAATCGCAGCTTCAAAAGTATTCCCTTTTCGAGTATTCCGGGTCTTACATCGGGGTGGCCGATTGCACCGAGGTATATCGCGTTGTACTCCCGCAGTGTATTGATATCATCATTATCAAGCACATGCCCGGTTTTCAGGTACCGTTCTCCCCCGAAACCAAACTCCTTTATATCAAAATCTATAGAATAAAGAGTGCCTATTTTCTCAAGTACTTTTAATCCCTCGCGAACTACTTCAGGACCGGTTCCGTCACCGGGTATTACTGCAATTCTGTACATGAATATGTTTCCTCCAGGTCTTTTTCTTTATTCACCTTTTGAGAGTTCCTTTCTCACGCTCTGCACAAGCCCTCCGGCGTTTACTATGTTCTGCATAAATAAAGGTAAGGGTTCTGCTTCATACGATTTTCCGGTTGTTTTATTTGTGATCTTTCCGCTATTAAGGCTCACTTCGACTATATCCCCGTCTTTGATACCGGCCACCGCTTCTTTCGACTCCATTATGGGAAGACCGATATTGATTGCATTTCTATAAAATATTCTGGCAAATGAGGATGCTATGACACAGGATATACCGCTTGCCTTGATGGCAATGGGCGCGTGCTCCCTGGAGGAACCGCAGCCGAAGTTCTCACCTGCGACCAGAAGCTCTCCCCCTTTTACCTTTTTTGCGAAACCACTGTCGGCGTCTTCCATGCAGTGTGAGGCAAGCTCATCCGGGTCAAGCGTATTCAGGTACCGCGCGGGGATTATAACGTCTGTATCTATATTGTCTCCGAATTTAAATGCCCTGCCTTTGAATACGAGTGCTTCTTTTCCTGGCATTGAATGCTCCCTTCTAACCCATAACTTTTTCGGGGGAGATTATTTTTCCCGCGATGGCGGAAGCAGCGGCGACTGCCGGTGATGCAAGGTACACCTCGCTTTCTTTATGTCCCATCCGCCCGACAAAGTTCCGATTCGTTGTCGATACTGCCCGTTCACCCTGTGCAAGTATTCCCATATGCCCGCCGAGACACGGCCCGCAGGTGGGGGTCGATACGGCAGCGCCTGCTTCGACCAGGGCTTCGATATATCCCTTCTTCAGAGCCTCGAGGTAGATATTCTGGGTGGCGGGAAAAACGAGTGTCCGCACACCTTTATGCACCTTCTTTCCGCCCAGTATTTTAGCGGCGATTTCCAGGTCTTCGAGACGGCCGTTCGTGCATGAACCGATCACAACCTGGTCGACACGTATTTCACCGACCTCCGATATATTTTTTGTGTTCTCCGGAAGATGCGGAAACGCCACCTGGGGTTGAAGGTTGTCGAGTATATATTCGTAAACCTCTTTATAATTGGCAACTGGATCGCTGCTGTAAATTATATAGGGATCTTTTCTCCGTCCCTCCTGCATACTCTTTTTAACATAGCTGAGTGT
>CAZGJW010000213.1:0-3392 GCA_964525675.1 uncultured Spirochaetota bacterium
GAGTACAGGGATCGTGTATTTTGATATTGAATACTGATAGTTTAGCAATGTCTTCTTCGCGAAGGCAGTTTTCAGAACTCCCTGCGGGCCATGATAAGCGACAGAGCCTCGGCCCTGGTCTTTTCGTTTTCCTTGAACACACCGCGCACAGCGCTCGTTGTGGTAAAAGAGCCGGGTTTCTGTACGCCACGCATGATCATGCACAGGTGCTCCGCTTCGACAACCACGATCACGCCGTAGGGCTTGAGCTGTTTCATGATGAGATTGGCAATAGAGGTGGTGAGCCGTTCCTGGACCTGCAGTCGCTTCGCGTACACGTCCACGACGCGGGCGAGCTTGCTCAGGCCGGTTATCCTGTTGTCTTTCGGAATGTAGCCGATGTGGGCCTTGCCGAAAAAGGGCAGCATATGGTGCTCGCACATCGAGTATATGGGAATATTTTTTACAAGAACGATTTCATCATGCTGTTCGGTTAAAAGAACCGTGAGCACCTTCTCGGGCTTTTCGAAAGCGCCGGCAAATATTTCTCCGTACATTCTGGCAACTCGTTCCGGTGTTCTTACCAGATCAGGTCGATCGGGATCGGGGTCGATCTCCTCGATGATCGTTCGCACGGCTTTCTGTATCTTCTCTATATCCATTACTGTCTCCAGTTATTGAAAAAAATGTAAATATATAAAAAAGTATTGAATGCAGGAGAAAAAATCAAATGGTATTTGTGAGCGGTGAAACCACATGCGTTACCAACGGAGACGGTCTCGAATAGAGCAGAACCGGCATCAACGCGACTGAAAGGGCGGAAGTTTCGTAAAACCGCCCTATTTCCCGATGCAGAAGTTTTTGAAGATATCGTTCATGATGTCTTCCGATGTTATGCTTCCCGTTATCTCTCCGAGAACATCTATTATGCTTTTCACATCAAACGATACAAGCTCAGGCTCAAGTTTCGACTGCGCCGCTTTCAGGGCATGCTCAAGCTCCTGTAATGCTCTGCGGAGGATGCTGTAGTGCCGGGCGTTTGTTACGAGCATGGAGTGATCTGCCCGGGTATCTCCTGCTATCACCTTTTCAGTCATGCGGCGCTCGAGTGACTTCAGTCCTTCGCCGGTTTTAGCAGACATACGGATGAAACCGCAATCGAGCCCGGGGATTTTTTGAAACAAAGCCATATCGATTTTTGGGGGCAGGTCGGATTTGTTTATAACAAAGATATGCGGCCGCCCGGCTGCATTACGTGCGATTTCCCGGTCTCTATCATCGATACGTTCGCTTCCGTCAAACACGGCGATAATGAGCTGCGCCTTTTCCATGTACGATCTGCTCCTCTTTACCCCCTCTCTTTCGATGATATCCTCGGTATCGGTGATGCCTGCAGTATCGGCGAGTATAAAGGGTATACCGCCGATGTTGAGCTGCTCCTCGATAACGTCGCGTGTCGTACCGGGTATGGAGGTTACGATTGTCCTGTCGAATCTCAAGAAGGCGTTCATGATGCTCGATTTCCCCACATTCGGCTTTCCGGATATGACGGACAGCACCCCGTTTCTGAGAATACGGCCTGTGTCGTAGGTTCGAACAAGACCGGACAGCTCGTGCTTAACAGAATCGAGAGTATTTTTTACATCTTCGTACTGAACTGGTGCAACATCCTCCTCATCGGCAAAATCTATAGCTGCCTCTAGCTGCACCAGAATACCGCGCAATCTGCCGACCAGGTCATTTACTTTTTTTGAAAGGCCGCCGTCGAGTTGCCGCACGGCAGTTTCGAGCGCCTTTGCCGTTTTTGCCTGCACGATATCAAGCACCGCCTCGGCCTGAGAGAGGTCTATTCTGCCGTTGATGAACGCACGTTTCGTGAACTCCCCCGGTTCCGCCATCCGCGCCCCATTCTCGAGCACGAGGCGCAGCACCTCGTTTACCGCGACTGCGCCCCCGTGGCAATTGATCTCCACAACATCCTCTCTCGTATAGGTGTGCGGGGATTTCATAACCGATACGAGCACCTCATCGACTATCCTGTCGCTGTCTTTTATGTGCCCAACACCCATTGAGAAATTTTTCTCGAATATGCTTGATGATCCCTCTTTATACGGTATAAACAGATCTTTTACTATTTCGATTGCCCGTTCACCGCTGAGACGAACAATGCCGATGCCTCCCTCACCGGGTGGTGTTGAAACGGCGGCTATCGTGTCGAAAGGGGTATTTGTAATCATAAGAAGTTTTGGTTATGCCGGGCGAATAAAAACGACCTATTCTGAAGCGGCTCCTCCGGATAATAAGGACAGCTTGGAAATTGTAGCTCCACAGGGTACTGTATACATAAAATAACCATTAATCGATTGTTGGTATTGAAATTTTTCGATTGATAAGCTCACTTGTCTATTTTTTCCTGAGCATTTTCATGCAGATATCGTTTACAGTCTTCGCGCCTGCAACGAGCATTGCATGTTTCAGGTCGTTCTGTATGCGGCTCAGGTAGAAGAAAATTCCCTCCTCCCCTGCACCACAGGCGTATATGAAGATGGGTCTGCCGACGAGCACGAGGTCTGCGCCGAGCGCGAGGGCCTTGAAAACATCCTCTCCGCTTCGTATCCCGCCGTCGACCATCAGGAGCGTTTTATTACCTGTCCGTGATTTTATTTCCGAAAGCATCTCCACTCCCGACGGAACACTTTCCAGGAGCCTCCCCCCCCTGTTTGAAACCACAATTCCCCGGGCTCCCGCATCTGCTGCTGCGGCCGCATTGTCGGAGGAGAGTATGCCTTTGATGATGAGGGGAACCGGTGATCTTTCGATTATGTCCGCAAGCCACCTGTCACCTATGAGATGAGCGGACGGCCCCTCTTTGAGATCAATAGACAGACCTGCAACTTTCACGCCTGCTTTAAAGGCCTTTTCGATATTTTTCAATGTGGTTGTTTTTCCGCTGTACGGGTTGAAAAAGGGAATCCCGTGTCCATATACATCCTCGAGTGGGCCGGTGAGGTATTCTATATCCTCATGACTGTCGTAAAACTCTGTCTGTGAAATGCACCCGATTGAGCCTGAGCGTTTTGCACCCCTGAGGGTGAGGGCATTGTACTCATCCTCCCCGAACAGGGATTTCATGTTTTTTCTCATATTCGAAAGTGGTGCCGTGAGCACGGGAAGATCGAGGGGAATACCGAAAATATCGGTTCCGGTATTGACATTATCGAGGGTGCTCAGCGCATCAGGCAGGATGACGTACCCGTGCAATGCCTCTATGTTTCTTCTGAACCCGCCGCCCGCACCAAAAGATCCGATGCCGGGCAGCCATCCCGCGCACTCGATTCCGTCGCATATCCTGCACACGGAACAGATGCCGGTCAATTTAGAGAGGGCTTCTTTGCGGATTATTCCTTCGTTCA
>CAZGJW010000214.1:0-3391 GCA_964525675.1 uncultured Spirochaetota bacterium
TCGGCTTTGCCTCTGGAGCCTTGGGGATCGTAACATTGAGAAGCCCGTTCTTGAAGGTGGCCAATATTTTATCGGCGTCCGTGTTTTCGGGCAAAGAGAAACTCCTGCAGAAGCTGAACTGCCTCCGCTCTTTTCTCAGGTATCCTTTTTCCTTTTCATTCTCTTCCCTGGACTCTTCCTTTTTAGAAGATATTGCCAGGACACCGTTTTCGATCTTGACCTCGACATCCTTTTCGCCAAGCCCGGGTAGCTCAACCTCCATCAGATACTCCTTTTCATTCTCTCGCACATCAACTGCCGGCACTCTTTCTTCGCTGTCAAAACTGTCGTCAAAGTATCTGTCGAGAATGCTGTCCCAGTTGAAAAGATCCATTGTCCGCGGGTGGTATTTGATCAGGTTCATTTTACTCACCTCCTGTTAATATTGATTACTTTCACTTACTATACTGCAGAAACCGTGCCAAATTCGGCATGCCCTTATATCTATAAATATATAGAGACTTACATAATATCGCTTTTTCATGCATTACACATATTGTGCTATTTTGACACATAAGGTCATAACAACCCCTTGCCTGTATCATAATGATACAGGCAGCATATACCATGCGTTCCGCCTCGTGTCAATAATTCGTTTGTGTGCAGGGCTAAAAAAGGATATATTTACGCAATAAAAAATACCATGTCTTTACAAAGGAGGTGGGCCAATGATCTCACACAATTCAACTGCAAAGATACTGGCCGTGTGTGGGAGCCCAAGGGAAAACGGAAATACACAGATGCTTCTCGAAAGAATATGCAATCGTCTCAAGGAGAAGGGCATGGAAACCGAGCTTATCCTTCTCGTGAAAAACACCGTCAAACCCTGTACAGCATGTGAGATATGTAAACAGAAAAAAGACGGCACCTGTTCTATCAAAGATGACGATTTCCACCCGATATTCAAGAAGATGATTGAAGCCGATGCGCTTATCGTCGGTTCTCCGGTTTATTTCGGGAGCGCTACATCCCAAACAACAGCTCTGCTTCATAGAGCGGGATACGTCTCGCGCGCAAACGGAAACTTTTTCGAAGGTAAAATAGGCGGCGCTGTAGTAGTGGCAAGACGGGCCGGCCAAAACTTCACCTATGCACAGCTCAACTACTTTTTCACTATCAACGATATGATAGTCCCCGGCTCCACCTACTGGAATATTGCCTTCGGTAGAAAAAAGGGGGATGTCATGGGCGATGAAGAGGGTCTCAAAACTGTCGATCGTTTTGCAGATAATGTTGCAGGCCTTCTTGAAAAACTAAGGGAGTAGCGGGCGAAGGGTTAATTATTGAAAGACATCGAATCTGTTAATGCTTTCATACTGGCAGGCGGAAAATCCAGAAGATTCGGGGAAGACAAGGCGTTACTTCTGCACCGCGGAAAACGGTTCATCGATATCGTTATCAAATCCGCAGCCGAGGTTTGCTCCGCAGTGTATACTGTTGGGAGAGAGTACGACCATCCCCGGCTCTCTGGATGCTACAAAGACGAAATATCGGGAGTCGGGCCGATCGGCGGAATCTATACAGCCCTCAAACACACCGATAATAACATGAACTTTTTCGTTGGAATCGACTACCCCTTCATCGATCCCGGTATCATCCGATATCTGCTGGCAATGGCTCTCGATACAGGCACTCATTGCGACGGGCTCGTCCCTGTAATGCCCGACGGGGCCCATCCTCTTTTTGCTTTCTATAAAAAGACATGCCTGCAAGCAACAGAAAAGTGTATATCAAACAAAATATACAGGCTGAGATGCATTGCAACAAGAAGCTCAATTCACTACCACCGTATAACACCTCAGATCGAGGGTTCCGCATTCAGCAGATTTCAGAAAAATTTCATCAATATCAACCACTATTCGGATTACATGAAATTCATCCGCCATTTCCTGTAAACATGTTGCTCCGGCGAGAATATTTTTCACCTGATTGTTCTTCATCACATCCCCGTAATTATACTGAAAAATGATTAAAGTTTGCCGTAATATGTCGAAATTTATAGTATAGAAGTAAAAGATTGGTGGTGATTGAAATGGTATCCGGAATAAATGACAGGGTTGCCGTTCAGGAGTATTCCCCACCGCAGATGGATCACGATAAGGCGGAAATACCGGCCAATGTGAAACTGGACGACAGGGGCAATATGGTCGTTGTATCGAAGGATTTCATACTCAACCTCCTCTCCCTCGCCGTCGGCGGCACGGGAGCAATTGAGGGCAACCTTGGTAGAAGCGTGGATGTAAAGGTGTAACTATCTTTACGATATTTCCATATAAAGGCAGCTAGAGCTTTACTTGAGCAGCTCTCTCCATATTGATGGAGAGAGCTTTTTTTTTGTTGTAATTCGATATTTACATGATATGATGTACTGCAAAAAGTGCGTCATGATAAGGATGGGAGACCGCCTGTACGATTGAGAGGCAGAGCATGCGTCGCATACTGTTTTTTCTGATCATCGTCTGCATACTTCAATCTGCAATGTATATCTATGGAGACGAGTTCCTCGATAAAAGTTACGCCGAGGAGTTTTTCAAGCAGGGAGTCGTTCACTATAACCATCAGGAGTACGAGGCCGCCATCGAATTCCTGAGAAAATCACTGGGCAAAGCTCCCAACGATATGACCGCCCGTTTCTTTTTAGGGATGTCTTACTACAGGGCCGGGTTCGAAGAGAATGCCCTTTTTGAATTCAACACCATAATTGAAAATGAACAGAGCAGGGGCACCCTTAAAACCCTCGCCGGCCAGCGTATTGGATTTATGAATGTAAAGCAGATTGCCGCGCAGCAGAGAAAAAAAAGCGATGATTACGCGCTCAATCTCGAACTGAACGGCAACCCGATCGGCAAATACCATCTGACAAAGGTCACCGGCATCGATGTTGACGAAAACGGCAACATCTACGCTGCAGGATTCGGATCGAAAATTGCGTTAAAGCTATCGCCTGAAGGGGTCCCGCTCCAACAGTACGTGAATCCAAAAATAGCGCCCGGCAGATTGTTTGATATCGCGGTTAACAGCAGGGGTGAAGTATACATCTCAGACTTCACCAACGACACGGTGTATATGTTTTCCAAAAACGGAAAATATATCAGGAACATCGGAACTTCCGGATTTGATGAAGGTCAGTTCTTCGGGCCAGCCGCGCTTGCTCTCGACCGGGATGATAATCTGTACGTTATCGACAGCGGCAACATGCGTGTCCAGAAGTTTACACCGGATGGTGAGTTTCTGCTTACATTCGGTAAAAAGGGAAGCAATGACGGGGATTTCGGACATCCATCCGGAATCGCCGTTGATTACCGGGGAAGGATATTTGTTGCGGATCATGAGAAAAAAACAATCGGTGTGT
>CAZGJW010000215.1:0-3341 GCA_964525675.1 uncultured Spirochaetota bacterium
TCAAGGCTGCTCACGTCAAGATAATACCCCTGTGTACGAACATTGAATTTTTTAAGGTCTTCGGATGCCGCTTTCACGCCTTCCCTGTCAACGTCGCCGAGAACGATATCGGCACCTGCATCGGCGAAGACATCGGCGATTTCCTTGCCAATTCCACGGGCACCACCCGTAATCAGAGCTACCCTATTTTTAAGTTCCATAGCGTTCTTCGATTTTATCCGGACACTTTACATCCGGATAATGCCGTTTACCGGCGGTATTATTCCTTTAATGTAACAATGTCATCAGGTTTTGCAACCGAAAAAACCCTGACATCTTTGTCGATCGCCCTGAAGAGACCCCTGAGTACCGAACCGGGTCCCGCTTCAATATAATGCATATAACCGGCAGACACAAGTCTTTGCATGGACTGCATCCACAGCACCGGATGGAAAAGCTGTGCAACGAGGTTGCTTCGTATTTCATCCGGATCGTCAGTCAGCTGGGCTGTGGCATTGGATATGACCTTCCCACAACCTGAGCGCCACTGAACCTTGCCGAGTTCCTCTTTCAATTCTTCAGCCGCATTTTTCATCGAAGGGGAGTGGAAGGGGCCGCCGACGTTTAGTATAACGACCTTTTTTGCCCCTTTTTCCTTCAGCCTGGCCATAGCCGTCTGAACCCGGTCCCTCACACCCGATATAACAACCTGCGATGGGCTGTTCATATTCGCCGGAAAAACATCACCCACCTCTTCGCACACACCGGTGATCGTATCTGTATCGATCCCGATTATCGCCGCCATGCCACCCTTCTGCCCCGGGTCGCAGTCGCGCATCAAAAGACCCCTTTTACGAACGATTCTGAGAGTATCTTCAAAGCTCAGGAAACCGGCCGCATACACCGCGGTGTATTCCCCGAGCGAATGACCGGCAAAAACCGTACTGTCATACCCCTCTTCCGCAAGAACTGTGTATACTGCGGATGAAGCAGTAAAAAGAGCAGGCTGCGTATTTTCGGTTTTTTTCAGTTCATTAACGTCCGATTCGAAACAGAGCCGAGTGACTGAACAATCATCAAGCGCCTTATCGGCACGGTCAAAGATTTTCCTCACCGATTCATGAGTTTCATAAAATTCCCTGCCCATACCGGGCTTTTGAGAACCCTGCCCGGGAAACAGATACGCAAATTTCTCCATAGAAAAAACACCCTACATCAATGCAGACATGAGCTCACTGTTTGAGCTCTACAGTGTCTCGACCTGATATTTTTCAGAATTGGAAATGTAACAGTATTTCCACAACAAACCAAATAAAAAACGAGCTCTCCGGCATCTTAAATAATTCCACTGCACCGTCAGATTAAACAGACTTTTTCAATATTCGATGATAGCAGAGGCCCAGGTCAGCCCTCCGCCGAAAGCGACAAAACCGATGATATCTCCCCGCTTTATGAGTCTCTGCTGCTCAGCTTCAAAAAGTGCAATAGGTATACTCGCGGAAGAGGTGTTTCCATACTTGTCTATATTTATAAAAACTTTCTCCTTCGGAAGCTTTAAAAAGCCGCGAAGCGCATCGATGATCCTGACATTTGCCTGATGAGGAATGACGAGAGATATGTCTTCCACGGAAAGCCCCGCCTTTTTCATGGAAATACTAAAAGTCTCCCGCATCTTATTCACCGCGACCTTAAATATCGCGTTCCCATTCATCTTTATGCTGTGCAGCCTATTTCTGACTGTTTCTTCCGAAGCCGGAAGTGCCGATGCTCCTGCAGGCACATTGAGCTGATCACCCCATGAACCGTCAACCCCCATATCGAACGCAAGAAGTTTACTGCTGCCGTCTGAAGGCAGCACCACACTCGCGCCTGCACCATCGGCAAAAATAACGCAGGTAGCCCTGTCCTCCCAGTTGAGAAAGCTCGAGAGTTTTTCCGCGCCAATAATCAAAACATTCTTGTAACTTCCATTATTGAGAAACTGTGATGCAATAACCAGTGCGTAGATATAGCCTGAACACGCTGCATTGAGATCAAATGCCGCGGCATGATCAGCACCGAGCTTGCTCTGCACAAGACATGCGGTGCTTGGAAAGAACATATCCGGAGACACGGTTCCCACGATAAGTAAATCCAGGTCCTGCGGTTTCAGATCGGCCTTTTTCAGCGCGATCTTTGCCGCCTCTGTTGCCATGTCGGATGTAGCCTGGTTATTGGCGGCAATATGGCGAGTTCGAATACCGGTTCTCGTTGTTATCCACTCATCCGATGTTTCGACCATCTTTTCGAGATCATGATTCGACAGCACTCGTTCCGGGACATACATCCCGGTGCTCTTTATCATAATATTCGTAACGCTCATGTATAACCTTTCCTGTATACGCTTTCAAAGAATAGGCAAGTGCACTTTCAATCGCAAAAGGTTCAAACCGACACTTGCCTAATGGTTTTTACCTTAATTTTCCAATGATTAAAAGGACACGGAAAAGTAAAAGACTGTTGTTTTTTGTAAAAACCGGTTTTTAAAAACCGGAGAATACTGGTACAAAAGGAAAAGACATCGCTTCGCTAGGCCAGAATTTAAATGGATAAAACCATAGCTGTCTTAATATGATAAAATCCTCCTTTGAGAGCAAGTTTATTTTTCGAATGGGATGTTCAGGAATTTACCCCTGATGAGGGATTTTTAATGCAGCATGCGTTAATCCGGGAGACTTTTTTTGAGTTTTTTCAGGCATCCTTCTGGGCACCCGGCTTTTTGTTCAATCCAAACTTCATCAGACGACGCTCAATAAGATCACTCACCTTGTTTTTTACAAGATCATTCACCATCTGCACGCCGTTATACGCAGCAAGTGCATCCGACGCACCGTGTCCGATGACCAGGCTTCCGTTCAATCCGAGAAGTGGAGCACCCCCATATTCGCGCGGATCGGTCTTTTTGTTAAGTTTCCTGACCGCAGGATAGGCCAATGCGAAGCCTATCCTCTGCAGCAGGTGATTCCCCATCTCCTGCCAGACAAATTCGAACGTGAGCTTAAAAACACGTTCGGTGACCTTCAACGCAATGTTTCCCGTAAATCCATCACATACAATGATATCTACGTCACCATCAGATATATCGTACCCCTCGATGTTGCCCACGAAATTGAAATCGAGGCCTTTGAGTATATCGTAGGCTTTCAGTATAAGCTCGTTCCCTTTTGACTTTTCAGGACCAATGCTGAGCAGGCCCACCGCCGGCTTGCTCTTCCCCTGAACTTTATTGGCAAAAACTTCACCCATAATCGCAAACTGGGCGAGGTACTCCGGTGTACAGTCCATATTGACACCGGCATCAATGAGCATACTGTGGCCTTTTA
>CAZGJW010000216.1:0-3331 GCA_964525675.1 uncultured Spirochaetota bacterium
TGTTTGTCCTCCTCTCCCTTTTTCTTGTAACGGAACATGTTGTTGTTAATTATCTTATCCGAAAAAGAAAATTTAAGATACTGTGGCTGAGTGCGATCCCCTGTACGCAGGTTGAAACGGATTATTCACTTGATATAAGCCGTAATAACATAGAAAATAAGCATGTAAAAAAAGATGAAGAATATGATCTTGCAATCTATGATTATCCGCCGAAAGATCATGTCAATCTAAACAATCTTCTGCATACTATTATTTCGATAAAAAACCCGATTGATCTAATAACCTACGTTGAAGATCGGACGGAAAAGATCCCGTTAAAGTATGTCGATGAGCTGTGGTTATTGAAGAATATACGGACCTATGAATCCGCCTATGATAAGCTGCGACGGTTTATCAATTTTTTCAGCTGTACTGTATTGCTGATTGTTCTCTTTCCTCCTTCTTTCTTCTTTGCGCTTATTCATACCATAATATCGAAGGGTCCTGTATTTTTTGTTCAGGAGCGTGTCGGATATAAAGGGCGAAAATTCAACCTTATCAAGTTCAGAACGATGATTGATCAGGCAGAAGCGGACGGCCCCCGTTTTACTGAAGAAAACGATCCGCGAGTCACCAGATTCGGGAAAATCATGCGCAGGTTCCGGATTGATGAGGTTCCGCAGTTGCTGAATGTGCTAATGGGTGATATGAATCTGATTGGCCCCCGGCCTGAGAGGGGGGAGTTTATCGAACATCTCGAAAAAGAGATTTCCTTTTACAAACTTCGATTGGAGATTCGCCCCGGTCTGACCGGCTGGGCACAGGTAAACTTCCCCTATGCCGGTTACAATACGACCGACCACCTGAAAAAGCTCGAATACGATTTATACTATATCAAAAACAGAAGCTTCCCATTGGACCTTATCATCCTTTTACGGACTGTTAAAACCATGCTGACTCGAAAGGGAACGTGACGTTTTAGGCTGATGCCTGTTTGGGTGGTTATAGCCGATGCTGTAACAGTACTGTTGTATGGGGGAACCGCTTTTTGTTCTGATTGGATCGCGCCGGTGCTGCAACCATAATCCAACATGGAGGAACTACTGCATGAAAGTGAATTTGCGAGATGAATTGAAAACATCGAATATCGAATCATTTACCCTGTTTATCATATTTTCCCTTACCTGGCTCGGGTTCGGCACCTATATTGCCGGTTTTATTACTCTCTCTTTTATTTTCAGCCTGTTTTTCAGGAGAAAGCGCGAGTTTATTATTGCTTTTTTTAAGGACAGGGTGTTTTCAATACTTCTTTTTCTCTTTGTTTTAAACAACGTAATTTCCTCGCTCCTCTCCATTGAAAGAACCGAATCTGCACTTCTTTCGCTCGTGTGGTTTCTCATGATTTTTATTCCAATGTCGTATGTCAGGTTTTCTTTAAATAAGAAAAATGATTTTTTCATACGCCGCATTGTGCCCGTAAGCTTTTATGCGTCTTTGATTATTCTGGTGTATCTTTTGGTAGTATTTCTTAAGAATACGGTTACATCCGGTTTGTACTTTGGAAGGTACAGCTTTTATTTTCTGGGACCTGCGACGACGCCGGATACGATTGTCATGCTGAGCGGTATCGGATACGGCTTTCTGAGGCAGAAGGAGAAAGGAGTCTACCGCTGGCTCGGGTTTTTGTTTATCCTGTTCTGTATTTTTGGAACTATGCTTACATACGATAGAGGGGGATTTCTTGCAATTTTTGTGGTGAGCATCGTCCTTTTATCTACTGACGTTAAGAGGCTTCTCGTATTCTTCGGCCTGATAGGGATAGCGGTGTATCTCATACTAACGGTTTCATCGCTGCAGCCGTTGAGGCATCTCTTCGATTTTTTCTACTCGGCGCAGAGTATCGAAAAGCTTAAAAATTTCGAACAGTTTGCCGCATTTCGATCGGCATGGGGAATGATCAGGGATCACTGGCTCATAGGGGTCGGAACAAACAATTTTTCCGCATTTTCGAAACAGTACGGGGTAGGAAAGTGGTATGCCTACGCACATAACTTCGTACTCCAGTTCTGGGCGGAAAATGGGTTGTTCGGAATGGTTTTTGGCCTGTCGTTGATCGGTCTGTTGATTTATCGGTGGCTTAAATCATACAGGCGTTATGAGTATCGGTACATCGCCTTCGGCGTTGGCGCGAGCTTTATTGGCATGCTGATCGGCAACCTGACCAACTCGACTATATGGATTGTGAAGATCGCGCTTCCGTTCTGGCTTCTGGCAGGTGTAATAAATGCGGTTTATCTTACGACGAGAGAAGAAAGCACGAGACTCAATACTTTCATAAAATAAGGAAAATTGTAGTTCTTTATTTAAATAAAAATAGGTAAGTAAACTTGTCAATCTTAGAAGTTGAAAATTATCACTTACCTAATGGTTTTTACCTAAAGTATGTAATATTACGGCAATGTAGTATAATATAGTCATTTGTATTCGAAATTCTGGTACAAAATGCCAGAATTCTAATGGATAAAACCATATGTATGAAAACATACGCAGTGATTAATTGCCGAGTATATAACATTTATGATATACTTATAAAAGGTTTGTAATTATTTCTGAATAATAGATCGTGTAAAATAAGCATTTTCATGAAAGGGTTTATTATATGGATAAAAATGAAATCATAAAATATCTAAAAAAGCATAAAAATGAATTAAGAGAGATATTTGGTGTAATGAAAATAGGGTTATTTGGAAGTTATGTTACAGGGAAGTATGAAGAAGATAGTGATATAGATATCTGTGTTATATTGGATGAGGAACATAAGAGATTGCATAATTTTCTAGCGCTTGAGAGAGAGCTATCAAGTGTTTTCGAAAAGAAGGTAGATTTAGGACTTGAAGAATCATTGAAACCTTTTGTAAAAAAGCAAATTGAAAAAGAAATTATTTATGTCTAATCCATTATATCAGGATATAAAAGATTTCAGAAACAAATTAATTCACGAATATTTTGGAATAGATGCAGAAATAGTATGGAACACTATTATTGAAGATCTGTCGGGATTTAAACAACTTGTTATGAATATTTTAAAAAATGAATATCCTAATGAACATTGAAATTTATGTTGCATTTGAAAAGTATTTAACCGCATCAAGATCAGGATAATGAGCCGCAATGCATCTATAAACGATCCCCTGTTTTCTCACGCAAATTCAATTTGAAAAGGCCGGGTGTGGAATGAAAAAAGATAAAAAAATCCTTGTAACGGGTGGGGCCGGGTATATCGGGAGTCATGTTGTGAAAGCGCTCGGTGAGAGCGGGTATGATGTTTTGGTGCTTGACAATCTTTCGACCG
>CAZGJW010000217.1:0-3297 GCA_964525675.1 uncultured Spirochaetota bacterium
GAGCTCATGTATTCCTGCGGCCTCCGGGTTTCGGAGGTGACCGACCTGACCATGCAGAGTGTACACCTGGACGAGATGTATCTGCTGGCATTCGGCAAGGGCCGAAAGGAGCGGGTCGTGCCGTTCGGTGAACGTGCAAACAAGCTTTTGGCGGTATATATCGACTGGAGCAGGGGAAATATTTTGAAAGGAAGAATATCCGACCGGCTCTTTCTCAATTTTCGCGGTGAAGAGCTGAGCAGGAAGGGGCTCTGGAAGATAATCAAAGGCTATGCGGCGCGAAGCGGCATCAAAAAAAATATTAAACCCCACATACTGCGGCACTCTTTTGCCACCCATCTCATCCAGAACGGCGCAGACCTTCGTTTTGTGCAGGAGCTTCTTGGGCATGCAGATATTTCAACGACGCAGATCTACACGCATCTCGACCGGGGCACGCTCGTTGATTTTCATAAGAAATACCATCCCCTTGAAAATATGGCAAAGCAGCACCGCTAATCCGGACGCTTTGAGCCGGATAAAATGCGGTTGACGCTCAATCGGTATTCGCGCTATTCTTTCACTGTGTTCGATTTGAAAAGACTTGAGTATGCAAAGGTACTTCGCATTATAGGGAAAAACTGCCGTTCTGAGTACTCCCGCCGAATACTTCTTTCACAGAAACCGACTTCAGACAGAAAATTCCTCCTCGATCAGTGTGCCCGCCTCAAAGAGCTGAAGGGTTTAACGGATGCAGGTGTTGCGGTTCGCTTCGGTACGTACAGGAACACGGCCGACATGCTCAAAAGAGCCGCTGTTCCTGAGAGCATGCTTTCTTCCGGGGAGCTTGCCGGCATACGTGAAAATATCGAAGCGGTAATCGCACTCAAGCGGCAGTTTTCGGAAATGAAAGAGGAAGCCCCTCTCCTTGCTGCCGATATCAGGGAGGTGCGGGTTCCCCTGGATGTGAAGGAGAAAATTGACCGGGCGATTGATGAGCACGAAAATGTGGCCGATGATGCAAGCCCCAAGCTCCGCGATATTATTGAAAAAATCAATGGGCTGAGGCGGGAGGTGGAAGCCGTGCTCGAAGGGTACCTGCACGCGCCTGATGCGAAGCAGTACCTTCGGGACCGCCATATCACGGTCAAGGATGACCGGTACGTTATTCCGGTCAAACAGGGCTTCAGGAGCAGGGTGCCCGGTGTTGTGCATGCCTTTTCGGGCAGTGAAAAAACCGTTTTCATAGAACCATTCCCTGTGGTGGAAAAAAACAACAGCATTCGGCTGCTCCAGCGCGAGTATGAGCAGGAGATTCGAAAAATACTCATTGCATTGACGAAAGCGGTACGCAAAAAAAGCGGGGATTTGCAGAATATCCAGGAGTTTCTTGCAGATTTTGATATCCTCTCGGCAAAGGCTGCATTCGGACAGGAGTTTAACTGCACCCTCCCCGAGTTCAGCGACACGCGTGAACTAATCATCGAGGAGGGGAGGCACCCCCTGCTGAAGGAATCTGTTGTTCCCGTGAGCTTCAGTTGTATCTGCGACATAAAAGCAACCGTCATTACCGGCCCCAATACGGGCGGGAAAACCGTCACCCTGAAGATGATTGGCCTCTTCGTTCTTTGTGCGCAGTCGGGAATACCAATTCCTGCCAAAATAATGCGTACGGGTATTTTTACATCCGTGTTCTCCGATATCGGTGATGAAGGGTCGATCGAGCAGTCACTTTCGACCTTTTCAGGGCATATTAAAAATATCAGGAAGATCATTGCCGATGCCGATGAAAAAAGCCTTGTCCTCGTCGATGAGCTTGGCGCGGGAACCGATCCGGTTGAAGGCGGGGCGCTGGGCGCGGCAGTGCTCGATTACCTGGTCTCGCATAATATCCTCACCGTTGTTACCACACACTTCAGCTTTATCAAGATGTACGCCGTTGAAAACAGCGCTGTTCAGGTCGCGTCCGTGGAGTTTGATCCAAAGTCCTGCAGGCCTACCTACCGGCTCATTATGGGGATACCGGGAAGAAGCAATGCCCTCGAGATTGCGCGGCATCTCGGCCTCGAACGGGAAATACTGAGCAAAACAGCCGATTACCTCAGCGAGGAGGACAGGTCGGCGGATGCCGTTTTGAGAAGGCTCTCTCTTCTGGAAGGGGAGCTGAAAAAACGGGAGGAAACATTGGCGCAGGAGGAGTCGGCGCTCAGGGAGCTGACTCGAATGAACAGGGAACTCGGTGAGAAGCTGACCGAGAAAGAACGGTTCGTTTCCGAAGAGTATGAAAACGCGCTTGCCGGTATGCTTTCCGAATACAGGAAGAGGCTGGAAGCGGCTGTCAAAGAGGTGCGTGAAAAGGCCGCTGAACGACAGGCCATCAAAAACGCAAAAGAAGAGCTCCAGGCGGTTGAGAAAGAGTTTTCGGAGCAGGTACAAAGCAAATCCCGGCCCGAAGAGGAGCGTGTGGAAGAAGTTATGCCCGACTACGGGGTCGGTGATTACATTCGTTTTCACAGTGACAGCGGTGGGGACATCGAAGGGAAAGTGCTCGATCTTGACGGGGACAGGGCCACGGTGCAGGCAGGCAGTTTTCGAATGAGTGTCGAACGGCAAAACATATACGGATCGATAAAGCGGGCAGGGGCAAGTAATGGGGGGTCATGGGATGTTTCGGTATCTGACAGGCCCGGCCGGTACGAGTGCGACCTGCGGGGAATGCGGTACGATGCGGCAATGAACGAGCTTGTCAGGTTTCTTGACAGCGCGGTCTTGAATAATCTCGATACTGTGTATATAATACACGGGCTTGGGACCGGGGCGCTCCGGCAGGGTGTTCAAGACACCTTAAAGAAGTTCAGATTTGCCCGGGAGGTCGAATACGCGCGGCCGGAGCAGGGGGGGTTCGGGTGCACGATAGTCAAATTAAAAAAGTAGGATGGGCTTTCACCATTGGCAGGCTGTAGAGTGTGTGAATACTTTTGATAATAAAAGGGATGCTATGGACGACAGGTACTGGGACAGGGAGCTTGAAACAATCGCGCCCGGGGGGCTCGAGAGGCTTCAGCTCGAGCGCTTCAATGAAGTCATTCAGAGGGCGCGGTGTTCGAAATTCTATAAGAAGAGACTGCCGGACAGGCTCAAGAGCCTGGAGCAGGTGAAAGATATTCCTCTTACCACAAAACAGGACCTTCGCGCGAACTTTCCGGACGGGTTCCTCACCGTCGGGCTGGAGGATATAATCCGTCTTCATTCCTCATCGGGAACGACCGGCCGGGCAACGGTTATCTACCATACCCGCCGTGATATCGACAACTGGAC
>CAZGJW010000218.1:0-3287 GCA_964525675.1 uncultured Spirochaetota bacterium
GGTTACCGGATGTAAAAATATTTTCAATGTACGGTCTAACCGAATGCAAACGAGCACTTTATCTGCCACCCGATATGATCGATAAAAAACCCGATTCTGTCGGCATTCCGATCCCCGGGACTGAAGCCTGGCTGGAGGATCAGTTCGGCAACCGACTCGGCCCCAATAAAACAGGAGAGCTCGTAATAAAGGGGCCCCACGTAATGCGCGGGTACTGGAATGATGAGGAGGAAACCGCCAGGTGGTTTCGTCCAGGGCTGGATGCAAATCACCGCATTCTGCACAGCGGAGACCTCTTTAGAAAGGATGAAGAGGGGTATTACTATTTTATAACGCGTAAAGACGACATAATAAAGTGCCGTGGAGAGAAGGTATCGCCCCTCGAGATAGAAAAAGTTTTATACGCCCTTGACGGGGTTGTCGAAGCCGCAGTTGTCGGAAAACCGAACACTCTGCTCGGTGAAGCGATACATGCTTTTGTGGTTGTAAACAATGATGCGCTCACTGAACGGGATATAAAATACCACTGCAGCAAGTTTCTGGAAAGTTTCATGATTCCTCAAACAATTGAGTTTAGAAAAAGTCTTCCAAAAACGAACTCCGGTAAAATTGATAAAAAAGTTCTGATAAAAGCATAAAGATTCGATTAAAACTTACATTCCGTGGTACAATGTAAGAGAGAGATTTTGACTGAACTGGAGGGTTTATCGATGGGTGTTCATATTCCTTTTTCACAGGATACGTTGAAAATAGATACAGAAAAAGAAACAGAGCGAATAATTGAAAAGATTCATTTTTTCTTTCACACCAAATTTATGAAAACAGGCGCTGTCGTCGCACTTTCCGGCGGAATCGACAGCAGCGTGGTTGCAGCGCTCTGCGTCATATCATTGGGGAAAGACCATGTAACAGGACTCCTGCTTCCCGAAAAGGAATCATCCGAAGATACCATACGGCTCAGTAAACTTATTGCAAAACACCTGGAGATTGACTCCGTATACACAGATATTACACCCGTTCTTGATGCACTTGGCTGTTATCAGAAACGGGATGAAGCAATACGGAAAATTATCCCCGAATACACCAGCATGTACAAGGTCAAAATCAGCCTTCCACCAGCTCTTCAAAGCAGCACGTTCAGACTATTCTATGTGACCGTTGTATCCCCGGAAGGAAAAACAATAAAAAAAAGGCTCACCTCGCCCGCACATAGGGGTATTGTGGCTGCCGTAAACTTCAAGCAGAGGGTTAGAAAAATGCTCGAGTATTATCATGCCGACCGGCTGAATTACGCTGTCGCAGGAACGTCAAACCGCCTCGAGCACGACCAGGGGTTTTTTGTTAAACTGGGGGACGGAGCTGGAGATTTCAAACCGATCGTTCACCTGTATAAAACACAGGTGTATCAGCTTGCGGAATACCTTGAAATACCGGACGAGATACAAAAACGACGGCCGACACCGGACACCTACTCCCTCCCGCTTTCGTCAGAAGAGTTTTACTTTACCCTGCCGTACGAAAAGATGGATCTCTGCATATATGGAATGAACAATGACGTGCCGACTGAAGAGGTTGCAAACGCTACCGGACTAACCATCGGTGAAGTTAAGCAGGTATACAGCGAGATCGCGAGAAAAAGAAAAGCGACCAACTATCTTCACCTCTCACCTCAATTTATTGAAGAAATCGATGAAGTGCCTGTTTAATGTGTGCTGCAATTAACTTTTTTAATTATATACCCTGCGACATTGTGGAGTGAATCAAGATTTTCCGGGGTAAGTTCTTCGTCTTCACAGGTGATACCATACTTTTTTTCAATAAACTCAACAAGCTCCAGTATACCGATAGAATCTAGAAGTCCCTTTTCAAGGAAGGAATCCTGATCGTTAAAAGGCATTTCATTTATTCCGAACATAAACGTATCAATGATAAAACGTCGTATTTCTTTTTTTATTTCATCATCTTCAAGCTCGACTTTATCCAGCATACTCACTCTTCTCCTTCTAAAATCGCAATGGCAACCGCATAATGCTCACAATGTGATATCGATATTTTTATACTTTGTATTTGCAAAAGCTCCTTATGCTTTTGAACCTGCCCTGTACAGTGCACTATCGGTTCACTTATATCCGAATGATTGATACCGATTTCTTTCCATGGCAGAGGAGCCTCCCATACCATGTTCATTGCCTTATACACAGCCTCTTTTGCCGCGAGTTTTCCGGCAAAACGTTGATATTTATCCGCCTTATTAATGCAATATTTGATCTCGTTTTCCGTAAAACATCGAAGCAAAAATGCTTCATTCGAATCCTCCGACATCCTCCGTATTCGCTCGACCTCGACAATATCTATTCCAATGCCTTTTATCATCTTTTTCTTTTCAGGAACTTAATTCCTGCACCAGGTTAAAAATCTGTAATTATGACCGATTTTGTATCACCGTCAAAAACTTCAAAGTTAATCGTGTATATACCGCCGAATTCGACGTATGTCGCACTGATGCCGACTGCTTTCGGATCATTCGACCCTCCCTCCCAAGTGATAATCCATTCTTCAACAGCATTGTTTGCAATTATTTTTGACTCGCCGTTTAACGTTACATTTAGGGAATACCCATTGACATTTTGATTTTTTACCTGAACCGTTGCCTCGAGGTTTTTTAAATTTATCCCACAGGATAGTATCAATACGAAGACTAAAATAATGAAAGCAATCAAAGAATATCTTTTCATTAAAACAATCCTCCATAAACTTTTTAAAAATGTTTTATATAATTCAGTGCGCCGTATGTAATCAGTGGAGTTTTTTCAGCTTTCTGTAAAACTCCCAAATTGGCGTCTTTGCTCCGAGAGGAATTTCACACCGCGCAACAGGATACGCGGGATTCCCCTGAACCATTGTGTGAGAAGGTACCGAATGGGTAACCACACTGCCTGCCATTACAACAGAACCGGTGCCGATCTTCACATTCGGCATAATAATTACTCCAGGTCCTATAAACACATCATCTTCTATACGCACTGATACTGTGTTTTTCTGTTTTATTGCATAATCAAGGTCGATATTATCAAAATGAGCGATAATGATACAACGTATGCCGATTATAACTCTGTTGCCGATCGAAACCAGGTGAGGATGTGATGTATCGATGAGAGTGTCGGTGCCGATAAAAACCCCCTTGCCAACAGCAACACCGCGTAATCGGTGAAAGAAAACCCGAAGTGTTCTCGAACCGGGAGAATAACGGGCGATAAATTGCAGAAATCGGTTTGCAATACCTCTTA
>CAZGJW010000219.1:0-3255 GCA_964525675.1 uncultured Spirochaetota bacterium
ATCTTGCCCAGGCGATACGCACCGCCGTTATTAATAAGCGTGCCGGCGGCACCGGCCTCATTTCAGGGCGGAAGGCCTTTCAGAAACCGATGGAAGAGGGTGTCAAGCTGCTCAACGCCATCCAGGATGTATACCTGGATGAAAAGGTAACCATTGCGTGATACAGTGTACGCTTTAACGGTAGATTGCTGAAACATGAACCGCGTGTATCATTCCATAATAAAGTCCGCGAATTCCTTCACGGTTTGGAAGTAAGCGATGCAGTGTGCCTGCATGTACTCCCGTATCATGGGAATCCTGTGGCTCCAGCCGGCAGCAGTGGCATGTATACCGGCTGCCTTCGCCATGAGGACGCCCGGTTTCAGGTCATCCAGAATGAGGGCGTGCCCTGTTTTTATGTTAAAAGCCTTCAGAATTTCTAAGACCGGGTACGGGTTCGGCTTTCTCTTTTTTTCATCGTAATCCCAGCCGTGTATTATATCCGGCATAAAACTTTTTTTTGGGCCGAGTGAACGGTAGTCTCGCTCTATAAGATTTTTTTCAGAATGGGATACCACCGCGATTTTACCTCCCCTGTTCCTGTATTCGATCAGAGCTTCAACAAACCCGGGGTAGAAATCAGGCACCCTGGCCGTGGTGAAGGTCCTCCATATACGGTACTCGGCTTCAAGATCCTCACTACTCATCCCGAGCTCGTTTTTCAGGTACTCCATGATGCCTGGATGAAAATTCTTTAAAAACCATTCATCGAGAGTAATCGGGGGCGTCCCCGGTCGCATACGGCTGAGCACCTCAAGATGCGCCGGATAGTGAATCCGGGCGGTAGAGTTTACCGCTGTATCGTCATGGTCGATGATAATACATTTGAACCGCATTTTTTCACCCGGTTTTGACGCGTCGCACCGTATACATCTGTGCGCCGTACTCGAACCTCTTGTGTGTATTTATATCATAATAATCAAACAGCATTATCCGGGCACTAAAAATCTCTTTTTTGGCTGATAAAAGTCCAGTAACGAAAGGTGCATCCTCGGTTTTCCGGTGAGTATGAAAATCTGCTTGCAGAATCATCAGGGTATACATAGGCAAGTGCACTTTCAATCGCAAAAGGTTCAAACCAACACTTGCCTAATGGTTTTTACCTTAATTTTCCAATGATTAAAAGGACACGGAAAAGTAAAAGACTGTTGTTTTTTGTAAATTTTGGTACAAAATGCTAAAATTTAAATGGATAAAACCATATATTCCAGTATAATTTTAAGCGAATATTTGAAGCGAAGGAGGCTGTCATTAAATACACCGGGCGTTCATTTTTTCTTATCGTGCTTCCTCTCTTCGTGGTTGCACATCTGAGCCACCATCTTGTTGCGGCGCTTATTACACCGCTTCTCCCCTTTATACGCGACACCTTTGCGCTCGATTATACGCAGGCAGGTCTGCTCGTGTCAGCCTACACGCTCGCCAACGGTATCGGGCAGCTTCCGGGAGGCTGGCTTTCTGATCATCTAGGATTTCACCGGCTCATAACAATAGGCATTTCCGGTGTTGCGCTATGCGGTATTTTCATCGGTATATCAACTCGCTATATCGTGATTTTGATTCTTCTGGTGCTCATGGGAGTGCTGGGCGGCGGATACCATCCATCTGCGAGCCCGCTTATATCTTCGGCTGTTGATAATAAAATGCGGGGTCGAGCACTTGGTATACATCAGATAGGGGGCACGGGAAGCTACTTCCTGGCGCCGCTTATTGCGGTCGGTATCGCGCGGCTGGCAGGGTGGAGAGGTTCGTTTCTTTTTATCTCCATACCGACATTTTTGTACGGGATCGTATTCTTTATTTTTCTGAACAGGTGGGGATACGGCAAAGCCTATATGAAAGATACCCGGGAAAGCAGGCATGCAGATGAGGATATGCCCACAAAGATCCGCTATCTGGTACCGGTTATAATATTGAATGTTGCTGTTCCCATTTTTATTTCCTCAGCAGTTTCATTTATTCCCTTCTATGTGGTGGATAATTTCGGCGGCAGCAAGGAGGCTGCGGCTGCGCTGCTCTCCCTCGCGAATTCGGCGGGATTGTGGGCGGGACCTCTGGGCGGCTATCTGTCAGACCGTATGGGAAAGATCCCCATTATACTCTTCACCGGGCTCATTGCCGGCCCTTTTATATTTTTATTGAACCACGTTACTTTCGGCGTGAGCATCTCCGTTCTTCTTATTCTGCTTGGAATGACACAGTACATGAGCATGCCTGTGGCAGAGTCGTTCATCATCAGCCACTCTCCAGGTCGGAGCAGATCGACTGTTCTGGGCATATACTATTTTGCGAGCAGAGGCGGTCCCGGCCTCCTTACACCATTTATAGGGTATCTCATAGATCATAACGGGTTTTACACTGCCTATCTGTATACAGGACTTCTTATGTTTTTTATAGCAGCCCCCTGCAGTGCGCTTATAGCATTGAATCAAAAGCGGTATAAATAGTGGTTGCTTTTTTTCAGGTCGTTTTTACCTGTGTGATGTCCTTGCCCATCACGAACGCATCCTCCTTTTCCTGCGGGTAGTAGTTTTCAATCACACCGATTATCGAGAATCCGCTTTTTCTGTAAAAGGAGAATGCGCACTTGTTTGAGGGGCGCACCTCGAGATAGCAATATTCGGCGCCTCTTCGGAGGGCACTGCTGAAAAGGGTATTGAGGAGACACGTGCCGAACCCTCTACCCTGGAAACAGGGTTGTACGGCGAGGTTGATCAGGTGAATTATGTGCCTGTGGGTTTCTTTAATGGGAAGAAAATCTGTTTTACCTTTTAAGAGGTGGTAGCCGCCGTATCCGATGAGGGCATCATCCTTTTTGAGCGTGATCATGTAGTTGTTGATATCTGACAGTATCAGCCTGAAGAAATCTTTAGACCATGGATGTCTGAAGATGGATTGCTCTATAATCAATACATGGTCGATGTCTTTCTCTGCCATTATTGAACATGTGTATCCACTTTCCATTGTTCTGTTGAATGGGCATGTAATCCGTATGCTTGGATAATGTCGAAGATGTTGTAAATGTTGTAAATGCCGTAGGTGCTGAAAGTACTGAAAGTACCGCCTGTGCAAGTATCTGGATTTGTTCAAATCCACGTGAACGGACATAACCCCCACTTACGCGTAGCAAAGAACATACTATTAGTGCCCGTGGTACCGCAGGCATCACTTTTTAAAGAATCCTGCGAGCTTGTCGATCTCCCCTGCGTTTGTAAT
>CAZGJW010000220.1:0-3224 GCA_964525675.1 uncultured Spirochaetota bacterium
TCACCAGATCCATACCGCAGCTCACCTCGATGGGATACATACCGGTTACGCCGCCCTCGATAAAGAGGTGTATGATATCAAAGCAGTCCCCATCCGTATCGACAAAAATGACTTTAACGCCGTTTCCCTTTAAAAAACCGGTGAGTCTTTGATAGTAGGGAACCATGAACTCCTGTATCGTTGCGGGTGATACCATCGATCCCGTTCCTGCTGAGATATCCTCCCATACAATAAAGAGATCCACATCAGTATCGGACAGCACTTCTTCATATACGGCAATCCAGAGCTCGGTAAAGGTTTCGAGCACATCATGGATGAGTTTCGGATCGTCAAAATAGTTGTAGAAGAGATGTTCATAACCCATGAGCTGTGCAAGTGTACCGAAATAGCCATGCGGATAGCCCCCCAGAACAAGGGGATAGTCCCTGTTTCTGTACTTCTGTAAAAGCTCGTCCCAGTTCGACGGAAACCTGCCCCGTATATCGTTCAGGTTGAGCCGCTCATCCTTCAGTTTCTCCCAGCTTTTCCGGTCTTTGATCACCCACTCGATTCCCGAAGGGATCACACCCGTATCCTTGATAAACTTTCTTTTCACACCGTCAAGATCCTGATAGGTAAGATAATGGTCATCCTCCTGGAAAATCTTGATGTCGAACATCGGATGAAAGAGGAGATTGACATTGACAAGCACCTGGCCTTTATCCATATTCAGCTCGTTCTTCACATCGTTATCGATGGGAAATCCCTGGGTCGGCCAGTACAGACCGCCGCCGATGACCGCTACACCCGCCGGAAGCCGCTCGCCCTTTATTGAGTTCCAGCATGGATTGTAGAGCGATGCAGTTGGGGTCGTTATATTAACCGGTATATGCGGGAATTCCCTTCTCGGCAGGCCCTCCTCGTACCAGTTGTTTATCGTATCCCCCCAGTACCCGAACTCCCACTTCGGAGGTGTGACACGGGGATTGAAATTGATCATCACCTCTAAAAACCTCTCTCGAAGATTCATCTCTCCACTCCTTTACTGAACAGAGATTATTCGGCCGCTGGAAGTCCGATGCAAACACTATTCAATCGAGATGAAAAACCTCCTCGAGCTCTTCCATCTCAGGGCCGAGCAGTGAGCTGTCCTCCTTTATAAAATACCTGTCCATTGCCTTCTGCCAGCGTTCATTTACCTCCTGCTCGCCGATATAGGCAAAAGACTTTTCCGGATCCTCCGCCTCGAGGTAGGCGAAAAGCGTGCCGTCGCCACGGAAAAAGATTGAATAGTTATTCATACCGCTTTCATGAATCGCCTTTGCCATGTCCGGCCAGATTTCATCATGGTCTTTTTTGTACTGCGCTTTCATTTCAGGCTTGATTCTGAATACGAATGCGTATCTTTTCATATACCGAGCCCCCTGTGCGACCATTCTTCTGCACCACTTGCACCCTTCGAACAGGTATGCGAAGTGTGGAAAATCATATACACTACTGCCGGTGTTCACACCGTATATACAAATTCAGATAAATGCCTGCATCAATCCAGACACTCGCGATGTTCAACCGCCAGATAATAAACGGTGTACAAAGTCGAAAAGGTGCCTACATCAGTCCCCTTTTCCTGTAATGCCGTCTTGCGTCCTCCAGGATTCTTTCGATATCCTTCTCCTGTGATGGAGTTATCGGGTCGGGCTTGTGTGTTTCCAGTATCTCCTCCATCTGTTCTTTTGCGAGATCGATCGTGCTCTTTTTCCCCTGATTCAGCCATTCGGGGTACGACAGCCTGTCCGCAGCACGGGGCACGAAGTACTCCTTCTTCCAGTTCACCCGTGTATGTGTTTTGTTGAGAAACGTACCGGGAACAGGACCGACTTTTTCGATAAGATCAACGGCCATTGTTTCATCGTTTACCTCAAAGCCTTCAACGGTGCGTCCGATGATATTCGCCACATCGTCATTGATAATGGAGAGTATCGGGTTGTAGGCAAGCTCGGCAGTTACACCGCCGTGAAGAACAATGACATTCGCTCCTGACAGCGCGGATGCCATGGCAGTGTGCGTCTTTTCATACCCGCTCTGATAATCCACCAGCTTCGAGTTTGAGAAAGCGGCGCCTGTGTTTACCGTGGGTATGCTGTACACCTGGGCCCAGAGCTGATTGAAGGCCATCTGATGGAGGTTTACCCCCAGGGCTCCGAATAAAAACCCTCCGCTCTCCATATCCATCGGTGTGACGAAATCATTGCCGCATATTCCGGTACCCGGTCTTATGCACTGAATGAGCACCACAACAGCGAGAAGTTCCGCATTGTTGCTGATTGTTGCGCCTGCTGCGGTTACAGGCGCGGTCCCGCCCATAACAGAACCTGCGGCGATATACACGGGAAACCCGGCATTGATATATTCAAAAGCCGCATTGATCGCATCTTCCGGATAGGAGAGCGGTGCTGCAGCCTCGCACACGCCGAAGAGCTGCATATCCACCGCCTGCGCAAGCTGGGTTTCGAAAATGTAGGAATCTGTCGCCTGTGCACCGCGCGATGCCTTTGATGTAAAACGTATCCTGCTCGCAAGGCTTGCCGGGCAGAGCATCACCGGCGGGACATCCTCTATTTCAAAGTAGGGGGTATACGACGGAAAAATATCGATTGTTTCGAGCGCATCCGAGACAAGCACCGCCTGGTCGTTTTCTTCCTGTGTCGCCTGCCTTACCTCGCCGGTCGTTATGTCGGTATAGCGGGCGCCGGCGGATGACATAAAATAGAGGGTATTGCCTCCGACCCGTACATCATTCTTGGGATTCCGGGCCCGCACTGAAAAGCTGCTCGGCGTCTTTCGTATGCATTCCTCGACCAGAAATCCGGGGATACGCGCTATGCGTTCCTCAAAATCAACCATACAGCCGTTTTTCTGCAGCAGTTTCAACGCCCGTTCGCTTTCGAACCGCACACCAGTTTTTTCAAGCACATCGAGTGTTGCCCGGTGAATCTCTTCTATCTGTGAATCAGTAAGTATTTTTATCGGGTCAAAACCCCTCCTGAACCCCCTCCGCATTATCCGTTCCTCCGTGCTTATTTCAGTCCACGTTCATAAACGACAATTTTTCCCCCGATCACTGCAGTCACAGAAGTGGCGTACTTCCTCGGGAAAGTCCCAAGAGGATCCATCCCTGGCAGGATCCATCCTCTTGGGATCCATCCTCTTGGGATACATCCCCTTGGGATACATCCCCTTGGGAT
>CAZGJW010000221.1:0-3165 GCA_964525675.1 uncultured Spirochaetota bacterium
CCTTCCGTTATGAAACGATGCATCGCTCTTGAGGTGAAACTTCCATGTCAGGTTATCGCGTGAGCTCTCCCACGACTCGGCAAGACAGGGAATGATCATAAGGTTGTCGCTGTACTGGACAAGCCCTTCGAATATTTGCTGGGTAACGATAATTTCATAATTGTCTGTAATTTTTGCCGGGTCGAGAATTGCGGGATCGTGCTGGAGGCCGCGGTGGTATATCCCTCCGTAGCGGGGAGTCCCTTTAGGCGACTCAGGGGTACTTTTTTCTTCAGACGAGGAAAGGGCGAGCTGGCCGGTGTATACAAAAGTACCAGAAAGAATTATGAAGATGGCAAGGTTTCTAAAACTTTTCATTGAATTATCGTCCCTGTAAATGGTATTGTATAATACATGAAAACTTATCAGAAAAATAGGCAAGTGAACTTCCAAACGTAAAAGGTTCAAATCGATAAATGCCTCATGGTGCACTTGCCTAATGGTTTTTACCTATAGAATGTAATGACAAGCAATTGTAACATAATAAGTCAGTTGAGCATAAAAATGCTGGTACCTGTGCCCTTGGTACAAAAAACCAGAACTTTAATGGATTAAACCATAGGTACGAGATTGTATGTTTAAATATAGTAAGAGAGAGTATAAAATGGTAGTAGAACATGAAAGTTTGATTTTCTTGTATTTTGATCTCAGGATTGGACGATGAATGGTGAGCAGACGATTCTGATTGCCGATGATGACGAAACCTTCAGGGGTGTTTGTGAAGAAATATGTCTTGATATGGGCTTTATGACGGAAGTTGCCGTCAACGGTAAGGAGGGACTCGGTTTATTAAAGAAAAGGCGTTTTACCCTTGCAATTGTCGATCTGAAAATGCCAAAGATGGGAGGGCTTGACCTTCTCTTTCACTCCCGTGAAATAGCCCCGGGAACCTCGTTTATAATCATTACGGGATACGGCTCTATAGAAAGCGCTGTTGAGGCCATGAAACTGGGTGCGGTGGATTATATTACAAAACCGGCTTCAGTCGCTGAATTGAGAAGCACCATAAAAAAGGCACTTGAGCAATGGCCTACTTCCAGACGATTGACAGACTCTGAAGACGGCACCGGTCGCTTTGGTATTGTCGGAATGTCACAGGCAATGCAGCCGGTATATGAGAGAATCGAGGCTATGTGCCGCTCGGATAACACAGTCCTCATTATGGGCGAGAGCGGGGTTGGAAAAGAGCTCGTGGCGAAGGCCATACATTTCTACGGAGAACGGGCAGCCGAACCCTTTATCCCGATTGAATGCAGTGTGCTGGGGATCAGTATTGTCGAGAGTGAGCTTTTCGGGCATGTAAAAGGCGCGTTCACGGATGCGCAGTATGAAAAGGTTGGGCTTTTGAAACTTGCAGGAAAAGGCACCGTGTTTCTTGACGAAATTACTGAAATACCAATGCAGGTGCAGGCGAAACTGCTCAGGGCAATTCAGGAACGTGAAATCCGGCCCGTCGGCAGCTCAGAAATCGAGAGGGTTGAAGCGAGAATTGTAACCGCAACAAACAGAGAGCTCAAGAGCGCAGTCAGGGATGGAATGTTTCGTGAGGATCTTTTCTATCGCCTGCATGTGATTCCGATTACCGTTCCTCCGCTCCGCGAACGGATTGAAGATATTCCGCTTCTTGTCGATCACTTTATTAAAAAGTACAATACGGAAAGGCGGAGCGTGCTCGGTATATCCCAGAAGGCGCTTCAGATACTGCTTTCCCATTCATGGCGAGGCAACATTCGCGAGCTTGAGAATGCGATACAGCAGGCGATTGCACTCGGTACGAGTGAATATATACGGCCCTACGATCTGCCGCATGAGCTCAGGTATCCTGCTGAAAACTTTGAGAGCAGTACTTCCCTGTTAAAACCGCTCGATGAGCTCGAAAAAGAGGCGATTATTGAAGCTCTCCGGTCAACAGAAGGACGCAAGCTTGATGCAGCACGGCTTCTTGGAATAGGAAAGACAACGCTGTATGAGAAAATAAAGCGATATGGCATCAAAAC
Organism: uncultured Spirochaetota bacterium; assembly: GCA_964525675.1. GTDB lineage: Bacteria > Spirochaetota > B62-G9 > B62-G9 > DRHN01 > CAYSRJ01. The sequence continues at coordinate 2,037 of CAZGJW010000221.1, forward strand.
CGCGAACTGGCAATGATGAGTGCCACCTCTGGTTAATACGTTCAGTCCGGATTCCGGAAAATATTCCGATTTCAGGAATGTAGATTACTGGCTGGGCGAGATAGTATTCTGTACAACAGTTGATTCATCTCTGTAACTCTTTTTAATTTCATACATCCAAGCTGCAAGTGAAAAGTTCACTCCTATGGTATTACAGGCATGGAATTTGCTCCATCATGGTTGATACAGGAGGATATCGTGCTGAAAGATGTAACCGGACAAGCAGAAAAAACCGTGCTTCTTGCCCTGAATGATGATACGGAAACTGACTTTTTGAAGGGAATGCTCGCACGGGACGGATACAGAGTTTTCAAAGCCGGCAATTTTCTCTCGCTGATTAATAAATTCGAGCGATTCAACATTCATGTATTGATTTCAGACGTCGATCTACCCGGATTTTCAATGATTGCATTTCTTCCCTTTTTGAGGGAACGGTATGAAGAGGTTAAGGTCATAATCATCATGAAAGAGTACTCGCCGGAGGTGGAGCGCGCCCTTCGACCCTACAAGGTGATGTATGTTATGCCCCATCCGGTTAATGGAGATCTTTTGAAGTCGGTGCTGTCATACGGGTTGAAGGGAGCGTGAAACCAGTTTTGGTTAGGTGAGAACTGATATAAACCCACAACAACTGAAAGCAGAGGGGTAATGGAGTGTAAGGTTTTCACCTGTCTGCATCTATTTGTTCGTGTATTATCATCGGGGTGTTACCTCGATTAAAAAAATTATTTTAAAGGAGTTTTACCATGAAAAAGATCCTGATCGTAGTTACTCTTACTCTGGCTCTTGCGGGCCTGCTTTTTGTAGCGCCGATTCTTGGCAATGTGCAGAAAGCGGATGTTCAGTATTTTGGAACAGCGTATGCTGGTGAAGGCGGCGGGGGCGGCTTCTGAACTGTAAAGAGTTCCGGGAGGGGGATGTGCTTGAAACAGATCCCCCCCTGTGCCTTTTTTCCCATCACTGGACCTCAATAGTAAATACCTTAGATCCTATTTGAATGTGCACTGCTGCGTATCGAGAGAGCACATATATGGTGGGTATGGTATCGTCAAGGAAGGACAAATAGGGGCGCAGCATCCGCCTGAGATCG
>CAZGJW010000222.1:0-3081 GCA_964525675.1 uncultured Spirochaetota bacterium
TTCCCTCTACCATGTCTTTTTCAACCCGCAGGGGAAGAAGGCTCTCTTTTTCCATGAATACCAGCCATTTGTCATCGAGCCTGTAGAAAATACTGACGAATGGCGATGTTTTGGAATGTCCGTTCAATTCATATACATCGACTGCGCCGTATTGGCTTGTTTTTTCAAATTCAATGATCTGCCTGCCCACATAAAAGGATGCCGCCTCTATCGAGTACTGAAGCTTTTCCCCGGTAGAAAAGGGGAGATCGTTTTCTTCCGGCAACAACTGCCACGAGGGCAGAAGAACAACGGCAAAAAAAATAAGGAAGGATTTTAAAAGGTTCTTTTTCATCATACCTCCTCTCCATACAACATTCCTGCATCCCGGCACACATGTCATGAAAAAGGTGAAATCTCCGACCAGCCTGAACAACTTCACTGCACGGAACACATCTCAGTGTATCGTAAATCAAGTGTTTTTTCAAGACGTTACTTTTTTTTACAGTGCAGCCTCAGACTTTGTACTCCTTGCCCTCATGAGCAAAAAAATCAGACAGTAAACCGCACACAGGTAAAAACCTGCAGTTATCGAGAACATCGGACGTATACCGATATGGTCTGCCAGAATGCCGCTCAGCCAGGGCCCGACAAACATACCAACCGCATAGAGCGACTGATGAATGCCCATTGCCGTTGAACGCTCGTCCCTTGCGACCTTCTGTATGCTCAAACCGACGAGAATAGGATACACTATGCCGAATGCAAAACCCATACATATGGTACCGGGAAACACGGCCGCAACTGTTCGCGCTGAAATGATTATCACCATACCGCTAAAAAAGAGAAAAGCACCGAGAATAAGAAGAGCGTTGTGCTTCATCTTCCGCAGTACGAGCGTGTTCAATAGATTGGCCGCTGTAATAGAAGCAATATTGGTGCCGATCAGCAGGCTTTTGGTTATATCACCTGCTCCCATTTCATTAACCATGACCGGTAAAAAACCGAACGTTACAGACCAGTCCGCATAGTGCACAACAACACTGATCAGTGTCGGTATCAGCACATATCTGTTCGTCAGAAGGTGAAAGATCGATGCAGGTGTTACCCTTCTTGGAGCTCGACGCTTCTCATGTACAAAAAGAACCAGAACTAGCGCAAGGCAGCCCGTCCCCGCAGCAAGGTAAAAAGAGAGGGCGTATCCTCCAATCTGGTTGAGAAATCCGGTCGAACCGCTCCCCACCATTCTCCCCAGGGAGGCGGAAAAGGTGAGCATGGAGCTTGCAAATACCGACTGGTCAAGGTCGAAAAAGGTGCTGAAAACGGTGATCAAAAGCACCCATGTGCCTGCAGAAAGCCCGGTCAACGCCCTCCCTGTAGCAAGCCAGCCTATGGTGCTACCCTTTCCCATAACGAATGCACCGAATGCGGAAAAAAACACACCGAGCAGTATCAGAGGTTTTCCCCATCCGATTACATCCCCGCTCAGTCCCATGGGAAGGCGGATCACGGCCATCCAGAGGCCGTACATCGACAGCACGAGACCGACCATCGAAAGCTGTGGTGTTTTCATCTTGATATACGTCGGCAGGGTCGGAACGTAGAGATAGAGTGAAGCCCAGAAAAGAAAGGTGATCGCAAGAAAGAGTACAATTGATGCCCTGTTTTCCTTCATCTCGTGAATACAGACCTCCGATATGCCGGATGTATTTCAGATTTTCTGTAAACGTCGGCTCCGGGTATAGCGCACGAATGCTAATGTCATTATGGTTATGTCCTGTTCATCAAAGAGCTGATTGCGACTTTTCCCGCAGCCACAAAAAGGCCTTTTTTTCTCCCATGTCCTCGAGTCTTTTCGCCGTATCTATGTCCAGCGGCGGCAGACCGCCGACTGCTTCAAAAAAAACATTCTTCTCCGCGATACCGGAAAAATCACTTTCAGCCGCATCCCCGATATAGGAATACCCCGCATACCGGAGCAGCAGCGTGTGGCCGATCATTATGCGGGTACCCCTGAGAAATATCTCCCTGTACGGCCTGAGGGCATCGACATCCAGGTCGTCGACAAAGGGAAGACCGAGCTTGTTCATCTCGGTGCCGATATTGATAGGAAAGCCCATACCATCGGCGATTTCGACGATGCGTCGCAGGTTCTCCTGTTTGATTCTCCGTTCTTCCGGATCGGCTATATTCCAGTTTCTATCCGGTATAATGTTCAGGGCCGCGGCGCCCTTTTCCCGCATGTATTCGAGAAATTGCCCCGGGTCTTTTTCTCCCTCGCTCGTGCCGTTAAGCCACGCCGCCATCGGCACGGCATTATACGTAGAAACCCATTTCAGAAAATCATCGACCAGCGGAAAGGTATCGATAGAAGGTTTTTTATACCCGAGCCCGCCTCTCTTCACGAGCTTTGCCCGTACCTGCTCTTCAAATGACGGGAGGTCCTCGAACAGCAAACGGATCGTCGATTCGTCTTTCTTCAGTATTCCCGACCAGTACTGTGCAAATTGAGCATCATCACCGAAGGCCTCCCTCGACCTGTTTACGTACGCCCGCACGATATGCCGTTCAGTCGGAGATCCTGCCGGAGTCAGGGGGATCACGTCCTGGTCGTAGTCGACGGTAATATCCGGAATATGCACGTTGATCCGCTCGACAAGCTCCCTGTTTCTTTCACCGGCTTTCTGCCTGAAGGACAGAAGCCCACGTGCCTGTTCGGAGCCATCGGGAAACTGCCTGGCAAATCCTCCACCCATTATATAGACGATACCGTTTTCTCCGGGCGAATTAATATCAACGCCTGCGTACTCGCGCATATACGCCCGCGTTTCAATATGCACCGCCGTGCGAAGCGACAGGATCAGCCCGGCATCGAGAAACTCCTCCTGTCCGTCCAGTACGTCGAAATCGCACAGCGCCGCTGCGTACAGTCCGGCCTTTCGGGACTCCCATGCAATACGGGAAGGGGAGTACCAGTGCGAATTGTAGGAGAAAAAGGAGTGAAAGTGCATATTGACGTTACCCCGTACAGGTGGTACCGTATTGCCGTATTTCCGGACGAGCTCCTGCAGCGCCGCTCGCCGTTCGGCCGGATCGAAAACA
>CAZGJW010000223.1:0-2998 GCA_964525675.1 uncultured Spirochaetota bacterium
TATCTGTAAATTGGTTGGAATTTCTCAACTGCTCAAATAGAGAGAGCGAAATTACTAAAATTCGAACAATCTACTCTGAAATATTTACCGTAGGAGCACGTGCAAAAATAGCTATCCTAAATGTTGGTGAAGTCCGTAAAAAAGTACTGACGGAAAGTCCAGATGGTCGAAATCTTGAAGTCCGCCATGACCCCTTAATTGATGATCTATCACACAGCGGAATATATAATTTGAAACAAGATGATGAACTGATTGCTGAGCTGATTCTTGAAACAGTCCGTGAGTCTTACTCTGCTTGTAAATAGTAGGGAAGAATGTAATGCCTGATTTAATAAATATTATAGATATGTTTTGCAAAAACGCCCCATAACCATAGCATTCACGCTGACATCCAAAGCCAAGCCGTTTTTTGTTTTTAAGAATGCATTGTTAAAAGTCGCATTTGCTAAGGGTTTTGTTGTCTCTGGGTGCAGGTGATGCGAAACATACTCCCGACGTCCCTGCCGCCGCTTCGCGTCGTCAGGACCGAGGGTGAACTTAGGCGTTATGCAGAAATAGGAGTCAAGCATGATGAAAGAGAGCGATACTATCGGTCGTGATGATCTGTTCGAATTAAGTCGCTTCACGAGCGCGCAAGAAAATATCTATGATCGTGTTCTCTCAGAGATTAGAAGCGGTCAGAAGCGAACTCACTGGATGTGGTATATATTTCCGCAGATTGATGGATTGGGACACAGTACAACTTCAAAACACTATGCCATAAAAAGCATAGAAGAAGCGCGACAATACCTAAATCATCCTGTTCTTGGAACAAGGCTGTTGGAATGTGCGGAAGCGGTTTTTGCCATTGAGGGACGATCGGTTTCAGAAATCTTTGGTTATCCTGATGATCTGAAGCTTAGATCGTCCATGACCCTGTTTGCAAGTGTAGAAGATCCAGGTTCCGTGTTTGTCCGTGTGCTTGATAAATATTTTCATGGAGAGCGAGATGTCAGGACACTCCATATATTAGAGAAGCTCAAGGAAAAGATGAGTAAAGAAAAGGCCTAACGAGGGACTCCAGCAAACAGGCTGCTTCCCGCCGCTGGACTCGATTGTTAAATCTGCAGCAAGGTAGTCGGATACGTAGCAGGCATCCAGTGCAATTGGGTGTCCGGATGTTCTGAAGCGATATATCCCCCAATAGATGGGGAGCAAAGTTGCAACCCATGACTTAAATTTTTTTGTTGAAGTAATTATCAATTCCAATCTAGTTGCATATATGGTTTATATGTATTCTCTTATCAATTTAAAAGTTGGAGAACTGCCAAATAGAATGCCACATGTGATAAATTACTCTAAGATAGTTAATTGGATGGATATATTAAAAGAAAGTTTTAATTTACGAGCTTCAACATCAGATCCATATGGTATTGTTTATTATCCAAAATTAAAACACCACCTACAGCGCTTTCGCACTTTCAATGGTTCGTAAAATAATATAGTATTTTTAATAATTTGTTAGCAATTTTTTTTGATTATGTATCAATGGGTTTAATTTAGAAGGATAATCATGGGCTATAAAAAGAAGCTTATTGAGGTGGCGCTTCCCCTTGAAGCGATCAACAGGGAATCGGCGAGGGAGAAGTCGATTCGGCACGGCCATCCCTCAACGCTTCATATATGGTGGGCAAGGCGTCCTCTTGCGGCCTGCCGCGCTGTGCTCTTTGCCTCCCTGGTTGACGACCCCAGTGCGCATCCCGATAAGTTTCCCACTGAAGGGGCGCAGGAAAAAGAGCGGGGCCGCCTTTTTAAAATTATCGAAGACCTGGTTAAATGGGAAAACTCGAACAACGAGGATATTCTGAACAGGGCCCGTCAGGAGATACTGAATTCCACGGATGGAAACCCGCCGCCGGTTTACGACCCCTTTGCCGGAGGCGGATCGATACCGCTTGAAGCCCAGAGGCTTGGGCTCAGGGCCTATGCGAGCGATTTAAACCCGGTTGCGGTGCTGATAAACAAGGCCATGATCGAGATACCGCCGAAGTTTTCGGGCAGGCCTCCTGTCCATCCCGGCAGGGAGCCGGAGCTTGTCCGGATAGAGTGGAAGGGCGCAGGGCCTTGCCGAAGATGTACGTTACTACGGGCAGTGGATGAGGGACGAGGCGCACAGGCAGATCGGGCACCTCTATCCGAAGGTTCAACTGCCGGATGAGTATGGAGGGGGCGAGGCAACGGTTATTGCGTGGCTGTGGGCGCGTACGGTGACCTGCCCGAATCCAGCCTGCAGTGCCGAGATGCCGCTCGTTCGTTCGTTCTGGCTTTCGAAAAAGAAGGGCAGAGAGGCGTGGGTCGAGCCGGTTGTGGATAAAAACAGGAACCCGGCGAAGGTTCGGTTTGAGGTACGGCATGGTACGGGAAAGCCGCGAGACGGTACTGTGAACCGGCAGGGTGCCCGCTGCATCGTATGCGGCGCACCGGTGCCCTTTGAGTATGTACGAAAGCAGGGCAAAGAGGTCGGCCTGGGTGCAAACCTCATGGCGGTTGTTGCCGAGGGCAAATCGGGGAGAGCGTATCTTGAGCCGGATGAGGAACAGGTGCGTATCTCAAAGAAAGCTAAACCGTCATGGGTTCCAGATAGTTACTTGCCTGAAAAAGCACTCGGATTTCGCGTGCAACTTTATGGTATGAATAAGCATGCAGACCTTTTTACCCCCCGTCAGCTTGTCGCCCTTACCACATTCAGCGATCTGGTTGGAGAAGCCCGGGAAAAAGTCTTTGCCGATGCAAAGCAGGCAGGCCTCCCGGACGACGGCAGAGGCCTCGAAGCCGGCGGCACCGGCGCCCACGCCTACGCCGAAGCAGTAGCGACATATCTAGCATTTGCAGTTGATAGAAGTGCTGATTATAACTCGGCTATCAGTAGTTGGTCTACTACAAGGCAAACTATTAGGAACACTTTCTCTCGTCAGGCTATACCGATGGTCTGGGATTATGCCGAATGTAATATATTTAG
>CAZGJW010000224.1:0-2996 GCA_964525675.1 uncultured Spirochaetota bacterium
TACTCATAATTCATTAATATGAATTAAATTATCTATACGTGCGTCAGAACTGATTTTCTTGACATAACATTATTTCCTGAGTAGGCTGATAGCAGGCTCTGGAGATATTATTAAAAAGTAAAAGAATACCAACAACATAGCCTGCGATTTATAGTTAATTGTACGTCAAAACAATTGAATAGATGTATACATTTCAGAGATGATTCTAGCAAAACGTGAATTATCAATATTCCAAATATTATAGGAGGGGACCTATGGAGTTCAAGGGGTATGATAAGAACTTCAGGTTGACAAACAAAGTAGCGATGGTTACAGGTGCAGCCAGGGGGATAGGGAAAGCGATTGTCCAGCTCTATGCAGAGAAGGGAGCAGACATCATTCTCGTTGATATCCTTGAGGAAGTCAGAGAGGTGGCCGCTTCCCTTTCTCAATACGGACGAAAAGGGTTCCCATTGGTTGCCGATATTATAAAAATAGAAAAGGTAAAGAAGATTGTCGAAGACAGTATTCGTGAGTTTGGGAAAATCGACATTCTGGTCAATAACGCCGGCATCGTGCTGCTTGATGATGCGGAGAACCTGCCGGATGGAGATTGGGACAGAACAATGGCCGTCAATCTGTCAGCGCCGTTTATCATGTCCAAGTACATCGGTAGGGAGATGATTAAACGAAAGGGTGGGAAAATCGTAAACATTGCCTCCCAAGCTGGCGTCATTGCGCTCGATAAGCACATTGCGTATTGCACAAGCAAGGCCGGTATTATTGGATTGACGAAAGTGCTCGCTCTGGAGTGGGCGGAGTTTAATATCAATGTTAATGCTATCTCACCTACGGTTGTTCTCACCGAACTCGGCAAGAAAGCATGGGCAGGTAAAGTTGGTGATGCGATGAAAAAAAAGATACCAGTAAGACGGTTTGGATACCCTGAGGAAATCGCAGCAGTGGCTCTGTTTCTGGCGAGTGATGCTGCGGATATGATCACGGGAGAAAATATCGTCATCGACGGCGGATACACCATCCAATAGGGGGAGCGTAAATATTTGCACTGTTACACGCTATGGAATTGCAAGCTTGTTGCGGTATTATTCCATAATGGGACAAATGGCGAAACATTTTCCGCAGTAAGTGAGTAATCTGATATTCATTTTTAAAAGCTGCTGCCAGGGAGCCACTGCCTTTTATATTTAAGAAATTCTTATTCCTTGGGCTACCCCCGGGGTATATGAATATCTCTATATCCCCGGTGCATTCCAGCATACCGTGACAGCCCCAGTGATACCTTTAACCGATAAGCGGGGCGTACTCAACAATTTTTTCACTGGTTCCGGGTTTATCACCGCCAGTGTAAACATCTGGTACGAATAGTAGGACGGAGGCAACTGATTGATGTGAATATTCCGTGTAATGAAGTTTCAACTCGCCTCGCTTATATAGATACCAGCCGATATCATTCTTTTTACTTCCAGCGTGTGACGTTCAGGTTTCATGATATCCGGTGAACTGGCAAGACGATTCACAGCGCCGATTCCAACAATGTCACCACCTTCACTTTTAATATATTCTTCCAAATCTTCTATGAATCATTTGTTCGATTGTTTCTGCATCTGACTGGGCCTTTTTTGATCTCCGTTCTATATACGAGTCCGGTATATCAATTTACGATGGAACCGTCTAATTCTGTTCGTATAAAACGCCCTCTTCTCCGACTTTCCTGGCAATATCCAAATAACGACGCACTGCATCAACATCCTCCTGATCAGGGGTATCAGGCTGCAATCCATCCACACGGAGTGCAAAGTTCTGCCCCCTACAGATACTGAATACTCCCTGAAGGTGGTTTGTAATCAATTCCGTACTCCGCTCGGCAATATCACGTCTATCAGGACGGACATGAAAAGGAATAGCACCGTTAAGATTCTTCACTGCACTCTTAAGGTCGTCTGCCCAAAGAGCAAAGTCAATGAACTGGACATGGGTAAAGGATCTCTTTATTACAGGTACCAGAGGTGTCTTGTTCCCACAGCTGTGCCACCACTGAATTTCTCCGTAAAACTCCTCCAATTCTTTTTCATATGATAAAATCAATGTTTCATACAGCGAGGGTGACACCATCGGTATACTGACCTCATCGTTGGCCAGTGAGCTCTCAGCACATCCGTGCATTATATCTGTACCATTCCCAAGGAACTTCCTGCGCTGTCTTGTGAATTCCTTCCTTGCTTCGTTCATCAGGCGCATGAGATCGTGCACAAAGGAGGGAGCATCGATCATGTCGGCAAGGAGCCGCTGCATGCTCCGCAGCCCACAGGCCACACCGAAAGGACCTCTGAGCCACACCGGAAACTCCACTGTGAACTCCGGAGGCACAATCCCATTCAGGGTCTCGTAGAATCGGTGAGCCAAAGGCATTGGGCCACTTTCGTAGAAGTCAGGAATTTTCAGTTTGAGAAGGTCGTTTTTCTTTTTTATGACAGCACCGTCGCTGGTGTAAAGAGGTTCGCGCTCTCTGGAGTAGACGGTTGGAACTCCGAAAAGGTTTGGTTCAAAGGCCACCCCGAGAAAAATCGGCATAGTGCTCGTGAGAGGAGTGTCATCGGGAAAATTGTTGAAACGATAGAGGTTTATCTTTAACATCCACTTCAGATAATAGATGGGGTCAGTATAATAGCGTTTGATATCGAATCCGAGAAGCCGTGACCACTGGTTACGATCCCAATCGGCAGACAGGGGCGGACGTTTTTCATCCCTTTTTGAGGCCTCAAGTGGGGGGATCAGCCCGGGCTCATACTCCGATGGTTTAAAGTTCTTAGGCCACATTTTTAAACGGCGCTTGTTTTCATCGCCACCAATGACACGCAACGTCTCGTCAAGGAGCCTAGTTATCTCTTCTTCCAATATAGTTTCTCCCATATTAACTCCCGTATAAACAGGCAAGTGAACATCCAAACTTTAACAATTAAAACCGGCACTTGCCTAATGGTTTTTACCTCTAGAAT
>CAZGJW010000225.1:0-2991 GCA_964525675.1 uncultured Spirochaetota bacterium
CCGGCAAAACTTCCATAAGAGAGCTCTCCCCTGTGACCGGGAATGGTTGCGTGGCTGAACCCGGGAATATCCGCATACGGAACCCTGACGGTATCTTCCATCTCCCCGGTCAGCTTTCCAAGCCCCGAACCGAGCATAACAGCGTATTTTACACTTCCCGGCAGCAGATTTTTAAGAAAATGAACAGCATCTTCGACACTTTGACAGTATCTGTCCATATAACACTCCATCATTCAAAATTCACTCTTCATCCAGTCTTCGGGGTCTACATAGGTGCCGTCCACAATCACACTCCAGTGTACATGCACACCAGCCGCAAGCCCGGTTGCACCGGCTTCACCGATTTTTTCACCCTTCTTTACAGGCCTGCCCTCTGAAACAGAAATAGAATCAAGATGAAAGATCAGAGAAAACACCCCCTGTCCGTGATCGACAACCACCGTATTCCCCGTTGTTACTCTCCGTCTCGCAAATACGATAAAACCGCTGTTCGGTGCGTATACATTCTGGCCCCGATCAGCACGAAAATCAATACCTCGATGATATCTGAATCCAATAAACCGATTACTCAGATAGTAGGCTCTTTTCTTTCCGAAACTTGAAATCACAACCGGGTTATGCACCGGACTGCTGAACCTGCCTTCCCACAAGGCACTTTGTGAAATGTGCGCAAGCACACCGCTGAGCTGCTCGCGCTCGATTTCCTTTTCTGCTGAAGGCTCGAACAAAGCACCCTTGCCTGAGGGCAATTTTACCGTCCCCCGCTCAAGCACGGATTTTTTCAGATAAAAAGGGTACACGATTTGGGTGCTGCTTCCACTGTCGTTTTCCGCCCTGATCACGAGCTCATACCTGTGAACGGCAGCCTCGACATCGAAACCGGTAAGAGCCCTGTATGTTTCCCGGCCCACGGGAAACAGAGACAGGTGCTTGCTCTGGCCCTGCAGTATGAGCGCGGTTATCGCCGGATCTCTCTCAGTCGTACGGGCGATTATTCTGAGCGTGTGCCCCTGAACGGGCCTTCCTGAAAGATAAAAATGCAGATCGACAAACCGGGACAATTTTGACTGTGAGAGTTTCCCGTATACAAGCTCGGGGCTCGAATCCAGTTTCACCTTACTGAATGGGTATATCTTGTAGAACAGATCACCGTTTGAGATAATACATTCACTTTCCTTGTACGTGCGTATAACTGATCCTCGCGGCAGCGCCTCACCGGAAACAAAACGAAACACAGCCCCATTTTCATCGACGGCTCGTATACTGCCCCTCTTTTCAACGGCGTAAAACTGCTCTGCATGCGCACGGTGGACCGGGCAAATCAGCGTAAACGAAACAGTTATCAGGAGAAAAAAGAGTACAAGGCCTCTATGTTCAGTATGTATCATAACGATCCAGTATCTGCCAGTACGACAGCGATATTTTTTGTCTCAGTGTCGATTGAGATCCGTTTACCAGCAGTAATGAAGTGATGAATCCGACCTGTTTTGTGTTAAATAGCTATATGTACACTATATAATTAAAAAAGTATCGCTGTCGTACTATGGGGAAATCCTGTTGATAAGTCTCGGGAAGGGGATGGCTTCACGAACATGCGGGAGCCCGCAGATCCACGACAGCAGCCTCTCGATCCCAAGGCCGAATCCTGAATGCGGCACACTGCCGAACCTTCGTAAATCAAGGTACCACCTGTAGGATTCCGGGTCAAGGCCGGCCACCTGGATTCTTTCGAGCAAAGAATGGTAATCGTCGTTTCTCTGAGAGCCGCCTATTATCTCTCCATACCCTTCAGGCGCAAGCATATCGTCACACAACAAGGTTTTTTCATCTTCCGGATCGGGTTTCATGTAGAAGGCCTTTATCGCAGCCGGATAGTTGCAGACAAAAACAGGTTTCTCAAATTCATTGGATAGTGCGGTTTCTTCATCCCCGCCTATATCATCACCCCACTCGATTGGAAACCCCTTCTTCTTCAGCACATCGATCGCTTCGGTGTATGTTATTCTCGGAAATGACCCAACAATATTTTGAAACGGCCGAATATCGCGTCCGATAATTTCGAGCTCCCGCTCACAGGCGGTAATGACAGTGTCGGCAACAAAGCGTATCATATCCTCCTGGAGGTCCATATTCCTGTGCGTATCATAAAAGGCAACTTCCGCTTCGAGCATCCAGAACTCCGTCAGGTGTCTCCGGGTTTTTGACTTCTCGGCGCGGAAAGTGGGTCCGAAACAGAAAACCTTCTGAAAGGCTCCGGCAGCAGCTTCCAAATACAGTTGTCCAGTCTGCGCGAGATAGGCGCTGCCCAGGTCGAAATAGTTCGTTTCAAACAGGTTACCAGCACTCTCGCCGATCGATCCCGTTAAAATCGGCGTGTCTATAAGGACAAAGCCGTTATCATGAAAATAGGAACGCAATAGACGTATGAGCTCGCTCCGCACCTTCAGTATGGCAAGCTGCCTGTTCGACCGCAGCCACAGGTGCCGGTGCTCCATAAGAAAGTCGGTTCCATGAGACTTTTTTGAAAGAGGGTAGTCGGTGTGTGGAATGTGTATTATATGTACATCACGCACCGTCATTTCGTATCCGCCGGGCGCCCGCTTCTCCTCCCTGATGACACCCTTCATTGAAAGCGCTGATTCGATTTTTAATTCAACACAACTCGTAAAAACATTTTCAGGAACATCCCCTTTTACGACAACGGTCTGCATCTCACCTGTCCCGTCCCGCATCTCGATGAAGTATATTTTACCGCTTGATCGTATGTGCCTGACCCACCCGTTGAGTGTCACCTCGCGGTCCGCGTACGAGGCTGCATTGGCGATTGTAAACTCTTTCTGAAGCATCAAAACCTCCACTGAACCATCGATTAAATCATGCTGCAGAAAAATTCCCGGATGGATAAAACCATAGTATAACTGAAAGCATGCAGATACAGCAGGTGAATATGCCTCTACGTCAGTGTCAGAATTTCTGCATCACCATCCTGCA
>CAZGJW010000226.1:0-2902 GCA_964525675.1 uncultured Spirochaetota bacterium
AGATGGCCGAACTTTCACAGCTCGAGGCAAAGGTTAAGGCCGCTCCCGATATTCGCAAGGAACTCACTGCTGGGAAAATAAAGGAACTCAGGGACAAGCTGCAGAATCCCGATGAGTATCTGACCAGGGAGATAGCCGAACAGATTGCAAAAAAGGTAGCGGAATCTTTCGGGATAAAGTCCTAGGACACATGCATTCAGTCGACCATACATACACACATGAAGGTAATCAGACGGAGGGATGCTCCGTCTTTTTTATTGCTTTTCCCATCATGACTGGAGGTGTAATTGCTTGAGTTTCTTCGAGTTCACAATACCGACGAAGGTTGAATTCGGTATAGATGCTCTTGCACGGCTCGGGTATTTCGCCGCCTCTCTCGGTGACAGGGCTCTCGTCGTGTCCGAAAACGTGCAGAACAGGGCCGGGAATCTGCAGAATATTGAAAACATACTGAAGGGAAAAAAGATAGAGGCCATTCTTTATGACGGCATTTTCCCGAATGCGGACACCCAGGTGATCGACGAGGTTGCTCTGATTGCACGGAAGTCGCGGGCGAATATCATTATCGGTGTTGGTGGAGCACGCACATGCAGTATCGCAAAACTCGTCGCATTCCTCTGCAGTAACGAAGGGGATGTGTCCGACTATATTCATGGCAGGAACGGCAATGGCAGGAGGGTGCCGTATATCGAGATTCCCACCATTTTTCGGGAAGTTTTTGCCCTGACGAACAGTGTATTCGTGACCGACGCCTATGATCAGACAAACAGGGTGCTCACGCTGCAGGGACTCGGTACAGACGTACTTGTGGACGATCCTGCTTTGATGGCCGACATACCGATCGATACAGCCGTGTACACGGCATTCGATATTATATCGCTTTCCACCGAAGGGTATATATCTTTGAAGGCGATTCCCCTCGTCGAACCGATACTTTTAAGAGGAATCGAAATCGTCTACTATAATCTTGGGAGTTATATACAGAACCCGGTTGATGTAACGGTGCGTGAAAAGCTCTGCACCGCCGGGCTTTTTACCGCAATTGCCAATATTATAACAGGGTTTGGTGTTGGCTTCGCGCTTGCTATGGGAATGAACGGTAAAAACAGGATTTCAAAGTCAATCATGTCTTCACTGCTTCTCACAACGATGATGGAGTACAATCAGTCTGTTTCCGCGTCCCGCCTGGCCAAGATCGCGAGGGTGATGGGCAAAGACACCTCTCAGGTGCCCGAGGCGGAAGCTGCCGGCCTTGCAATCGAGGCTATTGATGATTTCAGGAAGAACCTCGGGGTTCAGCTCGTTACACACATCAAAGACCTCGGGCTTGAAAAAGACGATCTTGCCGAGGCTGCCGAAGTAGCTATACGCTTCGAAGACATAAACAGCATGTCGCGGAAAGCATCATTCGAAAACCTCATGGAGATGCTGGAGAAGGTGTATTGAGAAAATTAATTCGGCAAAAGATGTTGTAAAGAAGGCGTCAACCTCGGAATTTTTTATATTCCCCGTACCACTGCGCACAGTGCTTTAGCCCCTCTTTGGTGGTAAAAAACGGTTCGTAGTTTAGAATTCTTTTCGCTTTTTCAATGCTGAAGCTATAGTCTTTCGACACCTGGGCGATCCTGTACGGGGTTATGAGCGGTGGCCTTGAAGAGTGAAAGAGTCTGAATAGCGTGTCAAGCACGAGGGAAAGCCCGTACAGAGGTGCTGCAGGGACGGATACAGAGGGAGGCCGACTGCCGAGCTCCCGGGCCATAATCCCCAGAAACTCGCGCCACTGTATATCATACCCGTCGCTGATATTGAATACCTCTCCGATACCCTTTTCAGTTTCAAGGCAGAGAGTGACCGCATGCACCAGGTTTTGAACGAAACATGGGGAGGTGAGGGTCTTCCCGCCCCGGGGAAAACCTGAAAGCCCCCTGTCGATTGCCTGTAGAAACGGGAGTGTGCTGGTTGTATCCTGGGGCCCGAAAACATTCGAAGGCCTGAGCACAAAGAGTTCTATTTTATCGCGGTACTCGAATAATTTTTCCTCGGCAACTGTCTTTGTTATACAGTAATTATTTTTGAAAGGCCTTCGCTCGTGTCTTTCATCGGTATTGATATGCCCCGTAAAGCCGTATACCACCGTGGAGCTCAAATGGATAAACCTTCTGACGCTGTTTTTAACCGCGGCCTCCATCAGATTGAGCGTTCCCCGGACATTCGTCTGATAGAAATCCTCATAGTTTCCCCAGTCGCTCGCACGAGCTGCTGTGTGGATTACTGCATCGAATCCTGAAAGAACATCATCGAGCCTGTCCTCAAGAGACGCAGTGATCAGGGGATACTCCTTTTCACTGAGGCGAAAGAGCCGAGAACTCTTTCTGACCATTCCGACAGCACTGTACCCGGGTCTTTCGGATAGGTTTTTGAGAAGGTGGCTTCCGATAAAACCGTTGGCTCCGGTGATGAGAACTTTCATATTTATGCTCATTCCCTGAGATGTTTACTGATAACAGCCATAACTAGTGTACAATATTTTAATCTCATGGTATTATTGTAGAAAAGCAATGAAATTTCTCCCGTTTTTTTGAAAGTGACGTGAATATTCCGTAGATTTTGTACAGGGGGTGGATACAGAATGTCCGAACTTCACGTAGAACCGGTTGAAAAGGGGGCCGACATTAAAAGGTTTTTTAATCTTCCGAAAAAGCTCTATAAAGAAGATCCATGTTACGTTGAACTTCTTCGTGCAGAGCTGAAGAAGCAGTTCAGCAGGAAGAAGAACCCCTTTTTCGAGCACGCCGATATACAATCGTTTCTTGCGTACAGGGACTCTCGGCTCGTTGGAAGGATAACCGCTATTGAGAACAGGCTGTACAATGAGTTCCACCATGACAGGTCGGGTTTCTTC
>CAZGJW010000227.1:0-2840 GCA_964525675.1 uncultured Spirochaetota bacterium
GCTGCGGAGAGAATAAAGGAGCTTCTGAACGATCCCGATCTGCAGGGGGAGGACCTCGTTGTAGCCGGCGAGAGAAGAAACGAGGGAATTGCCATTATCGAGGCGCCGAGAGGCACCCTGTTCCATCACTATCAGGTAGACGACAAAGACCAGGTCACCATGGCAAACCTCATTGTTTCCACAACGAGCAACAACCAGCCGATGAATGAGGCTGTGCGCGTTGTTGCAGAGGATTATATTGTCGGTAAAGAGGTTACAGAACCAGTGTTAAACCTCGTCGAGGTTGCAATACGGGCCTATGACCCCTGCCTGAGCTGCGCAACCCATGCAATCGGTCAGATGCCCCTTATTGTGACCCTGGAAGACAAAAACGGCACTGTGCTCGATGAAAAGGTTCGTGATTGAAGAGGTTGGACGGCAAACCTGTGCTCATATACGGATACGGAAACCCCGGACGTCAGGACGACGGACTGGGCCCGGCCATGATCGAGGAAATCGAACGCCTCGGCTACGGTTTTATCGAGACGGATGCAAACTACCAGCTGAGCATCGAGGATGCCGCAGAAATGGCGGCGCATGATTTTGTCATCCTCATCGATACGACGGTTCAGGATGTCGACTGCTTTTCAATTCGGAAGGTGTTGCCGTCTTCCACCATCACCTTCACGAGTCATCTGGTCAAACCTGAATCGGTCGTGGCCCTGTGCGAGGATGCATTCGGCAGGGTGCCCGATGTGTGGATCATCGGAATCAGGGGATACGAGTTCGAGTTTGCAGAGGGCTTTACCGAAAGGGCACAGAAGAATTATCGGAAGGCGTTTGATTTTATAACTCAACTATTACGTACATACGGGGAAAGAACTATGGCAACCACGAAAAACGAAGAAAAAATAGTATTAATCATTGACGATGATGCCGATATCAGGGCCTCCATGCGCATAGTGTTAGAGGCTGTCGGGTTTTCAGTCGGAGAAGCAGGTGATGGTGAGGAGGGCTTGAAAGTAGCCCAGACGGTAAATCCTGATGTCGTCATTGTCGACCTGATGATGGAAACGGTCGATGCTGGCAGCAAGGTATCGGTGAAGCTGAAAGAATCGGGATTCAAGGGCCCAATCTACCTGCTCAGCGCTGCAGGAGATACGGTCCGCTACAACATCGATGCCAAGGAGCTCGGCCTCGACGGTATTTTTCAGAAGCCGATCAACCATGAGATCCTCATAAGCACGCTGAAGACAAAGCTCAACATGAAATAACCCGTCACTTGGGGAAAACGTGGTTTTAGTGAAGCGGCGCTTACCAAAACAGGCAATCGATCGAGTTATCTGTATATCAGGAGCCGGGGGTGTTTTGTGAAACATCAACCCGGCTCTTTTTTAGTGTCCCGCATAAGATGACAGTGCGGAATTTTAAATTAATTTTCTTGTATTTATTTGCCAACAGCGTACAATTATCAGTAATCACACTTTTCAAGGAGGTTCACCATGAAGTTCAAAACTGTATTTGTCATTTTTATTGCACTGGCGATGATTCTTTCAGTGCAGACCGTCTTTGCCGGCGGCAAGAAGAAGGAGGCTGCTCCCGCAGCAGCACCTGCAGAGGAGAAAGCTCCGGCTCCCGAGAAAAAGGAGGCTCCTGCACAGGTTCTGGTTTTCGGCAGCAGTGGCGATGCGTCTAGATTGGACCCTGGAGATGTGACCGATGGCGAGTCAATACAGAGAATGGACAACATTTTTGAAAGCCTGGTTGAATATAAAAAGGGTTCTACAGAAATACAGCCGGCCCTGGCCACATCATGGGAAACATCTGCAGACGGCAAAGAAATTACCTTTCACTTGAGGAAGGGAGTAAAATTCCACGATGGAACAGATTTTAATGCCGATGCCGTTGTATTTTCATTTGCCAGACAGTACGATACTGGTCATCCCTTTCATCAATACGGAGAATGGGCATACTGGGGATACATGTTCTATGACGTTGATAGAATGGAAAAGATTGACGACTACACGGTGAAACTGGTGCTAAAAAATGTCAATGCTTCTATCATGACAAGCCTTGCGATGTTCACGGTTGCTATTGTGAGCCCCGCCAATGCCGAGAAATACAAGGGCGATGCCTTCAAGCATCCCTCAGGGACAGGCCCCTTTAAATTCGTCGAGTGGGTAAAGGATGACCACATCACCCTCGAGGCAAACGACAATTACTGGCGGAAAAAGCCCAAACTGGACAAGTTGATCTTCAAGGTCATCCCCGATCCTTCAGCACGGCTTCTGGCGTTGGAAGTCGGCGAAGTTCAGGGTATCGAATACCCGAACCCTGCCGATTTTGATCGAATTAAATCCAATAATAATCTGAAACTGCTCTCAGCGCCCGGAATGAATATTGGGTACATGGCCATGAATGCCGGGTACGGTTATAAAGATGCCAATGAAAACGGCCTACGCGATGCGGATGAACCGCTTGTCAAGACTCCCGGATATTATGAACCCCTCACCAAGAAGAAGGTGAGACAGGCTATCAACTACGCTATTGATAAAAAGTCAATTGTGGATAATATCTATATGGGAACCGCAATAGTGGCAAAGAACGGTATGCCACCGTTCATGCTTGGATATAATAATGATATCAAGGATTATCCCTATGACCCCGGGATGGCAAAGAAGCTTCTTGCAGAAGCAGGATATCCTGATGGATTTGAGGTTACCCTGTACGTAATGCCGGTATCACGGCCCTATATGTTTGATCCTCCGAAGATCGGCGAGGCAATTCAGAGTTATCTGGCAGCTGTCGGTATCAAGGTAAAGTTCTACCAGGTCGACTGGGGGACATATCTGCAGGAAACA
>CAZGJW010000228.1:0-2821 GCA_964525675.1 uncultured Spirochaetota bacterium
CTAATCAATGGAAATTGTCGTTCAAATTCGAAATTACCTTTTGCGTAAAGGGAGTGATAACTCTTCCTCTTGCTGTTGCTCATCTGTTTCACTCCTTCATAATCAAGTTATCCACAATCTTAAGACGCTGTCCAGTTTTTGGGGTCCATTACACATGCCTTTGTCATAACACCAGCCGGACAATGTGCCCTGGAGAATGACGCGGTCATAACATGAAAGGACCCTGGCGATCTGATCTTTATATCGTTCAGTAAGAATCATACGTTGCCTCCATGACTACAATAGTGATTGCTTATTGTAGCATGGATTTTACCTTTTTGGTTCCGGCTTGTCCGGGTTTAGGGTAACATATTGACAAAGAGGCTGTCGTTTTTCGGTGGGAAAAGCATTCGTGAATATTTCACGGGCAAACCGGGGGCTTTTTACGTTTTTTTTCGTATGTTGGCGAATATCGAATTATAAAAAACCTATCAATTATATTACCAAACGTGTGTCTATCAGCTCAGCTCCATCCCTCTTCCGCAAGCGCCTCATGAAGCTCATCCGGATGGTGCCGGAAATAATACTCTTTCTTACTGGATTCATTGTGTGCCTTGCTGTACGGCCAGCCCTCTGCCATCCTGTTCCGTTCGTGAAGCTCGTGCAGGAGTATATAGGGACGTTCCTTTTCCTGGGTGCTGTCGTCTATCCAGACCTCGTTGAAGGGAACAAATTCATATACATAGTCATGCCCTCCTGCAGTAAAATCGATGTCGAAGACACTTCTCACAAGGCGACCGTCGACAATCCACACCTTGATCCCGCTCTCAAGTGCTTTCCATAATCGCACGTGCACACGGCCAGCATCAGGAATCACCCTTCCCCGGGTGGTCATTTTTTTCACGTCTCCCGCTCTTCGCCGCTCCTTCCTCTCTGCCCTGTCCGCCTCATCAATTGCCTTTTCATAGGGTATACCTTCGGACATGAGCCGGTGCTCAACAAGAAGATGTTCGATGAAAAACCGTACCTCCTCCTGCTTGACGCCACTGTCTATCCAGAGCTCATCCAAGGGTATGAAAGGAAATCGGTAGTGCTGGCTAAAATTGGTAAACTCTTCGTCGATATGGCCGCGGATGTAGGTTCCGTCAACGAGCCATATTTTAAGATCGCCGCGTTCTCCGGTCTTCTCGATGTAGCAAAGTTGCAGGGATTTCGTCATCAGTGCTCCTCACACATTGATAAGATTTTTTTTAAATCAATATGTTTTCAAACATGATAAGCCTGGGTCCCATTTCCAAAAGCGAGGGAATAATTCTGATCCATAATTTTCGACAATTGACTCTATTATACTAGGGATATTCGATATTACAAGTATATTCTTCCCCACGCTTCTCCCATTCGCCTTTCACGCAATCTTTTTGCGAAAAAGACGATTCTCTTCTTGAGTGTGGGTTCGATGTTTTTTCTTTGATTAAAATGATCGTGCATAGTATAGATATACTGGTATCTTCTTCATTTCGAAATCCAATGAAAAAATATTATATAATTATTTTTCTTTACATAGCAGGTTTTCTTACACTCTGTGCAGTATTTTGTTTTTTTAAAGTGGATCTTGCGCTTACAGAGCCCGCACCCGAGCATGCGGAGAAAGATACACGTGTCGACTCCGCTTCACTCCTTCGCTCACCGTCTGCACGGTTTATTACTGACGTGGTGGGATTTAGCACTCTGGCGTACTTTCTGAACCGGCGCACGCCGGAAGTGTCTTCGCGCGATCTCGCCAGGGTAATCTCCCACTATGTCAAGAAATGGCAGAAGCAGTGTGTTTTTCTTATCGGGTATTCCTACGGCGCGGATGTGCTCCCCTTCATGATCAGCAGGCTGCCTGAAACTGTACGTTCAAAGGTTGCGCTCACCGTGTTCATCGGGCTCGGTGAGAGGGTGGATTTTCAGTTTCACATGGGCATCAACTGGTTTGGTATGAAGGATAAAAAAAACGCGCTCTCCGTACTGACAGAGGTAAAAAAGCTTTCAGGAACTGATATCATCTGTTTTTATGGCAGGAAAGAAAGTGAACCGGGGTGCCGTCGGCTCCAACAGGCAGGCACACGTAAAATTCCTCTCGAAGGAGGACATAATTTTCGCGGTAACCACAAAAAAATTGCCGAGGTAATACTGAACGAGGGAAAGCAAAACAGTCTGAATATGAAAAGTCCCACACCATCACCGTTACAGCTAAACAGGGCAGCGAGCCTGCATTCCAATTGCCTTTACGTATCCGGAATATCATATTCATATTTCAAATAATAATATTCTAGACTGTCAAGAGAGGTTCTGTGGACTTTTCCAAAGAAAACAGTGAGAAGCGTCGGGCAGATCAAGGAACGACTCAGGCTGCGCTCAGTGTGCTCGACGGGAAGAAAAAGGGCTCCATCGGCCGTCTCCTCCCGTTCCTCGGACCAGCCTTTATTGCGAGCATCGCCTACGTTGACCCCGGAAACTTCGCGACCAACATCCAAAGCGGTGCCGAGTTCGGGTACACGCTGCTCTGGGTCATCGTGGCGAGCAACCTCATGGCCATGCTGATCCAGACGCTCTCAGCAAAGCTCGGCATCGCCACAGGAAAAAATCTCGCAGAGCAGTGCAGGCTGCATTTCTCAAGGCCCCTCGTTATTCTGATGTGGTTTCTCATGGAGCTCGTGGCCATCGCAACCGATCTTGCGGAGTTTATCGGCGCGGCGCTCGGGTTCAACCTTCTTCTGGGTATTCCGTTGATCATCGGCGGCCTGCTCACCGCAGTCGCGACCTTCCTCATCCTGGGTCTCGAACGCTACGGGTTCAG
>CAZGJW010000229.1:0-2795 GCA_964525675.1 uncultured Spirochaetota bacterium
TTTTTCCCCATCACTTCTTGTTTAATACGGAGTTTTATGAGAAAATGTAAGGCATTAAACCAGGAATTAGCTGGCAGGAATACATGTTTAAAGACCGAATGCTTACTGTAGACCACCGATTCAGACCGTATGTGTATCTGGTTCCATCCCTCATGATATTTTTTGTTTTTGTTCTGTCCCCTATCATTTTTTCTCTGACCCTGAGCTATTACAATTTCACCGGGTATGATGCAAATGTATTCAAGGAGTATGTCGGTTGGAAGAATTACAAAACACTGTTTGCCGATCGCTACTTCTGGATCTCGTTGAGGAATACCGTGTACTTCGTCGGGGCGAGTATCTCGATCCAGGTGGCAGTTGCACTTTTTTTAGCAATAATTATTTTTATCGGGCGTTTCAGATTCAGTGTAATGATACGAACAATCATATTCTTTCCAGGTGTGCTTGCTCCCGTGTCGGTCAGTCTCGCCTGGCGGAGGATGCTCGAGCAGGACGGTGTCGTTAATCAGATTTTAGGGATAAATTTTTCGTGGCTCTCGAGCGTACACCTTGCGATCTGGTGCGTCATCTTTGTCTCTATCTGGCAGTGGGTGGGGTATAATCTCGTTATTTTTTACGCGGGCCTGCAGTCTATCGATATTGAGATGCTTGAGGCTGCGGATGTTGATGGGGCAAACTGGCTGACGAAAATAACCAGAATCATCATTCCATCCCTTGCTCCTACCATAATTTTAAATGTAATACTGAATCTTATCGGAAGCTTCAGGGTATTCGATGTCGTGTATGTTTTGACACGGGGCGGGCCGATTCACAATTCGGAAGTTCTGACAACCATAATGTACTACTATTCCTTTGCGGCAAACGGCCCGAACAAAATGGGTGTAGGCTCGAGTGTGGCGGTTATTATGTTTGGCGTGGTCATTCTTTTCGGGATCGCCCGGATTCTTACCTTGAGAAGGAGAAACGTGTAAACCATGCGAAAAAGAAGCGGCACAAGAGATCAGGGATACGGCGTAAGCCTGAAACGAAATCCCCTGTTTTTCATATTTACACGGGTCATTATTATCGTGACGATTATCGTAATACTTTTTCCGATACTGTATATTTTTTCTCTCTCCCTGCGCACAAAGGAAACAGTCTACCAGGATACGCTCTTCCTGGTTCCTAAGGCTGTAACCCACAAAAACTATATCGATGCCTGGAATTACGCGAAGGAGAGGCTGAACGTGACCTTTCTCCAGATGTTCAGAAACAGTATCATCTGTACCGTCAGCGCAATTTCACTTTCCATACTATTTGCCTCTCTCGGGTCGTTCAGTTTCAGTCAGTACCGGTTTAAGGGGAAGGAGCTTGCCTTTACCACCATTATTGCAAGCTATGTTGTCCCGGCACAGGTTTTACTGATACCGCTGTTCTTTGTAATGAAGAGGCTCGGATTGTTGAATAATTACCTTGCGGTCATATTTCCGTATATCGGTTTTTCAATGCCGATCGCGACACTTATACTCCGTTCGTTTTTTGAGCAGATCCCGCAGGAAATCAAAGAAGCTGCAATAATAGACGGGGCCAGGGATTTCCAGGTATTTGTCAGGATAATACTGCCCCTGTCTGCTCCGGCTCTCGCGTCATGCATCATCCTGCTTTTTCTTGAAACATGGAATGAGTTTATTTACGCCCTCGTTTTTCTTCAGAACCCGAAAATACAGACGATCCCCGTTGCAATTGCTAAGATTGCAGGCGGTAAGTATATCGTCCCTATCGGGACATACGGCGCGGCCATTATGATTACCGTGATCCCGGTGCTCATCGTTTTTATGCTCTTTCAGAAGTGGTTCATCGCAGGAATGACCATGGGCGCGGTGAAGGGATGAACTTCTTATACATTGTTGAAACCCGTAAACACTAGAAATAAATTTATTGCCTCAACAAAAATACCGGTTGTGTTCATCTTGTTTCAGGAGCGATGCAATGAGTGATACATACAAGGATATTCGACAGCGGCTTCAGGAGGAGAAGAAAAAGACTGAGATCAGGCCAAAAATAGGGCTTCTGCCGACCGGACATTTCTACTACTGGCCGCAGTTTCCGAAACTGAAAGAGATGGGCGTGAAGATGTATAAGAAGCTTCGCAGCCTGCTGGAGGAGCGTGCAGATATAGTTGCTCCGGATCTCGTCGACTCAGTTGACAAATCCAGAAAAGCGGCGAGGCTTTTCAGGGAAAGCGGAATCGACATGCTGATTATCTTTCCGTTCGGATACACACCGAGCATGCAGATCGTACCGGTTGCACATGAGTGCGGGGTGCCGATAAGAATACTCAATGCGCACGAGGACAGCTCGTACGACTATCCCTCTGCAGACACCGCGGTGTACCTTCACCATGAGGGGGTGTGCTGTGTGCCCGAGTATGCAGGGACTCTCGTCAATCTTGGGAAAAAATTCCGGGTCAGGACGGGATTCTTCGATGAAAATAGACTGTGGGAGGAGCTCGATGCGGATTTCAGGGGTGCGTCTGCTGCGCGTTTCTTTAAAAGTATGAATATCGGCCTCATCGGCGAGGTGTATACGCACATGTCGGATATGCCGATCGACGAGCACCGCCTATTGAAAGCCACCGGCAAAATGCTCGTACAACCCGAGGTGGAAGAGATAGAAGAGGCGTTTCACCGGGTCACCAAAGAGCAATTGGAGGATATGTACCGCCAGTTCAGGACCATGTACGAGGTGGATGAAACCGTGACAAACGAACACATGCGTTTTTCCGCCCGGCTTGCCGTTGCATACGATGAGGTGAT
>CAZGJW010000230.1:0-2781 GCA_964525675.1 uncultured Spirochaetota bacterium
TTATTTTTTATTTCATACTCTACCATACGGCATTCGGCAGGCATATAAGCGCGGTCGGTTCCAATGAAAATGCCGCGCGCATCTCCGGCCTCAAGGTGGATTTCATAAAAATTGCCGTTTTTGTTCTCGTTTCCTTTACCGCCGGGGTGGCGGGCACCATCCGTACATCACAGGCGCTTATCGGGATTCCTACGATGTCGCCCGGTTTTGTGCTGGTTGCGATCACGGTGACCATCCTCGGAGGGACGAGTCTATCCGGTGGAAGGGGCAATCTGTGGGGGACTCTGTTCGCGGGAGTTTTCGTCTCAATGATTTACTACGGGCTCAACCTCCTCGGTGTGCAGATATACTATCAGATGTTATCCGTCGGACTGGTGCTCATATTTGCCCTGTTCGTCGACGGTATGAGAACGAGGTATCTGGAAAAGATCAAGGTAAAGGGTATTAAGGTATAGGGTATGGTAAGAAAAGCAGGCATAGGAGCAAAAATTGCTGGAAGGTGGGACAGCTACGGTCTCCCCGCGCTGTTTGTCGTTCTCTTTTTGGTTTTTTCGATACTGTCTCCGACCTTCAGGACCTCCTTTAACTTTATCAGCAACCTTCGTTTTACTTCGTTTATCGGTATTGGTTCCATCGGCATGGCCTTCTGTATTATGAACGGGGATTTCGACATTTCGGTCGGATCGATGCTTGCTCTGGTCGGCGTGCTCGGGTCATCGCTGCTTCCGCTCGTGGGCGGCGTGCCAGCAGTATTCTTTGCGCTCGTTATTGCGTCTTTCCTCGGTTTCGTGAACGGTATTTTTATTACAAAGCTGCGAATTCCCGCTTTCATCACCACACTTGGTACAATGTTCATCTTCCGATCGCTCGCCTTTATCTACACGGATAATGCCCCGGTGTATATAAGCAATAAATTCTGGCTTTTTATGGGTAACGGTAAGGTGCTAGGCATCCCGTTTGCCATTATAATCATGCTGCTGTGTTACTGTGCCGCCTTTGTCCTATTGCGAAAAACACCATTCGGCAGGTTTGTTATTGCAGTTGGCACCAACCGGGAAGCCGCGAGGCTTTCTGGAATCAACGTGGAAAGGGTAAAAGTCCTCGTGTTCACAATTGTCGGGTTTTTTGTAGGAGTGGCTTCGGTGGTTATCTCCGCCAACCTGGGGAGCGCCAATCCCGGAATGCTCGGGCAGGGGTACGAGTTTCAGGTGATTACCGCAGTCGTCCTGGGCGGAACAGCGCTTGGCGGCGGGGATGGAAATCTCTGGGGCGCATTTTTTGCAGCCATGATAATTACTTTTCTGAAGAACGGACTGGGATTGGAACAGGTCAACTCGTACTGGCAGTTTGTTGCGGTCGGACTTGTGCTTATTTTTGCCGTTTCGATGAACAGGATAAAATACACGGTTTTAGGACAGAAAGAGGTGTAGAAGAGAAGATTTTTGCACAGCACCTGGCACTTTTATGCGGCCGGCTTCAGGGAGATGTTCTTAAAGGATGTATTCGGGCCGAGTTCGTGCTTTTCAATTTAATAATTTAGGCGATAGCACAAAGTTTTTTTTCATGCTACAATGGCATTCAAGGATTTAAAAATTTTATTTTTTAATGAAGGAGGTTGCACATGAAGAAGAGATTTTTTGTTGTTTTGCTCGCCCTGCTCATTGTGCCTGCGTTTCTTTTTGCTGGTGCAGGTGGAAAAGAGAAGAAGGAGGGCATAACAATCGGTTTCTCGCTCTGGACCATGGAGTTTACCTTTTTCCAGAATGTAGAAAAGGGCGTGAGGGATGCATGCGAGAAGTTCGGCTACAAGTATGTCATGCTCGATCAGAACAGCGATCCTCAGAAGATGGTTCAGGATATCAACAGCCTGGTCGGTCAGAAGGTTGACGGTATTGTCATCACACCTGTTGATCCGGGAGCGATTGGTCCCGCGGTACAGAATGCGCGTGATGCGGGTATTCCGGTTGTATGTGCCGATATAGGGAAGTCCGGTCCGGTTAATGCGCTTCTCATCTCCAATAATTACAAGGGTGGCCAGATGGCGATGGAGTATATCGCCAAACAGATGAAAGGGAAGTCGAACAATACCAAAAAGGTCGGTGTTGGCAGGGTGAAGCCCCAGTGGACCTATGCCCGTGAAAGAGGGCAGGGATTCATGGATAAGGCAAAGGAGCTCGGTTATGAGGTGGCATCAGAAATAGTCGTAGAGACCCCGTCTGCAGAGGGCGGCTACGATACCATGCAGCAGATCATGTCTGCAGCTCCTGACGTTGTGGGTGTATTCGTCTCGAGCGGCCGTGAGGCAGTCGGAGCGGCGAATGCCGTTAAGGCGTCGGGTAAAAATATCATCGTAATCGGCTATAACGGCGACCCGGAAGAGCTGCAGTCGATTGAAGACGGTGTGCTCAATGCAACCGTTGCCCAGCAGCCCTGGTTTATAGGGTATGAATCTGTCCGGATACTGAAAGAGATCCTCGAAGAGGGCAAGAAGTACGAAGATGCAGTTGTGCCCGTGAAGGTTGAGCTTCTAACTCCTGAAAACTATAAGAAATGGGCGGATGAGGCTTCAAAGAGGAGAGGCAAACCTGCGTATTGATTGTGTACTCTCGATGAATGTTTAAAACGAGGACAAGCTCGAGCCTGCCCTCGTTTTAATATTTTCCGGCGTTTACATGCGGCTCTGCAGTAGATATATGCATAAAAAGAATAGGCAAGTGAACTTCCAGACTTTAACAATTAAAACCGGCACTTGCCTAATGGTTTTTACCTCTAGAATGTAAT
>CAZGJW010000231.1:0-2765 GCA_964525675.1 uncultured Spirochaetota bacterium
CTATTCCATTTTGTTTGAGAAAGCACACTCTCTATGGCGCTTTTCTCTGCCTGGATTCTGGCCTGCTTCGCTACATCCTTCAGTGGCAGCTCGATGTTTTTATGTACTGCTTTTACATTCTGTGAAGCAAGCATAGGAAAATGCGAAATATTCAGCCTGTCATCTCCGGCAAGTATGAAAGCTCTTTCGAGTATATTTTCAAGCTCCCGTACATTTCCGGGAAAATCGTAGCTCAGCAGCCTCTCCATAACTGAATCCGGCAGCGCGTGTACACTCTTTCGTAATCTTGTATTTAGCTCGTTGATTATCGATTCAACAAGTACGGGAAGATCCTCACGTCTTTCACGAAGAGGCGGTATATGAACGGGAACAACATTCAGCCTGTAGTAAAGGTCGTCCCTGAATGTTCCCTCTTCCACCATCCCTGTGATATCTCTATTTGTTGCAGAGATTACCCGCACATCCACCTTGAATGTCTCTTCGCTCCCGATAGGCGTTATCTCTCCGTCTTGAATGACACGAAGGAGCTTGACCTGCATATTCAAGGGCATATCGGCAATTTCATCAAGAAAGATCGTTCCACCGTCCGCTTTTTTGAATTTACCTGCCCGCTTTCGCACTGCACCGGTAAAGGCTCCCCTCTCATACCCGAAAAGCTCACTCTCCATGAGAGTTTCAGGAATAGCCGAGCAGTTTACCGGCATAAAGGGCATTTTCAATCGGTTACTCTTTGCGTGAATTGCCCGTGCGACAAGTTCTTTTCCCGTACCGCTTTCACCTGTTATGAGTACATGCACACTATCGCTTGATGCAATCCGGTCGATCAAACTATTAATTTTTGCAGCAGCGTTGCTCGATCCGAGGAACCTCTTTTCTATGTACAGGTCTTTCAATGTTTCCTTCAAATGCAGATTCTCATTGTACAGATTGTAGGCCTCAACAGCGAGCAGTACCGTAATAATGAGCTCCTCTCTGCTGAAAGGTTTGGTGATATAATCAAAAGCGCCGCTTTTCATTGCGGAAACGGCTGTTTCTACTGTTCCGTATGCGGTCATGATAATTACTTTTGCCTCCGTTCCCCTTCGTGAGCTCCACACTATCAACAGCGGATCTCGCCTCCTCCCGCTCGCGTATATCTTCTTTCAGATGTTCGAGAGAATCGTTCAAGGAATTTAAAACCGTACATTTGAGTTTCAGTTTCTTTGTATCTAAATGCAGATCGCCGTCAATGCCGGGATACTTCGTAAGCTGAAAAATCGGTTTTGTAATCTTTCTCGTTATATATATTGACAGCGCAACGAACAGCAGCAGGGATGAACCGAAAATCAGGAGCACATGATTCCTGAATTTTTGAATAATTGTAAGTGTGTACGGATTGTCATACATCTCCTCTGCCAGGGAATGATCTTTCGTAAGCAACAGGACACTTCGTATATCACCGCCCAGTATACGGTTGAACATACTGCTGCAGTCTAAAAGCTTTTCGTATTCATTCTGAAGCGCTCGAACACCTTTTTCCGCTCTCTTTTCAAGCATAAAAACCATGCCAAGATCAATCACAAGGAGGATAAAAAATGCGGTAAGTAATTTATTTCTGATACACATTTTTTTAAACATATGGCATCACCGATTATTATACCGCAATTGTTATACCCAATATTTAATTAAATACATATACTGTGTAAATAATTTAATTACTAAAATTATATTTTTAATAAAACTATTTATGAACAAACGCTCTCTCTTTTACAAATAATTATAGCCGGTTTACTACCGAAAATAGGGCATTTATGCCCTATTTTTCAAGTAAAATCGTCACATTCTGAAAATGTTTGGGTAATTGTGATGCCTGATCTGCGGTTTTGAAGTAAGGAGGAATTACTGACGCTTTTCCTCATCGCTTGATAAGTATTATATAAGCTGTTTCGTTTACATCGATTTGATAGGGATCCGTATAAATAATTACGCTTCTTTTAATTTTATCAGTCGACGATTCCTTTCTGCAGCGCAACCTTTCGTGCGATATCGTAGAGATCGCTCATCTCAAAAGGTTTTTTAATGCATGCGTACACACCGGATTTATACAGCGCCTCCTCATCGAGAGATTCCCTCCCGGTGATAAATACTATCTTCACCTCACTGTTGTTTTCCAAAATCTTCTTTGCCGCTTCCACACCACCCATCTTCGGCATAAGGTAATCCATAAATATAAGATCAAAGGGTTTTTCTTTCGCAACACTCAGACCAAACTCTCCATCCTCTGCGAGTGTCACCCTGCACCCCTTCTTGTCGAAAAAGTAGTAAATGGTATTTCGTACGTACTCTTCATCATCAACAACAAGAATTTCCATATCGAGGTTGTCAATATGCGCATACGCCTGTTTGGATTCCGCGCTCTCTGCCTCCTCCTCTGAAGCTATAACTCTCTGAACCGGAAGTTTCAGTGAATATAAAACATCTCCATTTCGCGCTCTGTCGACCTGTATTTCTCCGCCATGGTTATGCATGATCCGGTTGCAGATAGAAAGAACATTTCTATTTTCAATTTTTCCTTCCTTGCTGTCCATCTTCAAAACCGGTTGATTAAAAGCGAAAACTCTCTGCAGTGAAATAAAGTCTTTCTCATCGAGCACATATCCGTTACCGGTGCATGTTAAGAGTGCTTCTCCTTCATCACTGGTCAATGTCAGGGAAAGGGATCGTTTTTCCTTGAGGTTGTTCACAACGTCATTCATAAGATTGAATAGAACCTGAACGAGTTGATC
>CAZGJW010000232.1:0-2744 GCA_964525675.1 uncultured Spirochaetota bacterium
CCGATTTTATCCCCGCTTCTTCACCGGCAAGTATATCGACGATCTCTGTTTTATAGTGATGATTCTCCGACCAGCGAAGGTACATTCTCAGAAGGATGGAGACCCAGTCGCACGCTTCGGTTCCTCCTGCACCCGAATGTATGGTAAGATACGCATTGGAGGTGTCGTGTTCTCCCTTGAACAGGGATAGTTTTTCAAGCAGTCCTATCTTTTCGGTAAGTGTGCGGAGAGTGGCGATGATTTCCGCTTCTAACTCGTCCTCCCCCTCCGATAGGGCGAGGTAATACAGCTCGCCGAGCTCGTCGATCTGTTTCTTCGCTTCGATCCATGGCTCTACAATGTTCTTTATTCGTTTGAGTTCCCTGGTGACTTCCTGGGCCCTCTCCCGTTCATTCCATATATCGGGATTGTTCAGTTCTTTTTCTAACTCTTTCCTTTTTTCAATGAGTCTTTCGACGTCAAAGACGATCCCACCCTTCAAGCGCGGTTTTTTGAATCTGTTCGACTTCCGTTTTATAATCGGCAAGCACCTGCATCACCCCTTTCATATTTTGTTAAAAAAATATAATAGACACCCGGTTTAATCAACAGATTTCAGGAAGATTACAGCCCCCGGTGTAACTAGAAGTTTTCTCGGCAGTCAAAAAGTAGTAATTTTCTATGCAGCTAATCAATAACGCAACCGGGGGAAAGGGTTGATGGTGAAAACTAATGGATAAAACCATACATACCATTGATGAAGCCCTCGATTATCTGTACAGCTTCATTAATTACGAAACCGATTCATCATTTGCGTATGGGGCGACTAACTATAACGTTGAAAGAACCGTCAGGCTCCTTGATCTATCAGGACATCCGGAAAAGGGCCTCGAGATTATTCATGTTGCAGGAACAAAAGGCAAGGGGTCGGTATGCGCAGTGCTGGATGCGGTTCTCAGTGCTGCGGGCGTCCTCACCGGTGTGTTCACGTCACCGCATATTGAAAGAGTGAACGAGCGGATTGCGGTAAACGGAGTGCCGATATCTGATGAATCAATCATAGATCTCCTCAATGAGCTTGATGGGCCTATCAACACCTTTCCCGCTGATTCCGTACCGACAACCTTTGAAATTTTGACCGTTATGGCGGTATTATACTTCAGCCGGAAGAGCGTGCGTTACTGTATTCTTGAAACCGGTATGGGCGGACGTTTTGATTCGACCAATTTCTGCAACCCACTCGTTTCCGTCATTACCTCTATCAGTTACGATCACATGGATAAGCTCGGTAAGACCATCGATAAGATAGCCTCTGAAAAAGCGGGAATCATCAAGGCCGGGAGGCCTGTTGTCATCGGGTATCAGCCGTATGATGTGGAATCGATTTTTCGAGCTGCGGCTCGAGAAATGAAAAGCCCGCTGTACAGTGTCCCGGCGCTATGCAGCTATACCATTATCGAAAAAAACAGCAGGGGTATTTTGTTCCGGGGGGATGTAAACGGCCTGGTTTTTTCCAAGCTCTTTCTCTCGCTTGTGGGAAAGCATCAGGTGGAAAATGCTCTTGCAGCGCTCCTCACGTTGAAAGTGACGGATCTGCTTCCCGGGCCAGAAGTCGTGAGGGAATCTCTTGCTAAAGTGCGAATTCCTGCACGGCTCGAGTATATGCAGTGGCGGGGGAGGGCGTTTATACTCGATTCAGCGCATAATGCGGATTCAGCGCGGGTTCTTGCAGAAGCGGTTCAGGCCTGCTACAGATACGAACGGCTTGTTGCTGTGGTGGGCATTGTAAAGGGAAAAGACATAGAGGGGATTATGAAGCACGTGTCCTCAGTTGCAGACCGGCTGATAATCACCGAGCCGGTCACCTACAAGGATCTCGACACGAAGGAAGTGTTCAAAAAAGCACGTATCCTCGTCCCGGAGGCAGTTTTCATCCGCGATATCGAGAAAGCCATGCAGTACGCTGTGGACTGCACATCGCCGCAGGATATTGTTCTGATTACCGGATCCTTTTATACGGTTTCACCGGCACGGGCGGTGATAGTGTCCGGGGATGCGTCCGGCAGTTAAAGGAAACGCCGGTGCAGTTCTTTTTTTACCTTTTCACAGAGAGAAAGCCCCTCTTTCATTCTCCGTATTGCAGAGAGCAGTTCCAAATTTTTGAGAAGTCTGTCGGGGACCTGGGGCGGTTTGTCGACACGTATCATCATAAGGTACTGTTCGGCCTTCTTGAGTGTTTCTTCAATCTCGTGAATATTGAGCTTTTCACCGTTGTGTTCCATACGTGCACCGCATTTCCGGATCATTGCATACCCGAGATTGCTGCAGGTAAGCCGCAGGCCGATTGTATCTACCTTCTCACGCGAGAGGAGGGATTTGTCGAATTCATGGGCCTGTAAAAGGTACTGAATAGCTTTTTCCCAATTTTCTTTGTGAATGTATAGAGAGCCGATTGTGTCGTAGATAGCGGCTCTGAGTGCGACGATTTCATCCTTGGTTTCATCGAACTCATTGAGAAGGGCTTTTGCAATGGTTGCCAGTTTAATGCCGTAATTGATATTGGTTCCGGTTTTTGAAAACAGGTACCCGATGAAGTTGAGTGTCGATATCTGCAGATGAATGATCTCCTTATCGATGGTCCGGTCGTCATTTTCTATTTTTTTGTCGATAATCCGGTTGATCCGGGCAAGAATGAGCTGTGAGAGGAACAGTGAATTCTGATAATCACCGTTGTGGAATGCCCTGTTTGAAAACCCAAGCAGGGT
>CAZGJW010000233.1:0-2691 GCA_964525675.1 uncultured Spirochaetota bacterium
GAAGATACTGCAGAAAACGAAGAATGGAAACGAAGTTTGCTATAAAATACGTGACGCCGCAGTCATGGACCTGTTAAAACATGCTGAGAGGATAATCTCCCGTCTCAATAAAGAATCCTAAAAAAAACCTTCTTAAAAAATCCGAATCCCTACCGAACAAACACCTGTATTATTTCGTTTTGAGGGTGAAAACGCCGTCCCAATCTGCCCCGGGCGGATTTTTCTGGAAGTGCATGCATCTCTTCAGGTACATGCTGCTCACTTCGTCTTCATTTAAAACAAGCGCCTGCTTGAATTCGCTGATTGCCCTTTCCCAATTCTGGCTCTTATATGCCTTCAAACCTTCGTTGTAATGGGAGAGAAATTCCTCTGAATACACGATAACTTCTTTTTCACCCACGAGCTCATATATGGCCACCGGTTTAGTCTTGCCCTTAACACGAACAGAATCAAGCTCCCGTGTCACGAGCCGGTCGCTTAATTCATTCTTTGTAAATTCACTGACGATGATATGATGCGCTGTCTTGTACACCTTGTTTATTCCCTCGAGACGAGCTCCGAGGTTGACGTTGTCTCCTATTACGGTATAGTCGAATATCTGTTTCGATCCGAGGTTTCCGACAATCATATCACCGGTGTTGACGCCGATACCGATATCAAAGCCGTCCCTTCCCTCTTTCTCCCACTTCTCCTTCAGTCGGTCGAGCGCGCGTATCATCTCCAGTGCGGTAAAACATGCCTTTTCCGCATGATCATCGATATAAGCAGGCGCGCCGAACACTGCCATAATTTCATCACCCACGAATTTATCGAGCATCCCTCCATATTTCAGGATGATATCGACCATCTCTGTAAGGTATTCACCGAGAATAGTCACAACCTCTTCAGGAGTATATTTTTCCGAATAGGTGGTGAACGACCTGATATCAGAAAAGAGCACCGACAGATGTTTTCTTTCCCCGCCGAAGGTAAGCCCGTCCGCATCCTTCAACACAGAATCCACGACATTTTCAGCAAGGTAATGTTTGAACACAGAGCGGATATGGAGTTTTTCCTTCGACTCGGAGAAGTACTGATACGCATTACAGCCTATAAAGGCGAGGCCGATACCGGTAATCGGCGTTATAAAATTCATAATAACATTGAACCCGGTAAACAGAAGAATATTCGCGCCAAAGTACACAACACCGATCATGATTGATGATGCAATTCCTATAAGTGGTTTTGACCTCTTAATGAGAAATGCAATGGTCAGCGTAAAGATGAATGTAACAATATACGCGAAATAATTATCAACCCGAGAGTAGTAGCTCTGATCCAGAACAGTCTGAATAAAATTGGCATGAATCTCGACACCCGGCATAAGCGTCTCATTGCCAAGCACATAAAACGGTGTCGAGAAGAGATCATGAAGCTCAGATACCGTTGCGCCGACGAGAACGATCTTATCCTTGAACACATCCCGTTCCATAAGAAGCTTCAATCCCTCATCATCGACAACCTGCTCATAGGAGATAGTCTTGAAGGAATAGGCGGGGCCGTAGTAGTTGATGAATGTCGACGGCAGGTTGTCATACTTCTTGATAAAATAGGTCCCGCCGAGCATAAAATCACCCTTCGGTGTTTCTGTAAACCAGTTTTTGTAATCCCCCCTCAATCCAAGATAATTTATGAGCGTGCTCAGCCCAAGCGAGAAGAAACGCTCGTTATTGTAATCCCTGAACAAGATGTAGCGTCGCACGAAACCGTCTGTATCGAACTTGGTATCGGCAATACCGAATGGAGCGGCCTCCCTGAGCTTTTTTATCGGAGGGAGGAGGCTTATCATCGAGTAGCCCTCGCGTTCCTCGACGATCATCTTACCCGCTAGCACGACATCGTCCTTCCGGGAGATCACCTCGGCGAAAATATTATCCTGTTCCGGGTTGATGGTACTCTCCTCGGTAAATCCCACATCAAAGAGAATCGT
Source organism: uncultured Spirochaetota bacterium (assembly GCA_964525675.1). GTDB lineage: Bacteria > Spirochaetota > B62-G9 > B62-G9 > DRHN01 > CAYSRJ01. Next base: position 1,970 of record CAZGJW010000233.1, read on the forward strand.
CTTTGCCCCGGCTTTTCTCAGGTTCTCCACAAGTTTTGCATGGTAGGTCCTCGGCCACGGATACTTGTAGGGTATCGATGCAAACGACTGATCATCGATCGCCACGATAACGATCCTGGAGCTCTCGAGACCCTCATAGTTGATGCCACGAACGGAGAACCTGAAATCCTCCATTCTATGCTCGATATTCTCGAAGAAGAGAAGGTTTGAGAGAAAAACCATGACCAGGGCCGATATAAAGCCGATGACCAGGATGATTACGAGTCTCTTGTTCTCCTTGGACATTTAAAACTCCTTTGTTGCAAATAAAGATACAAACAGGTCGCTGGTGTCCGGAGTCGTAATGTAGTTCAGGCTGCCGTCAACCGATATCCGGTACGGAGCGTCGTACTTTGCACCGACCGTAAAATCGAACCGGCTTGGCCCTGTTTCATAGATGATATCGGTGTACGGGTAGAGGGATTGGTCCTTGAGAAATTTATATCCGGCTCCGCCCTCCATATACAGCGAAGTATCAATGTCGCCGAAGTCCAATCCGGTAACGACCGTTGTGTCGAGTGGTAAATCGTTGAAATAGCTGTCCGCACCGACTCGGGTGGAATAGGTGTTGCTGTCATTTTCAGTTGTAAGGTTGTCGGAAAAAAGTCCGATCGTTCCGTTAAAGTATAGATCGGAGTTCGTAACCCAGACATCCATATTGTACGTTGTTCCCCCATTTACGG
>CAZGJW010000234.1:0-2639 GCA_964525675.1 uncultured Spirochaetota bacterium
GTCAAAATGCCCGATTTCAAGGACGAGAAGCGGTATACGGATTCAAAGGAGATGATAGAGAAGTACGGTAAGGAATACGGCATCATGGGGGGACTTGCGTGCACCCTGTTTGAGCTTTCCTGGTACCTGCGCGGGATGGACAAAGTTATGGAGGATATGGTGCTGAACAAGGATTTCCTCCACGCCTATCTCGACAGGCTCCTGGACTGGGTATGGGACGCCGGAACGGTTCTGGTCAAATACGGCGTTGATGTAATATGGATCGGTGATGATTTCGGCATGCAGGACAGGCTTCTTATTTCTCCCGCTCAGTTCAGGGAATTCTTCAAACCGCGCTACGCGAAACTTTTCAGCTACCTGAAAAGCCTGAATCCCGATATCAAGTTTGCGTTTCACACGGACGGCAATAATGTTCCGATACTTCCGGATTTTATTGAGATCGGGGTAAATATACTCAATCCCGTCCAGCCGAAATCGATGGACCCGGGTGAATTGAAGAAGAAATTCGGGGACAAGCTGACCTTCTGGGGCACAATCGATAATCAGGAAACGATGCCGTTCGGGAGCGTTGAGGATGTCGTCAACGAGACCAGGCTGAGGCTGAAAACCGTTGCGCCCGGCGGCGGGCTGATTCTGGGTCCCGCTCATAACGTACAAATGCAGGTGCCGATCGAAAACATCATGGCATTCTACAATACGGTGAAAAAATACGGCAGCTACCCGATACGTCTTTGAGCTGCCGGTTGCTGATGGGACTCGTTTTTTACGCTGTGCCGAGATGCCTGTACCAGCCGTACTTTAGAACTGCTTCGAGCATTTTCCTGTAATTCTCCGGTTTTACATGGGAATGTATCGAATTGGCGGATGCTATTATGTACCCGCCCCCAGGTGCAAGGTCAATGATTGTCCGCCTCACCTCTTCTTCCACTACTTCGGGCGGGGATTCGGTGAGGATCTTGCCGGTATCGATGTTTCCGATGACACAGACACGGTCAGCGTACCTCTTTTTTATCTCCCTGATATCCATACCTGCTTCCGGGTCCAACGGGTGAACCCCGTCGATCCCGGTGCTTATTATCATGTCGAGAATTGAGGTTATGTCGCCGTCCGTGTGTTTGATAACGTATGCGCCTAAACTCTTTGCTTGCGTTACAACTTCCTTCATTCCAGGCAGGAAAAACTCCCTGAAATGATTTGGTGACATCATCGGCCCGGTCGTTCCTGCATAGTCATCGCCGAATACGAACAGTTCCGCGCCGAGATTGTGGGCCTTGGTGATGAGAGCCTTCGAGTGGTCCACCGACAGTCGGACCAGTCTGCGCACCATTTCCGGATTATCAATGATATCCATAAGCAGGTTATCCATTCCCCGTAGATAGGTCGGGTATGAAAATGCATCATGGACATGCATGCCGACGAGCTTTTCCCCCTTGAATGCTTCAAGAAGCTCAATGAGCCCTTTATAGCGGTAGGGATCGAGCGGGTCGGGCGGAGTGTATGTATCGAGATCGGATTCCGACTGAATCGGCCCTTTCATGGGAAATGAAACCGTCTGGTCGGAAAATTGTCTCATGACACCCCATTCATCACGGTATATCCTGGCCTTTTCATCGACCACTTCCATTCTGTAATTATCCGAAGGAGTTGAAGTCAGCACGATATCGAAATTGTACTTTTCGGCAAATTCGGTGTACGAGCAATCCTTGCATATACCCTTTCGTACTGATGGGTCGATAAGAAGCTCGAATATGGGGACCCTGTCGGGAATTTTTCTCTGCAACGCAGCTTCAGCCCGTTCACGGTTTGTCATTTTCATTTTGTTTTCCTGTACTTGATTAGGATTGTTTCAGAAAACCGGTTTTGGGGTATGGATTCTAATAAATACACCTTGATGTTCCAAGAGGCACTCTAAAGTGGCGTAAGTCCCCCTGGCGGGATATACCACTTCGATGCCGAGTATCAAAGATAACTTGCTCGAAGTTACTTAAAAGATCGATTATTGCTGAATAGATTTTAACGCAAAAAGGCAAAAAACACCATAAATCCTTTCACTTTTTTCTGTAAAATAGATCTTTTCAGAAAGACAGACCCAGCCCGGCTTCGAGGTATATACCGCTTTCACCAAGCGAGGAAAAGGGGTACACGTACCCGCCGATAATTTCAAAGAGGAATTCATAGCCGATAACAGTCGAGATGGCAATTTCTGCACCAGCCGACGATCTGATATACTGGAGAGGTGATGCGGTAAATTCTTTGATGCTCTCCGCCGCAAATGAATAGGGCGATGAAGGCGAAAAGAGTATTCCGTTGTCGGAGTAGAGGTTCAGGTACATGCTTCTCAGAAAGAGTGGAAATGCATACACACCCCTGTACACTGTCAGAAGCGGAACAGCGGCGGTTATCCTGCAGTCAGTCACCGAAGACCCGGGTACCGGCAGAGGGTACCCGCGGGTGAGTATACCGTTGAGCGGAGCGTAGGCATAGGTGGATGTGTTTCCTGACTGGATGTACCCGTTGAATTCACCAAAACCGGTCTTATTTTTGAGTCTAAGGTTTAATAAAAGAAATTGGGCAGGCGCGTAATAGGTTGAAAAGGTGCTGCTCAATACGGTAAATGGATCGCCCATGCGGTTGAGGAA
>CAZGJW010000235.1:0-2629 GCA_964525675.1 uncultured Spirochaetota bacterium
AAATCAATGCACTTCGGAATACTCTCAGGGAAAAGGGTGCGGAATTCCATGTTGTGAAGAACCGTACCGTAAAGAGGGTGTTTCATGAGCTCGGATATGAAGCTTTTGATCGGTTTCTGGTAAATCCAACGGCGCTTGCGTATTTTAATGGTGATATTTCAGGGATTGCAAAGACCCTTGCGGATCGTATTGAAGAAACGAGCCTGCAGATAAAGGGAGGGTTTGTAAATGACAATTTTCTTGGACCGGAGGATATAGTACAGATAGCAGCCCTTCCGTCAAAAGAGACCCTCATTGCGAAGATCATCGGCACAATAAATGGACCGAGGGCGGGTCTGGTATTCACATTAAACGGCATTCTATCCAAATTTATTCGAACACTAAAGGCGGTTGAGGAACAGAAACAAAATTGAGTGTTAAGTTGTCTGTGACGCTCGGCCGTGAAACGACATATCCCGCCAGGGACGTTCCCCCTGGGGACCTTCCCCTTGGGGACGTATGCCGCTTCTAATGAATAAAACCACAAAAGGGTGCAGATGTCTTCAACTATGCGTTGCCTGCATCTGTTACCCTATGAAATCGAGGAGAAGATAATATGGCAAGCGAAAAATTATCGCAGAAAGATCTTATAGCGGCCATTGAGAAAATGACCGTTCTTGAACTCGCTGAACTGGTAAAGGCTCTTGAGGAGAAATTCGGGGTTTCCGCTGCTGCGCCTGCTGTTGTTGCAGCCGTACCGGGAGCCGGCGCAGGCAGCGAAGCTGCTCCGGAAGAGGAACAGACTGAGTTTTCAGTGTTAATTACTGCAATCGGCGAAAAAAAGATACAGGTTATCAAAGAGGTTCGAGCCGCTACAAGTCTCGGGCTTAAAGAGGCGAAAGACCTTGTAGAAGGAATGTCTAAGCCCGTTGTTGAAAATGTCGATAAAAAAACCGCAGAGGAAGTTAAATCAAAACTTGAGGCTGCAGGCGCAACCGTTGAGATGAAGTAGTTAGGCCCGAAGCACCGTCAGGGCACCCGGTGATGCAACGAGTGGTGGTTGTACCTTCGGTACCTTCGGTACCGGTGGGATCATCCGCACGCTTTGCGTCCAGGTGGATGGTCGATTGAATGAGAGAGGCATATACTGGGCTAATCCTCTCAAAATAAAGAATTTAACATTTCTTAAATTGGCTAGTATATTAGGGTGGTATGTGCCCGAACTTCAAATCGTTTCCAGTAAAATCGTTAATCGATGCCTGTTTATACGGTGTTTTCAATCAACAATCTCAGCAACTTCCGGTTAATCAGAGAATTCTAACACCTTTCAACACTGAGTTGTATGCGGGTCTGTAAAATTGTGTTCTGTAAAAGCGACGTGAATCCCCCATGGAATGTCCCTGGAGGGATATGTCGCTTCGCGGTCGATCCTTAACAGGACTGGATATCAAACAGTAACTTGCTCGAAGTTACTTAAAAGGGAACAGTGTGCTTCAGGTGAGCATTCCTTGCTCGATTATTATCGCAGCTTCTAAAAAAAGGTAATGAACCGGTTTGTATAACCTGCCTTTACAAACATACATGTACAATTATCAATAAGAGGAAAACATGAGTGAGAAAAGGGAACGTGTAGTAATTGGGAAACAATCAAGAGAAATCCTGAAGATTCCCAACCTTATTGAGATACAGCTTTCATCGTACGAACGGTTTCTTCAGCTGTCGAAGATCAAGAGCGGTGTTGAGCTCGAAAGTGTCGGCCTTCAATCTGTCTTTTCCTCGACATTTCCTGTGGAAAGCCCGAACGGCGATATGATTCTCCAGTTTGAGAACTATACGTTCGATGATCCTAAATACTCGGAGATAGAGTGTAAGGACAAGGGAACTACCTACGCGTTGCCACTGAAAGCGACGATCGACCTCATATTTACTGAAACCGGTGAAATCAGAAGGAAGGTTCTATATATGGGGGATGTTCCGCTCATGACACAGCGGGGCACTTTCATCATCAACGGTGCCGAGCGGGTTGTGGTTAGCCAGATACACCGTTCTCCCGGGGTGGTGTTTGGGTATGAAGAGAAGGATCAAATGCACACCGCGCGAATCATTCCCGACCGCGGTTCATGGCTCGAGCTCGAACTGGACGACAAGAAAGAGCTCCTCTATATTCGTATTGACAGAAAGAGAAGGATACTCGCAACGCTTCTTCTCCGTGCCATTGGGTATGAAACGCGTGATGCAATTATCAAGCTCTTTTACAAGACAGAAACAATCTCGTTGAGTGAGTCGGTGATTGCCGACGGGAGCCTGAATAACAGGTATACCGCATGTGCATACTTCGGTAAAGGTGAGAACGAGAAGATCATGCGCGCTGGTGAGCGGCTTATTCCAACGACACTCGACTCTCTCCTCCATGCGGGGATTAATAAAATAGATGTCATTGATTTTGAATCGTCAGAAAGCCTGAACTCAACAGTTATCATTAACTGTCTCGACAAGGAGGATTTTTCAAAGAATCCAGACGATGCGCTGAAAGATGAGCCCACGAGAGAGGATGCAATAACGAGAATCTATACGGTGATACACCCGGGTGAACCCACCACACTTGAAAATGCCGAAAGAGACATCGGTACACTCTTTTTTGAACCCAGAC
>CAZGJW010000236.1:0-2614 GCA_964525675.1 uncultured Spirochaetota bacterium
GAAGTTTCATTCTACCATACCGCCGTATCTTTTCAGGAGTGAGCTCAATCAATAAGGATGTTCTGCGCTTTTGTAAAGAGAAAAAATCAAAATCGATTGATTATATCTGCCTTATTTGGTATGGGATTGAGGAATTGTTTTAGCATGGAATTGAAACGTGCCTGTATTTGTTTTTCTTTTGACTGTATTGTGTTATTATGAAGAAGTGCTTTTTCCCGTACCGGTACCCGTTGCTGATGGGAAATCAGCGCACTGAAAATTATATAAAAACAAGGAGTAGAATATGAAACTGAATGTAAGCGCTCATGTTTTCTGCCTCGGCACCTACCCCGAAAGATACGTACCCGACGGCTACTTTAAAGAAATGTCCATCGATGAAATGTTAGAGGTTTTTTCGAAGACAGATGGCCTGGACGGCATCTTCCAGATGTATCCACCGGCTCTCATGCCGAAAGACCCGGTGAAGCTTCTGGAAAAGGCCAGGGGATTCGGGCTTAAGGTTCCCGAGGTTTTTATCGAGGAGTGGAGCGATCGGAAGTGGAAGGACGGTGCATACAGCACAACCGATGCGGGTACCCGCAAGGAGGCTATTAAAATCTTCAAAGAGGGTATCGATTTTGCAAAAGAGCTTAAAGCGGAGAGTGTGCTCTTCTGGCCGGCTCATGACGGTTTCGACTATCCCTTTCAGGCAAACTACTATGACGGGTGGAAGAATCTCGTGGAAACCCTGCAGGAGTTGGGCGAGTATGCCAGGGATATGAGAATAGCAGTAGAGGCGAAGAGCAAGGACCCGAGGCAGAAAGAGTACGTAAGCAATACCGGGAAGGTAATGATGCTGCTTAACGACGTCGGCCGCGACAATGTCGGTGCTGCGCTTGATATCGGACATTCATTCATGGCCCAGGAAAATATCGCAGAATCCTGCGCAATCCTGGACAGCCATAACAAGCTCTTTCAGATACACCTCAATGAGAACTACAAGGACGCGGATCCGGATATGCTGTTCGGTTCCATCAATTTCTGGGAAATTCTCGAGTTTTACTACTACCTAAATAAAACGGATTATGAAGGCTGGCAGGCGATTGATATTATTGCACCGCGGGACGACAGGGTGAAATCGCTGTCAGTAGGGGTAAAGCTCGTACATATGTACAAGGGGTTTGCTGATAAACTGAGCCAGCATTCTGGTGAAATCGAGAACAACATGAAGGGCTACCGATTTACCGATAACATCGAGCTGTTGACCAGTTTACTTTTTTAAGTGACTTCTCACGAAGTTACTTCATGATATCTAGTCCTGTAAAGGATCGGTACCTGACGGGATGTATCCCGGGGGGATGTATCCCGCCAGGAACTTTTGCTACTTCTAGTAGCTGCAGAAATGCCTGAGGGAAAATGCATGGCCGATAAACACTATCTGATATTTGATCTCGGTGCGAGCAACGGGAGGGCCCTTGTTGCGCATTTTGACGGAAGAGCATTTACCATGGAGGAGGTTCACCGTTTTGAGAACAGACCGGTCAGGGCAGGGGAGACCCTGTACTGGGATGTATTGAGACTTTATTCCGAGGTGCAGATTGGACTCCAGTCTGCTGTCCACCGGTTCAGGGATATTGAATCACTTGCAATCGATACCTGGGGAGTTGACTTCGGTTTTATTGACCGAAAGGGGAGGCTCATCTGCAACCCGGTTCACTACAGAGATGAGCGAAGAAACAGCCTCACTACGGAGCTCTTTTCAATTATTCCGGAGGAGGAAATTTTCAGGCTCACCGGGATGTTTACAATTTCGATTATGGGTATTTTTAACATGTATGCACTCGCAAAGGATGATGCAACCGAGCTCAGGCACGCGTACAAATATCTCATGATGCCTGATATCTTCAATTATTTTTTAACGGGCAAAGTAGCAAATGAATATACCAATGCAACAACCTCGGATATGTACAATCAGAGGGAACGAAAGTGGGAAGAGAGGATATTAGACAAGCTCGGTGTTCCGCCTTCCATCTTTTCCGAAGCAGTATTGCCGGGCACTCGGATCGGAAAAGTACAAAAATCAGTATGCGCCGAGCTCAGTGTGCCTTCCATACCCATCGTTGTGCCGGCTACCCATGATACAGCATCAGCGGAAACGGGTATTCCTGTAAAGGATGTTGACCGCAACTGGGCCTGGCTCAGTATGGGTACGTGGATTGTAAGCGGCATGAAGACGGCACAGCCGATTCTTGATACAGGCACACTGCACGGTGGATTCGGTAATGAAGGAGATTCCGAAGGAAAGAGCTTTCTCGCAAGAAATATCACAGGGCTGTGGATTGCACAGCAGTGCAGGGAAAAGTGGATGCTGGATACTGGGAAGAAGATAACCTGGGAAGAGATTGTTGCTGCATCGGAACAGGCGCCGGTGTTGGGTGCTTTTATCGATGTGGACGATCCGCGCTTCGGGCAGGTACAGGCCGATATGCCGGGTGTTGTCAGAGAATACTGTGTAAAAACAGGACAGAAAGCCCCTTATGGCATGGCGGAGGTGGCGCGCTGTGTGTATGAAAGCCTTGTTATGAAGTTTCGTCGGAGTTTCGAGGAGATGATGCGGCTGACCGGAAAACGGATC
>CAZGJW010000237.1:0-2582 GCA_964525675.1 uncultured Spirochaetota bacterium
TAGGGGCATTTTTTTATCTGAATGCCCAAAAAAATATTCATGCGTCAGAGCTGGGAGACTGGAAAACAACAATGAAAAAAACTAACCTTGTTTCGGCTACCGTGCTGCTTGTGTCGGTACTATCTCTCTTTTCAGGCTGTGCATCAAATAAATACTCACTCAAAGAGGGGGAGGCATCAAAAGCTGTTTCAGAAGCGTATGATTTTGATGTGGCCATCGGTTTTCTCGATGCCAAACAGCTCGAACAAAAATACGGAAAAGCCAATAATCCTTTTGTAAGCACCCCCGGTTTATACAAAATTATGGCATTCGAAATTACCGTAACGAACAATACAAAAAGCAGTGAATACGTTGACGATAAAGTTGTCATTGCTTTGAAATCCATACGCCTCTTCATATACGGAACAATGTATGAGCCGGTAAATCAGTTTGGACTCACCAATTACTGGGAAACGAAGGAAAGACAGGACAACCTCAGAAGGGGCGACGATATTTCAAGACTGAAAGTTGCAATAAAAAAACACACCTTCCCGAACAGCATCGGGCTCGCTGCACAGCACAGTTACACGGGGGTGCTCGTATTCATTGAGAGAAAAACCATCACCTACGGCGAGGGGAGCATACACGTTCCCATCTTCACACCTGAGGGCGCGCTTATAGGGGTGATAAAAAAAGATTTTCAATTATAGTCTCCAGTCCGCCCCGTCCACACGGTACAATCCGTTCTATCCGTACAAGTTACGTGCACATAAAATAATTTCGGTTCCCCGCCGCATTTAAGATCTGCAATTTTGTACATACAATACCTTCGACGCAAAAAACCCCCTCTCACCGAGGGGGTTTTTTTACTCTTGCCTGCATTACATCATTTGAACATTAGAAATCAATGTCAGCATTCAGGTACAGTCCGCCGTCAGGACCGCCGACTGCACAGCCGTAATAATAGCCGTTGCCATCCGTGATTACATAACCGAGTCTCCATGTGGCGGCACCTGCTTTGGCATAGACACTGAGATCAGCACCCTGGAAGGTATCCATGCCATCGGCAAGTGAAAGACCGGCCGCAACCGTTGCGCCGTAGTTGTCTGTGAGCATTGCATCGACATCGATACCGAGCTGGTCGACCGTGTTGACATCATCACCGTTGAGCGACACGCCGATCGTTGCCGGGCTGTATACAACGCTTGCGCCCACACCGTATGCCCAGGTTTCCATGGCCATATCGTCCATAAAACCGGCCGCAACGCTGAGCATTCCACCGACGAGGCCTGTGGCTTTTACGTCAAAACCGACTTTTCCCTTGTAGTCGGCATTGTCCTGTGCAAGGTACCATGCCTCAACAGAGGCAGGACCGACTTCAGGAACGGTGACGAGAACACCGATATCGTTGAGGTCTTCGAGACCTTCACCGAAACCGAGACCCAAATCGACCGTGGCCATATCGGTGCCAACCTGAAACTTCCACGCAAGCGGATCGATCCATGAACGCACTTTTGTCCGCTCATAGGCATGCCCGGTAACCTCATACTTACTCGAATAGAGGCTTGTCAGACCTGCGGTATTCTTGAGACCGACAGGAAGACCGAGAGCAGCGCCAAGATCCGTGGTCAACTGGAAGTACGGAACCTTGAACATTGCGCCCTGGTTAATGGTCACATCACCGGTTACAGGATCAACGGTAAATGTCGCAATGTCCTGGGTGAACGCCAAGCTTCCCGCGAGCTCGAAGAGCACCGTGTTGTAATCATCAACGGCAAGAGAAACATCGGTATACATATTGGAAAAGCCGATGGCCCCCTTTGGTGCATCAAAAGGCGTCATTGCTCCGAATGTAAACTCACCGGTGAACGTGTCTTCGGATGCAAATACAGGAATTGCAAATGCAAAAAGCACCGCTGCAACTGTTAGGATAATTCCTAATTTCTTCATTTTTTACTTTTCCTCCTCAAATGAGTGTATTCAAAAGGGCCAACGACCCTTTTATCCAGGTAGACCCCGAATAATATACATAGTCAGTACATCTTTTGGCTTGCCAGGCCCATCAGGAATTTTGAAGCGTTCCGCCCTCCTTTTTAGGATGTATAGTTCTACAAAAACAAAATACCACACATCTCTATAATAAACCGCCGAAGCGAAGCTTCAAACCCCTTGAGCCAGGTAATCAGTAAAAGACTATACTTTTTTATGTGAAAATGCAAGCAAATTTTTCCAAAAAATGCAAAAAAACCTTCTAAACAGGCAATATATTAAAAGAAATCCTGTTTCATACAGGTTTATGTATAGTAATAATACTGTAAAAGGTAGTGAACACCTTTTACAGTATATCCTCCTTCCGAAACAGTACGAGAAAATTTGACAGGCCCAGCCCCCTTCGAACAAACCCCGAAAGACCGCACCCACGTCCCTGTACATGCAAACCTATGTGTATGTACAGTGTCGTCACTTTGCTGTAGAAACTTTAACAGCAGCAAAAGACGACGCAATAATAACACTATTGACTTTTCCTGTCAAGAAAAATTACCCGGAAGCAGCTCTGACGCATGAATATTTTTTTGGGCATTCAGATAAAAAAATGCCCCTAG
>CAZGJW010000238.1:0-2542 GCA_964525675.1 uncultured Spirochaetota bacterium
CGTGGTGGTAAAGCCGAACATCGCCTGGAACTCTCCCCCGGAGCTGAAGGCAACAACCGATCCGGTCGTCGTACGCACCATAGTGCATCTCTGCTTCCAGGCCCTTGCATCGAAGGTGTACTTGTTCGACCGGACCTGCAACAACCCGAAACTTACGTACGTAAATTCCGGCATTGAAAAGGCCGCGAAATCCGCCGGCGCAAAAGTACTGTATGTCAACGATGTGACGGAAAAGTTGTATAAAAAAATCTCCATAGACGGTGCGGAAGTCCTGAACGAGACGACGGTCAATAGATACGTGCTCGAATCAGACGTATTCATCAATGTACCCGTTGCCAAACACCATTCATCGGCAGGTCTCACGCTGGGCATGAAAAATCTCATGGGAATAACCGGCGATAACCGCGGCAAGTGGCACTGGCACATACACGAGTCCATCTCCGATATCAACATGGGGGTTAAAAGCCATCTTACCATTATCGATGCCACGAACATAATGCTCAAAAATGGACCGACAGGAGGCAGTACCGATTACCTGAACCGGCTCGATACGATAATCGCTTCACCCGATATTGTAAGCGCAGATGCCTCTGCCGCAGTGCTGTTCAACAAAAACCCGCGCAGTATCGGGTATATCGCAAAGGCATACCAGAAGGGTATCGGAAAAATAGAAGGCTTCAGTTCACACACAGTATCGCTCTAGTGTACTAAAAAGCGCCCGCACCGGAATCTTCCAGTTCACGCATCGAAGGTCATTTCCGGAAACAAGATCGAGGAAGTAGCTGCAATCGGAACATATTGATCAAGAATACCCTTGTATTGTTGGCACATGTATATGATAAACAGAACACAGGGTTTCAGAACGCTCAAGCAGCTTCGAATACTTTCGCAGGCACTCTTCTTTGGCCTTTTTCTCTTCATATTCATCCGCTCACTCAACCCCTTCTGGCCGGGTGAAAACCCGTTTCTCAAGACCGATCCTCTCATCCTGCTCACCCATCTCCAAATCGAGTGGGATTACTTTTTTGGCATGGCAGGCATACTGGCCCTTACCGTTATTTTCGGACGGTTCTTCTGCGGATGGATCTGCCCCCTCGGAACACTCATCGAAATACTTGATCTCTGCATCAAACCGCTGCGCAAAGTGATACAGAAACGGCTGTTCCAAGACCGGTCGCTCACAACATTTGCACATCGATTTGCGCTCTATCCTCCTTCATGGTTCATTCTCGGCGCCCTGCTCGTTGCAGTATTTTACACACCGCCCGTACTGCAGTTCTTCCATCCGAACGTATGGATCATCAGGATTTTTTCACTTTCGCTCCTCGGTATTATATTTGTTGGGCTTCTCGTTGTGGCGTCCCTGTTCTCACGTAGATTCTGGTGCTCGTACATATGCCCGCTCGGCGCACTGTACGGCCTTCTGGCAAAAGTGTCCGTATTCAAACTTTTAATAAACAAATGCTCTGCATGCGGCCTGTGCGACACGTGTCCGATGAATGCCGCCGAATACCGCTCGAAAACAGTGATCGACCACCAATGTATACTCTGCTTTGAGTACGAGGCCCGGTGCCCGGCTTCCGGATTCCAATTTGCCGTCACCCACCATGCCAGAAAGCATTATACTGATGAAACCCGTCGCGCTCTTCTGGTACAAGGGGCGCTTTTTGCAGGCGGGCTTATCACCGGCACACTCCTCACCCTTTCTGGCAGGGGAAAAAGAGGCATACCGGTACCGGAAGGCACCCGTATCGCAACCGGTAGCCAGTTATATTTTTCATGGCCTTCAGATCGAATGAAGCTGTTACGGCCGCCCGGCGTCACAGACGACAACCTGTTTGTTCAGCGCTGCCTGCGCTGTTTTCAATGTGTGCAGAGCTGCCCGAACAAAATCATCAAGATCTCGGGGCTTAAGGGCGGGTTCAACGGTGTGTTCACACCGCATCTCGCATTCGAAGAGTTTGGCTGCGACTACAACTGCCAGGTGTGCCAGCTCGTCTGCCCGAACTTCGCTATACCAAAACAGACACTCGCAGAAAAGCAGCATGCGGTTATCGGCATTGCTGCGATTGATGAAAAGCGCTGTGTTGTCTTTGCCGAGGATACGAACTGCCTTGTGTGCGAGGAGTTTTGTCCTGTTCCGGATAAGGCGATCAAGGTATCGGAGAAGATGAAGATGGTAAACGGTGTAGAAACTATACTGCGTTATCCCATTATGGACAATGACTTATGTACTGGATGCGGCATCTGTGAAGCAAACTGCCCCACCACCCCGCACTCAATAACGGTGAAAAGGGTCTGAGAATACACCTGCTCGTTGACCTCCTATACAACAACCTCATTTACAATATGAACAGCCCCGAAACCATCCTTCTCGTTAAATGCAAAAAGACAGTCTACCGAACCCGTAGATTTTATTTGTAGTACCCGAATAATCGCTGTATCTTAAATAGAAAAGCAAGGGCAATTAGCTCAGCTGGATAGAGCGCTGGCCTCCGGAGCCAGAGGTCGTGGGTTCAAATCCCGCATTGCCCGAAGGTAA
>CAZGJW010000239.1:0-2504 GCA_964525675.1 uncultured Spirochaetota bacterium
CTCAGGGGCTTATACCGGTCCGGGGACTTGTCCCTGATTAGGGACCCGTCCCGAGGCCTGTTCCGGTTCGGAGGCCTGTCCCAGTTTTGGGCCTGGCTTGTATGCAACCGCATATCAGGTTTTTTCTCTCTGGAGCTCAGTTCTGCGGCACATTTTTCAAGGGTCTGGTGCACAATGCCGGTGATTTGAAGGCCCGATTCAGTGACATTCACAACCCTTGACTCATACACAGCCCTTGATTCCAGCCATTTCAGGTAGTTTAAAAATATAAAATCTGATACGACCATCCTCCCGTCCTTACCCGGTACCTGATGTATCTTCCTCCCTCTTATCGAGCCTGTTATCAGGGTCTGAAGCGGAGCAAACCTGCTGCTCGTCCGATACAGCTCGTTGTAGAAGGGTGAGGATGAGACGTGCGTTTGATATCCCGTGTATGAAAGGTCAAGACCCGTAACGTAGACCGGAGCTGTACCGAGGTAGAGGGCAAGTTCCAGAGCGGTCGTGGTAACCGAGCCTCCGCACTCGAGAGAATCGATGTCATGGAAATATGTATGCAGGAGCAAAGACAGAGAGTGTGTTTCCAGCGGGATGTTCCCGTTGAAACCGTCGTAGTCGGAGTCGGGAGAGTAGGAGGTTTCACTGAAATAGATGTCGCCTTTCCAGTTTTTAAGAATCTGCGGGCAGACCACGATATCAGTAACGAGAACCGAGCGCCGGTATACCGTTTCGGCGGTATGTACATCCGAAAAGAGGGAGAAGAAGTCGCAGGTATTAAAGTACTGGGCGTCGAGACTGACGATAAAATCGGGAATAATGCCGCACATTACAAGCGGCCCGACCGCCGTGTCGACCGCAATGATATGAACAGTCGGAGCTATACGTGCAATGAGGGGAAGCTGGTTTTTAAGAGAGGGCCCAGCCCCAATCACGAGCACAGGGCTTTTTGCGAGGGTACCCTTCAGGGCTGCGATAGATCTCCTTCCTGAAAGGAGGGGAATATTACTGATGAAATTTTTAAGCCACAGACTTTCGAAGGCAAACCGTGTGAGCATATCGGAGAGCCTGGCGGACATGAGTGCGGCAAATGTTGATTGTATCTTCGTATAGTACTGGCTGAACAGCTCAAATGCCCCGCGGAGCCTGATAACGCGGTGTCCTCTAAATGAAACAGGGCTGAGAGACTCAAAGTAATCGATAATAGAGGAGGGGGTTTCAGCGATGAAAAGTTTTACACCCTGCAGGAAAGAGATGTCCCGATTTTGCACAAGAATTGTGAATGCTTCTGCGCTTTTCTCGACCACCACCACCCGTGCCCCGGCTGTATTATACAGCTTCATAAACTTCTCGACATGGTAGCCCATTCCCAGACCGAGGAAAAGGATGAGGGTGCCTTCCTGTACGATAATATTCTGAACAGATCTCAGAGCCTCACGCTCAGGATCGGCTTTTGAATGAAATGCACGTTTCCCGTGTACTATGTTTGGTGGCGAACCCTGCACGAAGGTGTATGGCGCAAGTGTGTCAGGAGAAAGAAGTTTTTTCAGCAGATGGGAAAAGTGCGCGGTGAGAAATTCGATATTTTTATCGAACGGTGATTCCATAGACGAATTACAGCGAGGTCATCATCTGATCCCTGTTCCTTTGATAAGTTTACATGCCAGTAGAATTTACCCGCTGAATGAGCCTGATCAGCTTTTTTTGGCAAAAACTCTGTTAAAGTTATCGACGATTTTCGAGTTACGCAGAGCGCTCTGATACCAGTCATTGAAGAGGTAGTTTTGTTTAAGGTTGGTGTAGACCTGATACACGTAATCTTTAGCCTTTTCGAATTCTGCCTGATCAAATTTCTTTTCACCGACAACCTTGAAGATGATTTCACCTTTTGGGGATGTGAGAGGGCCGCCAACCTGATCGATATTTGTCGAAAAGACAATCTCAGGAAGATTTTCAATGCCCATGAGATCATAGAGCGGCAGTGTTCGACCTTCATTCAGGATATACTGGCCTTCAAGGGATATATAGTCCGTTTTTTCCACTTTGGAACCGGCGTTCTTTACAATATTCTCAAAAGACTCCGGTTCTTTGGTAGCTTTTTCAAGGATGTTCTTTCCCTTTTCAGCTGTCGCCCGTTCGACTTCGTCGCGGTTGGCATTTACGTATTCCTGCTTCACCCTGTTTATCGCTTTGTCATAACCAAGTTTCTGCACATCATCGAGAGCTTTAATAATATGATAACCGAACACTGTTTTTACCGGGGTGCTGATCTGTCCTTTCTTGAGCTTGAACGAGGCTTCTGCGAACTCGGGAACCATATCCTTTCTATAAAACCAGCCGAGGTCCCCTCCCTTTTCTGCAGTCGGATCTTCCGATTTCTCTTTCGCTATTTCCTCGAACCGGGAGGGGTCTTTCATAACTTCTTCATAGACATCGTTGGCCTTTTTTCCGTCGCCCTTTATTAATATATGCGCGACATGAGCCCTTTCGAACAGTTTCGGGTTTTCCTC
>CAZGJW010000240.1:0-2396 GCA_964525675.1 uncultured Spirochaetota bacterium
TCTTGCCGGCGATGCCGGTGATATTCCCACGATGTGCGATCGGTTCGGCATCCTTTACGATGAGAGTGCCCGGGTCTCCCGGCCTGTTCGTGTTTTTGATAAGAACCGGAATACCCGCCTCCCGCACCGGGAAAATCGCCTCGTCGTGCAGGACCTGCGCACCCATATACGCAATCTCGCGAAGCTCCTTGTAGGTGATGACGTCTATCGGTTTCGGGTTTTCAACGATATTGGGGTCAGCCATGAGAAGGCCTGAGACATCGGTCCAGTTTTCGTAGAGATCGCACGACATCCCGTGTGCCACTATAGCCCCGGTGATGTCCGAGCCCCCTCTCGAAAATGTCTGTATGCTTCCGTCCGGTCGGCTGCCGTAAAATCCGGGAATAACCGCCCGTTCGATGTTTTTAAGACGCACGACGATTTTACTGTATGTTTTCTCAAGGTCGAGCGCGCCGTTTTTATCGAAAAAGATAATGTCGGCTGCATCGACGAACTCGTATCTGAGGAGTTTAGATACGATTATACCGTTGAGATACTCTCCCCTGCTCGCCGTGTAGTCCGCAGAAGCGCCGGCCGAGATGTTCCGGCGGATATCTTCGAGATAGGGTGAGAGGTCAAGGGGGAGGGAGAGGTCTTTCACTATATCCAGGTACCGTTTCGAGATAATTTCGAATACTTCGCCAAAGGGAATATCCTGCTGTGCATGGGTATGGCAGAGATACAAGAGGTCAGTTATCTTCTGATCGGTGGATGTCCGTTTTCCGGGAGCTGACGGGACTATGTACCTTCGCGTACTGTCGGATGAGATAATTTCCTTCACCTTTCTGAATTGATCGGCATCGGCAAGTGATGATCCGCCGAACTTGCATACCATGCAGCCCATAGCAGCTCCTTTCTCTGACCCTATGTTAGGACAATATTGACGAGCCTGTTCTTCACAACGATTATCTTGCGTACGGTCTTTCCTTCCGTATACTGCCTGATCCTTTCGAGCGCGAATGCGTTTTCCTGCAGCGTGTCCCGATCGGTGCCGACCGGGGCTTCGAACTTTGCGCGGAGCCTGCCGTTTATCTGAACCACAATAGTAGCTATATCCTGCCGCGCGAGCTCCTCGTCGACGGAGGGCCACGGTTCATTTATCAGATACCCCTCAAATCCCGCAGCATGCCAGATTTCCTCAGTAACATGCGGCACGAAGGGATGAAGAATTATGAGCAGTGTTTTCAGTGCGTACAGGTATGGAAGAATCTCGTTTTTGTCATCGTCTTCCTGGCCAATACACGAGTACAGGAAGTTCACCATCTCCATCATAGCGGCGATCGCCGTGTTGAAGTGAAAACGGTATTCTATGTCCTCACCGACCTTCTTGAGGGTTTTATGCACTGTGTGGAGTATCGACCGTTCGGCCTCAGAAACCTTCTTCCCATTCGACAGGTCCGTTTCATAGGTCTCAAGTTGCGCCCTGTGCCCCTTCAGTCGCGGGATATTCGGCTCGAAGAGGCGATATACCCTGTTCAGAAATTTAAATGCCCCTTCGACCCCGCTCTCTGACCATTCCAGGTCTTTTTCCGGCGGGGAGGCGAACAGGATGAACAGGCGTGTCGTGTCCGCACCGTAGCGCCGGATGATGTCGTCGGGATCGATCACATTCTTCTTGGATTTCGACATCTTTTCGGTTCTGCCGATGCTCACTTTTTTTCCGCATTTTTTACATGCCTTTTCTTCAGCAACCTCTTCGGGGTACAGGTACCCATGTGTCGGGCAGTGATAGGTCTCCTTTGTGACCATTCCCTGCGTCAAAAGCCGTTCAAAGGGTTCATCGACCCCCTGCAGACCGATATCCCGCAGAAACTTGGTAAAAAACCGTGCATACAGCAGGTGCAGGATGGCATGCTCGATCCCGCCGATGTACTGGTCGACGTTCATCCAGTAACCCGCGGCATCTCTGTTGAAGGGTGCGCGATCCTCTCTGGGGCTGCAGTAGCGGTCGAAATACCAGGATGAATCGATAAAGGTGTCCATCGTATCAGTTTCCCTGGTCGCTCCACCCCCGCATGCCGGGCATGTCGTGTACAGAAACGAGCGGCTCGTTTTGAGCGGATTGTCTTTACCGGTGAATTCCACATCCTCAGGCAGAACAACCGGCAGGTCCTCTTCGGAGACAGGGACAGTGCCGCATTTTTCGCAGTACACGACCGGTATCGGCGTGCCCCAGTAGCGCTGTCTCGAGATGAGCCAGTCTTTGAGCCGGTAATGAACCGTTCTCCTGCCAATGCCCTTCTGTTCAATATATTCTGAAATTTTTTCGATGCCTTTCCTGTTTCCGAGCCCTGTAATCGGTCCCGAATCGACGTTTATGCCGTCTTCGGTAAAAGCTTCCTCCATTGAATCCGCCT
>CAZGJW010000241.1:0-2360 GCA_964525675.1 uncultured Spirochaetota bacterium
TGCATATCATATAGCGATAGCAGTAATTAACAATCTTGATATTGTCCTAAGTTGGAATTTTAGGCATATTGTAAGAAGAAAAACAAAAGATATTGTTAACATGGTTAATACCATTAACAACTTTCAACATATTGAAATTATGACACCTGCGGAGTTGTAATAAGGATAGCGAAAAATGGGAAAAACAGAAGAGAGAATAGACGAAAAGACTTGGAAAGAAATAGAGCGGGAGTTTCCTGGTGATCCTGCATTACAACAAATACACTTTGCCAGGAAATTGATTTCGAAAGAGGCAAAAGAAAAAGGGATGAGTTTTCGAGAATATATTAAAAATTACTCACAAAGGGAGTAAGTATACGAATACAGTAATTTCTGACCCGAAGCCAAACAGATCCCCTTTTCATTAAATCACCATCCACTTTTGTCCTGAAAGTTATTATGTTCTTTAACTTGTCTCCAATAGATGAGTTTTCCCCATCTTTTTCACAAACCCTCACCCCATGGGTCATATTATACATTGTACCCCACAAATAACGTAATACGTAGATGTAAATGATTCTTTTTTGATACCTGCAAGCTCGTTTTTTTGAACTGATCCCTTTTTATCTTTTTTCTGCTCCCCTCCGATTTGTAAGGGGATTCATCGTTATTGATACATCTTGTATATGATGAGGTTTAGCCTCTGAAATGAATCATGTAGTGACTGATTGTCTATTTGTTCATTGGCATATCGGACCAGCTCATTCAAACTACTGTTAAACCGCCCCTCAACTTCTCTATATCGCTCCATTACGTCCTTGACTTCATCCGGCGGCTTATCGACCCAACCCGGGTGTTTCTCAGTAACCGCTTTCATTTTTTGTCCCAGCTTATCCAACGCATCCGAAAGCGCATCGGTTGCAGCGATGACATCCTCCGTACAGTTCGCAGCCTCCATTTTATCCGCGTATTCTCGCATAGCCGTCGTCATTGCTTCAATCACAGCGATGTCATCTGCGTATTGATTTTCTGCAAAAGCGAGGCAAGATACATTGATCGCCATTATGATAGTTATGAAGAAAAGTACACGATTTCCCCTCATAGCCTATTTTCTCCTCTTCAGATAATGTGCGTATAATTCAGATTCCGGTGATAGTTCCAACGTTTAAAAACTTCTTCCTATTTGTAATTGAACCGTCTATTTGAATTGCCTGCGGCTCACCATTCACTGCGGGTAGTAAATAGAATATCGTGGGCCGTTCGGATCTATTTTATCGACACCTGACTGAACCTCCAAAGTAGTTCCATCGACACTGATCCGGTCAAGAGTCTCCCACGACATCCCCCCTTCCAATGTAACTACCGACTTGCCTACTCTTCTTCCTTCGGAATCAACCCACATCTTCTCGTATACAACCTCACCGCTATATACGTTTCCTGACCCGTCTGAATTATCGTATGCTTTATAAATAATCGTTCCGTCGGCCCGTTCTGTGTACACTAGCTTTGCCGAACGTCCCTGCCCGTTGTAATCCGGATTTACCCATATCCCAATAATCTCGTTGCTGCCGGTTTCAACCGCTCCCTGCTTCGTTTCTTCTTCCGCCTCTTTTTCTAATGCTGTCGACTCTTCTTCCGAGACCGGAGACGGTTTTTGCATCATCGTTTCCATCATAGAAGAGCATCCACTGAAGCCCAGTACCGTGATGATCGTAACTGATGAAAAAAAATAGAGATGTATTTTTTTCATGTTTTTCTCTCCATAAATTGAGATATAAGATTTCGTAAAGACTAATATTATATAGTTATCAAAATATTTTCAAGTATGAAATACATATTTCTAAAATTATGAAACAAAAACAGTTGCCTTGACCTGCCCCCAAAACGCCTAGTTCGAGTGCGTTTCACTCGTCTCGATGCGACCAACCCTCAACTAATATCGCCTCTCTACTGATCCTCGACAGTATCCAACTACCCTCAAAGATGCTTTTACGGAGCAGATCCTATGTGACTAACCTTTACATTAAACGTGATCTCCCAATCAGAGAGATAGCCAGGCAAATGAACGTGAGCCATTCTACAGTTATCGAGTGTTTGAGGAGATTAGGAATACATGACAAAGGCGCAAGAAAAAGAGATAGATACCAAGGCCAGATTCCTTTTGGATACAACTATAGGGAGGGAAAACTTGAAAAGAATCAGGGGGAGCAGAAGATTATCAGGATCATTAAACAGTTGAGAGCAAGCGGACTTTCGTTTAGAGGAATAGCAAAGGAATTGAATAAAAGGCTAGTTCCCACAAAGAACAAAGGGATTTGGCAAGCCACCACGGTATGTCATGCAAGTGTAGGAGGTTCTAGTGGATGAAAGAGCCACGCGGC
>CAZGJW010000242.1:0-2286 GCA_964525675.1 uncultured Spirochaetota bacterium
CTTTTATTTTTTCATCTTCAATCGGTTTATCCAGAAATTGCCGCACACTCTTTCTTGTCCGAATCGCCTCTTCCACAGTCATTGTCCACCTCCAGCATCAGTTAATGATTTTTGAAATAGTAACACCATTATACCTGTATTTTCTCCGCATGAAAAGGTTATTTGTCCTATAAATTCCAAGTCTCGCAATCCAGATATTCAGCAGACCTGCGGCCGGCCGAATACATAATGCCGCTTGAGGGCATCAATATCTTTTTTTTTCCGGCAGAATTCAGTATACTGATATGGCTGTAAAAATTTACGGCATCGCTTTTCGGCCGGATTCGACAACATGAGGGGATATAAAAGACCATGAAAAAACTGCTTTCAGGAAACGAGGCAATCGCCCGAGGTGCCTATGAGTACGGCGTAAAGGTGGCTGCCGCGTACCCGGGAACACCGAGCACGGAGATACTCGAGAATTTATCCCGATACCCGGAGGTCTACGCCGAGTGGTCGCCCAATGAAAAGGTCGCCCTTGAGGTGGCCCTCGGTGCGTCCTTTACCGGCATACGGGCTCTGGCGGCAATGAAGCATGTAGGACTGAACGTCGCATCCGACCCGCTTATGACCTCGTCGTATACCGGAATTTCAGGAGGCCTTGTCATCGTTGTGGCCGATGACCCCGGCATGCACTCGTCACAAAACGAACAGGATTCAAGAAACTACGCACGTTTTGCGAAAGTGCCGCTTTTCGAGCCCTCCGACTCATCCGAGGCCAGGGAGCTTATCGGCGATGCATTGGAGGTGTCGGAGCGATTCGATACTCCGGTGCTGTTCAGAACAACAACGAGAATATCCCATTCGAAGGGTATCGTCAATATAGAAGAACGCTCTTACGTTGACAGAAAACCGGTATACGAAAGAAATCCTGAAAAATACCTGATGGTGCCGGGATACGCCCGTAAAAGGCGATACGTCGTCGAAGAAAGGTTAAAAGAGCTGGTCGCCTTCAATAACAAATTCGAAAAAAATACGGTTCTCTACAGGGAGAACGAGCTCGGTATCATCACCTCGAGCATCTCCTACCAGTACGTGATGGAGGTATTTAATGAAGCTTCGGTGCTGAAACTCACCATGAGCTACCCGTTTCCAGACGACCTGATCAGGGTGTTCGCCGGCAGGGTTAAGAAGGTAGTCGTTATCGAGGAGCTCGACAGGTTTCTCACGGAACATGTTAAGTCACTGGGTATCACCGTTGAAGGAGAGGAATACATTCCCGACATCGGCGAGCTGAACCCCGACATCCTCGAGAAGGCCCGGATAAAGCTATATGATAAGGGTGCAGTCTGCCAGGACAAAGAAACCACATCTGGTCCCGATATCCCCGCGCGCCCCCCTGTTTTATGCCCGGGCTGCCCGCACCGAACGGTGTTCCACATCCTGAAGGTTTTTAAACCGATCATTATCGGAGATATCGGCTGCTACAGTCTCGGCGGACTCGCGCCGCTCGACAGTATGGACGTTATCATATGTATGGGGGCCGGTGTCAGCGCAGCCATGGGGGTTGCAAAAAGCGGCATCGACCGGCCTGTTGTCGGCATTGTCGGAGACTCGACATTCTTTCATTCAGGAATCACCGGCCTTCTCGATATCGGATACAACAGGGGGAATCTCACCATACTTGTCCTGGACAACCGTATAACCGGTATGACGGGGCATCAGGTGAATCCCGGTACCGGCAGAACACTCATGGGAGAAGAGACCTTCGAGGCACGTATTGAAAAATTTGCGAAAGCCGCTGGTATTCAGAGAATACGGGTGTTCGATCCTTACAGCATGAAGGAAGTAAAAGAGGCACTTGAGTCGGAGCTTGCATGCGGTGAAGCCTCGCTGCTGGTATCCCGCCGTCCCTGCGTTTTGCTCATCGATACGTCTAAAAACCCGGTTTATACGATAGACCCGGAACCCTGTAAATCATGCGGAATCTGCCTGAAAATCGGCTGCCCTGCCATATACAGGGAGAAAGAGGAAAAAATCGGAGAAAAGGGGTGGAAAGCCGCCATAACCGAATCACTGTGCACCGGCTGCTCTGTATGCGCGCAGCTGTGCCCCTTTGACGCAATAGGGATAAAAGAAGGCTGAACTATCCGGATGAAGACTTTTTTTGCTGATGCTTTTTTGTAATAAAACCGCCTATTGTGCTGACCCTATCCATTGTCGACCTGGAGGCATCGATATTCTCGCGCTGAATCGCTTCGAATATTTCCTTCCTGTGCACCTTCACGGCTTTCGGCGCGGTGATGC
>CAZGJW010000243.1:0-2284 GCA_964525675.1 uncultured Spirochaetota bacterium
TCGGCCAGCTCTTTTCCCGGGCCGGCTGGGAAGTTGTTTTCATCGATATCGATGAGAAAATAATCAGGGCGCTCAATCAGAAGGGACACTACACAGTGCAGGTAAAAGATAGGCGGGAACAGAAAATTTCGGTGAGGAATGTGCGTGGTGTGGAGGGCTCTCAAACTGATTTGGTAGCCGAAGAGGTGTGCACTGCCGACATCGTAGCTACTGCTGTGGGTCAGAAAGCGCTCAGCAGCATAATAAAACCACTGGCGGCAGGACTCGTCCATAGAAAAAACCGCTTTCCGGGGAGGCCTCTTGATATAATTATTTGTGAGAACATGCGCGATGCGGCAACATTTTTTCAGAAGTTGCTCACCGAAACACTCCCGGCTGGATTTCCACTCGGCCAGACGGTTGGGCTTGTGGAAACCTCTATCGGGAAGATGGTCCCCATAATGAGTGAAAAAGATAGGGCCCACGACCCTTTGCACGTCTTTGCAGAGGCCTATAACACCCTTATCCTAGACAGGAACGGTTTCAAGGGGCAGGTGCCGAAAGTACCCGGGCTTGATCCGAAGGAGAACATACACGCATATGTGGACAGGAAACTGTTTATTCACAATATGGGGCATGCGGTATGCGGGTATACGGCCTTTGTGTTCAGACCAGGTTATTCCAATGTGTGGGAAGCAGCCGAAGATGAGGAAATTCGGAGTGTAACAAGAAATGCAATGTGGGAGTCGGGGAAAGCGCTCATTGCGGAGTATTCGGATGAGTTTACAGAACGCACAGTAGGTGAGCATATAGAGGATCTTCTGATGCGTTTTCAGAATAGGGCTCTCGGTGACACTATATACCGGCTTGGTAGGGATTTATACCGGAAACTCGGCCCGGATGACCGTCTCATAGGGTCGATCAGGCTCTGTGAAAAACACGGCATAGAACCCATGCACATAGCCCTCGGCACCGCATCTGCACTTTTTTTTAAGGCGAAAGATGAGAAGGGCAGGCTATTTAAGAGCGACGAACGTTTTCACGAAAGGGAGATTCCGCTCGGCATCGGCCACGTGCTTCAGAGCATATGTAAAATAGAGGGCCCTGCTGCTAACCTCATTCTGGAGATGTATACGGCGGTTCTTGAGGGAGAAAAAGATTTGGCGAAAATGATCAGCCGTTTTGCGGTATAGTTTTCGTGTTAGGGGAACCGATGTTTTCAACTAATGGGAGTTGAGAGCTTCACCAATCTGCCTTGCTTTTTCGGTTGCATTTTTAACAGCATTGATAACGGAAAGCCTGAATCCGCCCTGCTCCAGGGTGAGGAGTCCTTCGGCTGTGGTACCTCCTGGTGTTGTAACCTTTTCTCTGAGAACCGCAGGGTGCTCACCCGAATTCTGAAGCAGTTTTGCCGCGCCAAACACCGTCTGCACGGAAAGAAAGATCGACTGCTCCCGGGAAAGACCCATAAGCACGCCGCCGTCGGCAAGGGCTTCGATCATCAGGAATACAAAGGCAGGTCCGCTTCCTGAGAGACCTGTAACTGCATCGAGCTGGCTCTCCTTTACCTCGATGACCCTGCCGATGCTTTCCATCACCGTGTGTGCCCTTCTCTTTTGTAGTCCGGAGACATGCTGATTGTAGGACATGGCAACAGCAGCTTCGCCGGTACCGGCTGCGATGTTGGGCATTGTCCGCACAACAGATACGGTGGAGCCTATATGATTTTCAATAAAATTGATGGTGATTCCGGCAGCAACCGATATAAAGAGACAGTCCTCATTTATATGATGCGCGAGCTTCAGCAGAACCTCCCGTACCGTTCCCGGTTTTACTGCGATGAGGATAACATCGTACCCTTTGAGCTGGCTGCCTATCTTGTCTGTTGTATGTATCCCGCATGTTTTTTCGATCTCTTTTCGCTTATGATGATCGACTTCGATTAGAAGTATATTTTCCGGTTTTGAAATACGCTCACTGAACCTTTTTACAATTGCACTGCCGATATTACCGCCACCGATAACTGCGATCCTGAAATCCGTCATTGAAAATCCCTCTGTCAAAAATTTTCATTCAATAATACAATGAGTAAAGTAATAAATAGACGGGCAAACAAAAAGAAAAAAGTGACGTGAATCCCCCGGGGAATGTCCCTGGCGGGATATGTCACTTTGCGGCCGATCCTTGGCAGGATACATCCTCCCGGGACTGGGTATCAAACAGTAACTTGCTCGAAGTTACTTAAAAGCGGTTTACGTTCTTAGGGGACCGAATATCATAAAGTAACTTCGCGAGAAGTTACTTA
>CAZGJW010000244.1:0-2268 GCA_964525675.1 uncultured Spirochaetota bacterium
TGGGAGGCTTGAATTCGGAAATCGAGGAGAGCACCGGAGAAATCATCATTGAATCAGCGAACTTCAATCCGGTAAGCATACGGCGAACCGCGCTGCGGCTCGGTTTGCGAACGGAGGCATCCAACAGATTCGAAAAAAGCCTCGATCCAGAGCTGACAATCTCGGGTATCGTCGGTGCGGTGTCGATGATCGAAGAGCTTCTTCCCGAATCAGAGGTTTCCTCACCCCTGGCTGATGCCGATTATTCCGAAAAGAAAAAAACCGTCATTGCTCTTAATACTGACTGGGTGTCGCGCCTGATTGGCACCCCGATAAAAAAGCCGAAGATGGTCGATATTCTCGATGCACTGGGGTTCCGGGTCGAGGACAACGCAGAATCAGAAATTCGCGTCGACATCCCATCCTTTCGCGCGAACAAGGATATCACAATTCCCCAGGACCTTGTTGAAGAGATAGGAAGGGTGTACGGGTACGGCAATATCACCCCTGCACTTCCCCGCATTGAAAGTTCTCCGCCCTATAAGAATGAAGAGCTCTATTTCATTCGGATGCTAAAAGGCATACTGTCACAGAGCCTGTCTTCGACCGAGGTGTACACCTATTCTTTTCTTGATGATGAGCTTGCAGATTTGTTTTACGGGCAGGACAGCAAGTTTGTGAAGTTGAAAAACCCGGTCAGCACAAACCTCTCGCGGCTTCGCCGGAGCCTCGTGCCGAACCTGTACCAGGCGATTGAGAAAAACAGCACCGTAAAGTCGGAGTTTTCCGTGTATGAAATCGGGTCGGTATACAAACCGTCAAATAAGACGGCGGGAGAGAAAAGGTCGGGTGTTTTTCCCAACGGCACGAAGCAGATGCCCGATGAGCGGCATAAACTGTGCGTGCTGATGCTCGGTAAGGAGGAGTATCACCCCGTGTTTTTCAGGCTCAAGGGAAAACTCGAATGCCTGTTAGACATGCTCAATCTCGGGGACACGAACTTCACATTGTTCGAGACAATCGGGGATTACGACCGGTGTATCGATCTCCAGGATTACGGTGATCTCGAAAACTGCCATCCGGGAAGGCGCGCGCTTCTTGCCAATGGAGAAACGGCATTCGGTATAATTTCTGAGCTCAATCCCAGACTTTTAAAGAGAATTGGCTTCGATTTTCATGCCTACAGGGCAGCCTTTTTTGAGCTCGATATCCCCCTGCTTGGTGATCTGGTGAAGGCAGGTGAGTCGAAGAAGAAGTACAGGCCTATTCCCAAATTTCCCGAAGTCGTCCTTGCGTTCGCTGTTGTTGTGGACGAGGATGTTCCCGTGCAGATGGTGCGGCAGTTCATACTCGATTATGATTCCGATATGATGGAGGATGTGAAACTCTTCGATATATACCGCGGAAGCTCACTGCCCGATGGTAAAAAAAATCTCGCATTTAACGTGTACTACAGGCTTGAGGATAGAACTCTCACTGAAACCGAGGCAAATGTCGTTCATGAAGAGATCGCCCGGAAGATCCGTAAACACGGTTGGGAGCTCAGATAGGCTCTATCGTTCACGCGGCCGTTTAATTCAGCAATAAAGATGGTTTCATGCAAAGCTCGGCTCTTGTAACTGCATGATCTCACATATACCTGCACGATCTAACATGAAAGGGCTTTCTCGACCGCACGTGGGAATATATCGCACACGTCTCCATCCAGCCGTAAAGATACCTCCGGCAGGTCGTCATGCTCCGTGCTCCCCCTGTTGAAGATCACATAGCGGGCTCCGTTTAAAGCCGCCTGGAGGGGCACATTCGCAGCAGGAGTAACCGAGAGCGTTGAGCCCAGTGAGATGACCAGGTCTGCCAGCGCTGCAGCATCGAATGCCTTTTGCAGGTCCTGCTCACGCAGGTTCTGCCCGAAGCTTATTGTAGCCGGTTTGAGATACCCGCCGCATGCGCACACTGGAGGTATTCGGGTTTTTTTGAACTCCGCGAAACATGGTTCCGGATCGCTCCGTTTGCCGCAGCTCTGGCACTCGACGGCGTTCATGGTTCCGTGAAGCTCAACAATAAGCGAGGGAGATGTCCCGGCGCGGGTATGCAGCCCGTCGATGTTCTGGGTGACAACCATGAGAAGCTTTCCTGCTTTTTCCAGTCGAACAACGGCCCTGTGCGCTTCATTCGGAGTTGAGTCTCTATACTTCTCCCATCCCTCTACCTTCTGCTCCCAGTATTTGATGCGATGTTCTTCGCTGTTCATGAAATCCTGGTAGTATACCGGTGTTCTGGTTTTCCAGA
>CAZGJW010000245.1:0-2147 GCA_964525675.1 uncultured Spirochaetota bacterium
TAACGATAAAGGGAATTATATGGGCATATTTCCTCGAGACTGACCCGAGCACACCGAGTGTCGACGCAACCGCATTGCAATGTCCCTCGATGGCGAGCTTTACAATATTCTCGGGATCGAAATACACCGGGTTCGGGGCAAACGCGCTCCCTGCTGAATGTTCTATACCCTGATCAACCGGGAGAATCGACAGATATCCGGTATTTGCGAGTCGCCCGTGGGAAAAAACGCTTCTCATATTACGCAGCACCGCGGTCGGTCTATCGGTATGGACGAGAACACGTTCAAAAAAATCCGGTCCGGGCAGATGAAGCATATCCTTCGATACCTTTGCCCTGTATTCCAGAATATCCTTTGCCTCATCCCCCAGAAGTTTTTCTATGTCTGTCATTACATCCTCCTCAACGACAAGTTTCCATGAATATACTACTGAAGGCTGGAAAATATAAAGAAAAAAATACCCTCTGTCATGACAGCAGTTCCTCTATAAGATCCACGATCTTTTTTTCCGCATCATCAGAACAGAGGGCATGCGCCTTTTCACCCATGCTTTTCAATCTATTTTCATCCTCAAGGAGCACTCCCATGCGGTCGAAAAGCCGCTTGCCGTTTAACTCCCCATCCGCCAGGATATCGGCTGCGCCGTGCTCCTGAAAGAACCGGGCATTCGCTATCTGTTCGCCCCTGCTTTTAGATCTCGGCAGAGGAACGAGAAGCGACGGTTTTTTCATGAATCCTATTTCATAAAGCGCACCCGCACCGGCACGCGATACAACAATATCCGAGGCTGCAAGTACATCACCCATCTCCGCTCCAATAAATTCAAACTGCCTGTAGCGAATGTTATTTTCATACCCCTCCCGCGCATTGCCCTGTCCGCACTGATGCACCAGGTTGAACGGGAGAGAAAAACGCTCCACCATGTCCCACACTGCGGAGTTGATGGATGATGCACCAAGACTCCCGCCAAGAACTGTCACGATCCGTCCCTCTTGGACGAATCGGAGAAACTTTCGTCCTGCATAAGCTTTTCCCTGCTTAACTGTTCTTCGCACAGGATTTCCAGTATGGACGACCCTGCCCCTTTTTGTCCTGATATCGCTTTTTTCAAAAGAAACGCACACAATAGATGCAAACCGTGAGGTTATTCTGGTTGCAAGACCTGGAATGATATCACTCTCATGCGTTATTATTGGAATACCGCACAGTCGGGCGGCAATAACCGGTGGTACGGATACAAACCCGCCCTTTGAAAACACAACAGCAGGACAGGTCTTTCTTAAAATAAAAAATGACTGGCAAACACCAATAAAAACACGGAACAGATCGAACAGGTTTTTAACAGAAAAGTAGCGCCTCAGCTTTCCCGACTGTATCCCGTAATAGGTCACTCCGGAGTCCCTGGCTAACTCCTGTTCTTTACCATTCTTTTCGCCGATCCACAGCACGTTTCCAGTATTTCTCTCCTTTAGCTCCTCGATGACTGCAACATTTGGAAAAATGTGTCCTCCTGTTCCGCCACCCGTAACCGCGATCACTCTTTTATTTGATTTATCCATGGCGCACACACCGGTTCAATGATTTGAAACGCAATAAACCCTTTTTTTTGCTATTTGTAATGTTATAATACTATATTAAAAAATCTGTGGAGGAAAGCATGGATATTAAAAACATACCTCTGGAAGTACCGGAAGGAACAAACATTATTATCGGGCAATCCCACTTCATTAAAACGGTCGAGGATGTATACGAGGCGGTTGTCAACACATCCCCTACAATTCAATTCGGTCTTGCGTTCAATGAGGCATCAGGGGCCTGCCTTGTCAGAAAGGACGGAAACAACAACGAGCTTATTACCCTTGCCGTGGATGCTGCCCTTGAAATAAGCGCCGGGCACATATTCGTTCTTTATATGAAAGACGGGTTTCCCATACAGGTCCTCCCCTCGATCAGGGATACGCGGGAAGTGGTGCACATCTATTGTGCGACCGCCAATCCTGTTGATGTAATCGTCGGAGAGACCGATCAGGGGAGAGCTGTTCTGGGGGTGGTTGACGGCTTCCCGCCAAAAGGTGTTGAAAAAGACAACGACGCAAAGGAAAGGCATGAGATGCTCCGCAACTTCGGGTATAAACGATGACAATAGT
>CAZGJW010000246.1:0-2108 GCA_964525675.1 uncultured Spirochaetota bacterium
ACCTGAAATCATGTTTGTAGATCTTGTGATGCCGCACATCAGCGGGTACAAGCTGTGCCGCATCATTCGAAACATGCCTGGATTGAAAGAAGTGTACCTTATCATACTCTCAGCTGTGGCGGAAGAGGAAGCGGAGAATTTCACCGAGTTTGGCGCTGACGCCTGCATAGCCAAGGGACCCTTTAATGAAATGGCTTCGCATGTTCTTGCTGCAATTGACGAATCCACCCGTAAAAGCCAGGGAAGGGATTTACATGAAATAAGAGGGAGTCGGGATTTTTCCCATCGTGAGATTACAAAAGAGTTGTTGCTGTCGAAGAAGCATTCCGAGCTCATCCTGAACAATCTATCCGAGGGAATTCTGGAACTCGCCGCTGAGGGGAAAATAATCTACGCCAATTCTGCTGTAACCAGATTGATAGGTATTTCCGAGACAGCGCTTCTCGGGTCTGATTTTGTTGAAATGTTTCACAGAGATGATCGGGAGAGAATAAATAAGATGATGAAAATGGGCTGGATTCCTGAAAAGTCAGGGGATTCAGTAGTGACATTGAATAATATATTGATTTCGGTCAACTTCATACAGGTTACTGGAGAGGAACAGAATTCATTCATCGTTATTCTCGAAAATGTCACCGAACGGATACGGCTTGAAGAGGAAAAGATGAAGATAAAGAAGCTTGAATCTTTCGGCCTCATTGCAGGAGGAGTCGCGCACGATTTCAACAACCTGCTGACCGTTATACTGGGAAATATAAATCTGGCGCAGATGAAGACAACTTCTGAAGATCCAGTTGCCGCAGCGCTCAGAGAAGCCGAGAAGGCGTCTCTGCAGGCAAAGGATCTGACCGAGAAGTTTATCACTTTTTCAAGCGGCGGCAAACCCGATAAGAAGCCCTCCTCGATCAAGGAATTGATTGATAATTGTGTTGCCGGGCTTCGTAATGCCTCCAATGTAACATGCAGATGTTCACTGCCTGACGTGTTGTGGAACGTTGCTGTAGATCAAGGGCAAATGAAACAGGCGTTTTGTAATATACTCCAAAATGCGGGGGAGGCAATGCCCAAGGGTGGGGTCATAGAAATCGCCGCAGAAAATGTAACCGTTGATTCAGTGCGGAAAGACACAGGTTTGCCCGTCAGCTCCGGCGGCTACGTAAAAATCTGCATACGGGATAAAGGAATAGGTATACCCGAGGAAAATATCGAGAAGATATTCGATCCCTATTTTACGACCAGGGACCGGTGGACGCAAAAAGGATTGGGTTTAGGTCTCGTGATTACACATTCAATTATTAAAAAGCACGAAGGGTACATCCGTGTTGAATCGAAGGTTGGGAAGGGAACCCATTTTTACATATATCTGCCTGCATATGATGAGGATTCCGCTGGATGAGGTTTGAGCTCACCCGGGTACGGTGAAGCAACCTGTGCTGGTAAGGGTATGTTCCTGTTGATTATTACGGTGCTTTGAATAACTTTTTAATCGTTTCGGTTGTTTCACGATACTGTTCGGCGCTCATGCGTTTTGTCCCGGATTTGTCGACTGCGGGTGCGGAACGTATTTTAAATATCCTTTCCTCGAGATGCCGCTGCGCCTGAATGCCGACAGGAGTCTTCGGCGTTTTACCGATGGCCTTTTCAATATCTTCCGGAAACTTGCCGGGGTCCGCGGTTTCATAGATGACGGACGGCAGTCTCTTTCCTTCATGCGCACGGTACTCTTCGAGCGCTTTCCAGCCGACAGAACCGTGGGGATCGAGAATGATCCCGTGTTTTTCATATACCCTATTTATCGTCCTGTAGTGGTCATCATTGCTCACACTGACCGAAAAAAAATCCCTCTTCATTCTCTCAATATCGGGCATTTTATCCAGCACACCTGCCCGTAAGACTTTTCTTGTATGTGAGTCTATCTCATCGTAGATATGCCCGCCGTAGAATTCAACGAGCCTCGCGAAGTTACTTGGATGCGACACGATCATCGCCGTGGAAGGAGACCATATGGACGGGTGTATTTCATAATTTCCTGTTTCCAAAAATTCCGGGAATACCCGGTTTTCATTCACCCCGATAACCATTCTTTCAATCGGAAGGCCCATCTCCTT
>CAZGJW010000247.1:0-2074 GCA_964525675.1 uncultured Spirochaetota bacterium
GGGATACATCCTCTTGGGATACATCCTCTTGGGACCGAGTATTACAGATAACTGATATGATGCTACTCAGAAGTGGACAAAACCACTTCGCGGCCGAGTATCATATTATCTTATTTTATGTTACTCAGAAGCGACTTTGCGATACGTACGCCTTCAGGCGCAGTTGCACCGTATCCGTCCGCACCGATACTGTCGGCGAACTCCTGGTTTATGGGGCTGCCGCCAACGATTACCTTCACCGAATCGCGGATTCCTTCCTTTTTCAATCCCTCGATTACATTCTGCTGTTCCATCATCGTTGTGGTGAGCAGGGCGGACATGGCAACAATATCGGGGATGTGCTCATGCACGGCCTTCAGGAATTCTTCACTTTTTACATTGGTTCCGAGATCGATAACTTCAAACCCGGATGCAAAAAGCAGGGTGGCGACCATGCTCTTTCCGATGCTGTGAATGTCACCGAAAACGGTTCCAATGATTACTTTTCCCAGGGACTTGACCTTCTTCCCCTGTTTCTCAATCTCCTGTATTATAACAGGCAGCGCATTCTTCACGACCTCCGAAGCACAGACCAGGTCGGGAAGAAAGAGCTCACCGGTGCCGAACCTGTCTCCCACCTCCCGTATGCCTTCAGTCAGGGCCTGGGCGCACTTAAGAGGATCGGCATCCTGATCGATTGCCCGTTTTGCCGTGGCCCGCGCGTTGTCTATATCGAAATCAGTGACCATAGTCTTCAATTCCTCAAGAATTTTATCAGCCATGTGGTGAAAACCTCCTGAGCAAAACACTGCCGCGGCATTTAACAGAGAAAAACACCCTGACCCATGTCCTGCGTACGGGGAAATCTCTACTGCCGGACCACCTGTCTCCTCTTAACCGCCATTAACCTGGCGGCGTCTATAGAAATTGCGAGAATAAGAATCGCCCCTTTTACAACTTCACGCCAGTAGTAGGATATGCCTATTGCCTCTTTGAGATGGACCATGCCGTTTCGTATCACTCCAAGAATGATAACCGAGATTATGACACCGAGAAGGTTACCCTTTCCTCCTGCCAGACTCACACCCCCAAGCACGACGGCTGTAATAACCTCCAATTCCGAGCCGAGACCGGCATCGTCCCTGCCGAGGCTGAGCTGTGCAACGAGAATCATACCGGCGATCGAAGCCATAATCCCAGACATGACGTAGCTTGAGAATTTTATCCTGTTGATATTGATACCGGCGAGCCGTGCGGCGTACTCGTTGCTCCCGACTGCGTACACTTTTCTCCCATAGTCGGTGTACTTCAGCACAAGGGACATTATCGTGTATAGCACAATAACATATATGAGGGTAATTGGAATAATCTGCTTGTCCTGAGGTATATACAGCCGTGCAATCAGGAGAAACTTCTGATCGAAAATTCTTCCCAGCTTCAATGATTCGATATCCAGGGCAAACCACGATGCCATGCCCCGTGCAAGTGCCATGGTGCCAAGGGTAGTAATGACTGGATTGATTCCCACCTTTGTAATGATCACCCCGTTGAACGAGCCGAATACGGTGCCTATGGCAAGGCACACGAGCACAATCGCCCACGCAGGGAATCCGATGTGATGGAAGAGGGCAACATTTACCGCAGTAAAACCAAGAATGGAACCGACCGATATATCAAGTCCGCCTATAAGGAGCACGAAGGTCATACCCACGGACATGATAGCAATAATCGGAAAGTTGCTGATAATCGCCTTGAAGTTCGTATAGGTCAAAAAGTTTGGCGTCATAATTCCGAAAAAGGCAATAAGCAGTACAAGGAGCACCGCGAGGGCCGGGGCCATGCTCTTCCCGTATACAAAAACCTCGGTAAGCCTGTCTTTGATAGTTCTCTTCCCTTCCTCTTCGATGGAAACTGCGGTATCAGTCATTTTATTCCCCACAACCCTCAACAGTTATTTAAATTCAATAACGTTTTCTATCTCGCACCTCATAGAGCGAAACAACAAGTATCAGAATCGCGCCCTGAAACACCCTGATATGCACGTACCTGAACCCGATCATGGTGAACCCGTTATAGAGCACTCCGAGTATGAGAA
>CAZGJW010000248.1:0-2034 GCA_964525675.1 uncultured Spirochaetota bacterium
CCGCTGGTATTCGAGGGGCCGGGACCCGGAGGACAGCTTACGGTTTCGCATGAAGTGGGGAACTATCCGGGGCTGGAGCAGCCTCTCTCTGGAATGGAATTGATGAGCAGGTTCCGCAAACAGGCGGAGGGTTTCGGGACGCGTTTTGAATCGGCAGCCGTCGAAAGGGTTGCCAATGACGACAATATTTTAAAGCTACAGGCTGGAGATAAAATTGTCGAGACCAGGGCCCTGATAATTGCTACGGGAGCTCAAGCACGGCGATTACCGATACCGTCGGAGAAAAAGTTTTACGGTAGGGGGATTTCTGGATGTGCTACGTGCGACGGTTTTTTCTATAGGGACAAAAAAGTAATTGTGGTAGGGGGAGGAAACGTGGCCATGCAGGATGCGGTATTTCTTACGAGGTTCGCCTCAAAGGTGACTGTTGTACATAGACGCGAGTATCTGCGGGCCGACCCTATCGAGGTGCAGATAGCGAAAAATAACGCCAAGATCGAATGGATGATACCTTACATCGTGGAGGAGATACTGGGCAACGACCTTGTGACAGGAGCAAGACTGAAGAACACCGAGTCTGGTGAGACGGTACAGCTGGAATGTGAAGGGATCTTCGCCGCCATAGGTCACGAGCCGAAGACAGAAGTATTCAAGAACGTGGTCGAAACCGATGAGAAGGGCTTTATTGTAGTTCAACCCGGGAGTACCAAGACATCGACGGATGGAGTTTTTGCCTGTGGGGACGTTTGTGACCACGAGTACAAACAAGCGGTTGTGGCCGCGGGACAAGGGTGTATGGCTGCAATGGAGGCCGAACGTTATCTGGGTATTAGAGAGTAGATCAGCCAGTATGAATAATCAATATAGCATGCGGATCGATTATGCCGGCAAAAATCGAAGCTGGTAACCACCCATAAAGGAGGCGGTATGAGCAATGTTGTGGAAATCACTGACCAAAACTTTGAGGAAGAAGTTCTGAAATCAGATCTACCCACTGAGGTCGATTTTTGGGCACCCTGGTGCGGACCATGCATGGCGGTATCCCCCATATATGACAAGCTTGCAGAGGAATATGATAATTTCAAATTCTGCAAGATCAACGTAGATGAGAACCCCGAAACGGCAACAAAATACCAGGTCATGAGTATACCTATGCAGATGTTCTTCTCAGATGGAGATAAGGTTGACGAACTGCTCGGAGCAGTTCCTGAACAGATAATCAGGTCAAAAGTCGGGGAGGTTATCCAGAAGTTTCCGACAGACGAGAGAGGAAGACTCAAGGTTATCCTGTCTTCCTGGATTGAGCACAACAAACAGGATAGCGAGAAGTTCAAGAAATGGTTACAGAAAGCTCAGGAGCTAAAAAATTATGCGGTTTACAGCAGCCTGTTAAAGGCAACAGGCGAAATGGAAAAGGCAAATGAAAGCCTATCACAATTATTGCGAGAGCTATGAAAGATTTCTACTCAACTATAAAAGGATAAAACGGAAATCACGGAGTCATCGACGGCTCGCAAAACGAATAACATTAAATGGATAAGTATGCTGTAGTGGATAGTGAGCGGTGCAAGCCCAAGATATGCGGCTCTTGTACGGCCGCGGAAGCATGCCCTCACAATATAATGGAACAAGAAGCCCCGGGTGAAGTGCCTCTGCTCTGGTCAACCGCGGCATGTGTGGGATGCGGTCGCTGTAACCAAGCATGTCCATTTCATGCAGTATACATACAGCATGGCTCTGCAACTTTGGTGTAAAACGACAGGTGATATGCTGAACATCGTATTTTACCTGAGGAATAATGAATGAGACTCTCCACCAGGGAATTGAAGTGCAAAAGCAGCGTGACGTGGAGGTATAATAATGGGCGCGTACAGAATCAGTAATTACGTGCGCGTATAAGAGGAATAGAGATGTCTGTCTATTTAAAGTTTAAGCAGATTGGGGTGAATCGAACACCGTATATTGACAACGCGCCTTATCAGCCGGTGGATGAGGATGTAGGCGAGTTTCGTATCGTGGTAGACGAAAAATATG
>CAZGJW010000249.1:0-1997 GCA_964525675.1 uncultured Spirochaetota bacterium
TGCAGACTCGATCATTCCGACATTGCAGGAACGCTCCAGCACTCCCCTGAAATTGATCAATCCGTGAACACCGGTGTCGTGGATCGTCACGCCGCCGATGTCGATGGAGCCGGTGCAGGTGAACGTATCGTCCTCATGTACCAGACCTTTATCCATGAGTATCGATGCGATAAATATTTTAAAGGTCGAGCCCGGTTCGAAGGTGTCGGTGATAGCCTTGTTCCGTATTATTTCCTCGGAGTAGTTCCTGAAATGATTGAGATCGTACGCGGGTCTGTTCACCATTGCCAGGATCCTCCCGGTTGCAGGCCACATAACGATGGCATTTATCAGTTTTGCGCCTGTTTGTTTAGCGGCTGTTTCTATTTCTTCCTCGACGATTTCCTGTATGTACCGGTCAATCGTCAGCACAACGGTATATCCCCGTTTGTAGCTGTTGAGCGACCCTGCAGCGGGCTCAGTTTTCGGATAGAGAACTCTGTCGAACTCATATTCAACTCCTTCAAGGCCCTTCTGATCGATTCCGGAGAACCCTATTACATGTGCGGCGAGGGTGTTGAAAGGATAGTAGCGTTTATATTCCTTCTGGGCGTACACGCCCTGTATATTCAGTTGTTCGAGTTTTTCACTATAGGCGATATCCACCTGCCGTTTTATCCAAACAAAGGATTTTTTTGTGTTCATATTTCGGAGAATTTCTCTGTAGGGCAATTCAAGTGTTTGAGAAAGTGAGAGTGCAGCTTCTTTTTTATTCTCAATCTCGTTAGGTCTGACGTAGATCGAGTAGGTTTCGAGGCTTAATGCCAGCTTCTCCCCGTTTCTGTCGGTGATGAACCCCCGTTCCAGATTACCGGTAAGCTCGGGTGAGGTTGACATTAGTTCTTTTTGAAAAAACATCAGTTTTGTGATTCTGATGACGAGAATACTGAATACAAGAGCGATGAGAATGATAACTACGATAAAACGTCTTCGGATTCGGTCCTGCATTATACGACTGCTTTCCTTTTTCGATTATTACTGCTAAAGGTACTATTCACCGCTACTGAAGTCTATTGATCCTGCCAAGGATTGATCCTGCCAAGGATTGATCCTGATAAGGATTGATCCTGCCAAGGAGATGTCTACGGCGCATCTATATTCATGTATCGGGCTTGACATATATTTACTGAATGAATACATTAGTGCCGTATTATTCGGGAACTCCAGTATGGAAAACATGACATTTCAACAGCTCATCTTTCATCTCGAAACTTTCTGGAGTAAGAGAGGCGCTCTCGCCGTGCAGCCATACGATATCGAGACGGGCGCCGGAACGTTCAACCCTGCTACCATGCTCCGCTCTTTAGGGCCCGAACCCTGGTACGTTTGTTACGTGGAGCCTTCCCGGAGACCTGCAGACGGCAGATACGGTGAAAACCCGAACAGGCTTCAGCTCTTCTATCAGTATCAGGTGCTGATCAAGCCGTCTCCCGAAGATGTTCAGGATATCTATTTAGAAAGCATCCGCACGATGGGTATCGATTTCATTGAGCATGATGTCCGTTTTGTCCATGATGATTGGGAGTCACCGACCCTCGGCGCGACCGGACTTGGATGGGAGGTCTGGCTGGACGGTATGGAGGTGACCCAGTTTACGTATTTTCAGCAGGTGGGCGGAATTGAGCTCGAACCGATATCAGTTGAGCTGACGTACGGGCTCGAACGTCTGGCTATGTTCATCCAGAAAAAGGACAATGTTTTTAATATCATGTGGAACGATTCACTTACCTATGGCGATGTGAGAAAACGGGAGGAGTTCGAATTCTCGACGTATAATTTTGAAACGGCAGACATAGAAAAACATATCAGACTTTTCAATGATTATGAACAGGAATCGCAGTTCTGCCTGGAAAAAAATCTCGTACTTCCTGCATATGACATGGTGATTAAATGTTCACACGCTTTTAATATCCTCGATGCCAGAGGGGCTCTGAGTGTCACTGAAAGAACATCATACA
>CAZGJW010000250.1:0-1937 GCA_964525675.1 uncultured Spirochaetota bacterium
GTGAATTCTGATAATCACCGTTGTGGAATGCCCTGTTTGAAAACCCAAGCAGGGTATTGATATCCTTGTCTTCGATGAAGAGTGAGGTATCCTTCATAATCGAGTGGAAGAGGTTGAGAGAGCTTTGTCTGACCTCTTTTTTTTCTAGTAACAGGCCGTACAGGAAATTAGATATGATTTTCCCGGCAGAATAGATCTCGTCATTGTCGATGTCCCAGAAACAATTCTCAGTGAGATGAATAGTTACCATCCCGGTATTACCGGGAAACTGGAAATGGTGCGTTCGACTGTTCTTGGTATCGCTCATATTCGTATGCTGTTCCGCAGGAACGAAGGATGTTTAATGGATTATCTGGACACAAAATCTCCCAACAATCCTTCTGCCGCTTCGTTTCGTTTTTTAATGTAAAAGTGAACATTTCAAAAGTCAAAAGATTACGGGGATAGGTTCGGAAGCTGAAAATTACTGATTGAAGCTACTTTTTGAACGGCCTGCCGTTTTTGGGCGGTTTGCCGTTTTCAGAGTTTACGATAAAGGAGAGCGCGAGCATTTTGTCGATGATGTGGATGTTCTCGACAGGAAATCCTTCCGGAACATCGAGATCGAGAGGTGCAAAGTTGAGTATTCCCCGTATACCGGCGTCTATAAGATCCTTTACAATCTCGTTTGCAACATCACGCGGCACTGCGATGATTGCAATATCGATCGAATTCTCCCGTATGAACGAATGGAGAGTGTCGACATGGTGGACACGCACACCGTTTATCGTTTCACCACAAAGCTCAGGTTTGACATCGAATATCGCCTCGAGTTTGAACCCGGCCATCTGAAACGCGTTAAATCTTATAAGCGCATGTCCGATATTT
Organism: uncultured Spirochaetota bacterium; assembly: GCA_964525675.1. Classification (GTDB taxonomy): domain Bacteria; phylum Spirochaetota; class B62-G9; order B62-G9; family DRHN01; genus CAYSRJ01. The sequence continues at coordinate 868 of CAZGJW010000250.1, forward strand.
CCTGCACCGACAATAATGAAGGAAGTTTCTGCGTTCATCTTCAATATATTTGCAAGTTCCTGCTTCAGTTTTTTTATGTTGTATCCGTACCCCTGTTGACCGAAATCACCGAAATAGCTCAGATCAAGGCGTATCTGTGAAGCGGAAGCACCCAGATATTCACCGAGTTTTTTCGATGATATTTTCTCCACCCTGTCTTCAAGCCAGTTAAAATACCGGTAGTATCGCGGCAGCCTTTCAATGACCACTTTCGGTATTATCGAGCCGTCTTTCCCTCTGATCATGACAGTAGTATATTAAAAAACAAATAATTGTCAATCATTAAAATAAAATGCACTGTATTCGAATTAATTTTATCAGGAGTAGAAATTACCGTAAATGTCTTGAAGATGGAGAGAAATATGTTATATTTGAGCGTGAAATACAGGGGGTGTAGCTCAGCCGGGAGAGCGCTTGCTTCGCATGCAAGAGGTCGGCGGTTCGATCCCGCTCACCTCCACAACAGTATCAATTGTTCCCCGGGTGTTCAAACTGCCGGATAGGCTGAACACCCTTTTTTAATGGAAGCATGCATCAGGTGAAATAAAAGTGAGACAGCCCTGAATCAATGTAGTACTCTCATTTTCAAAGTATTACACAAACGGCTCTTGCTTTTATTATTGAAAAATAGGTAAGTAAACTTGTCAATCTTAGAAGTTGAAAATTATCACTTACCTAATGGTTTTTACCTAAAGTATGTAATATTACGGCAATGTAGTATAATATAGTCATTTGTATTCGAAATTCTGGTACAAAATGCCAGAATTCTAATGGATAAAACCATATATCAAACAGGGTACAATACAATATGCTATTTCTTGTCAACACTGAAGTTACATAATTCTCTTAGAAAAAACCGAATATTCTAGTATATTCGGACGTATTGCCGGTATCGATATTCGGTTGATGTGATATAAAGGAACATTCATGCTTTACAAACGATTAGCCGCTGTGATCTTTCCGGTGCTGCTCTTAATTTTTTTCTCACAGAGTTGTCTAAAAAAAGAAGCCACGCCGGAGATCACCCTTCC
>CAZGJW010000251.1:0-1905 GCA_964525675.1 uncultured Spirochaetota bacterium
CGAGGGCATTTTCGAGCTTGATCTCAGGGTGAATCTCCGATGTGGACCCGATAAGAGTCTTTGCGCCACCCGAATCCTCGATTGCCTTTTTCGTCGCCTCCCGCACCTCGCCAGGGGTACCGAAAGCGAGGAGGTCCTGGCAGTCGATCATGGATCCGATAACCGTGTCGGGATACAACTCGCGAAACTTCTTCACCTCCATTGTCGCAAGAGGTTCACAGGGGTTGATCGAGTCGACGCCCAGTTTGAGGATATCGTCTATAATATCCCACTTCTTCCCATCGCTGTGCCAGATAACGAAATATCCGTACTTTTTCCAGCGATCGATGAGCTTTTTTACACGGGGAAATATAACCTCTTTGATAAATTCAGGCTTCCATATAAGCCCGGTATTGAACGCAACCGATTCGGACACAAGGGCGATCTTTGAAAGATGCGTCGGTGCAAAACTGTCTATCCTGAAAAGCTCATGGTCGACGAGGGCATCGTAGTACCGAAGTGCGAGTTCCGGTTCGTCGTGATACATGTAAATAAACCATTCGAATCCATACCTGTTCTGAGCGGTATACAGACCCGGAACTGTTTCCGGTGCTATCATCATAGTATCGCCGAGCTTTTTAGCCACTCTCTCAAAGTGCCTGTTCACCTCTTCGGGATAGTCGTACTTCTCACCGAAGAGGTTGAGCTGCTCCTTCGCCTGATGACAGAACTTCTGCTCTTCGATGCTTTTATGTATCCGATCGATATCGCGCTTCATCAGCTCCCGTACATCATCCATCGAGGTTATCGGGCGATGTACCGTCTCTTTTGTCCACCATTCCACCCTGTATGTAAATCCGTCCTCATCGGTAACGGTATGAAGCTCGAGGTCATCTGGTATGCAGAAATGCCGCACCAGGTCGAGTGTTTTGCTCACTGCCTCGCAGGCAACATCCTCCGCATTTTCAGGTGTGATATTTTTCCCGCTCACATGTTCGATGAACTCAGTATTGTGGATAATGTCAAAAATCGGAAGCCGGTCGAGGGCCGCCCCGGTGAACGTATGAATGACCCTTTCGGCTGAGTTCAATTTTGTCACAGTGTACCTCCTGTATGGGAATATTCCAAAGTTAGAAGTCGATGCCTGTCCGCCAAGAGTTCATATACCACGTAATTTTTATCAACATTAAAAACACCTGTTTGTATAGGGCCTTCCAGCACTCCGACCCTCCTGGTGATTACCCTGATTTTAAATCCGCTCAATACGAAAGTTCAAAGCCTCTGCAAATATCTCGAGCTCCCTGCCCCTATCGCCGTAGCCGATAGCCAAGTGGTGGGAAGGACCCTGCTGGCACCACGCATCCATGAACTCGTGAATAGGCCTGCCCACTCTGACACGACAGTTTGGATTACCAATACCCAGTATCGGCCCCGGTACCACTTCACCGACAGTGTATATGAGCTTAAAGGTGTAGCCCGCATCAAACTGGGTGAGGTTGAGAAGGGTCACGGGACCCTCTTTCATATCGAAATCAATACCGAGCCCATGTCCGGACTTTCCATGATGTACCTTTAGATGCTGGAGCCGTGGCCTGCCGTCTGCCATGTTGATATTACCGGGGCCGTCATGCCCCATCAGTATAAAATCCTCATCGAAGTTCATGGAGAAAAACTCGACAAACATACCGCCTGCGCCGAACAGGTCCATTATCTTCATGGCCATGGCTGATTTCACGTCTCCCTCAGTTACCCCCGGCCGACCCAGGGCCGCAAGCCTCGAAACAGCGAGGTTCGATTGCGCCCGAAGCTGCGTAATCAGCTCTTTCTCACCCCACCAGTAGTATCCGAATGCGAAGATATCATGCTTCTTGATCACCTCATCGTATGCAACGGCAAGCCGGGCGGAAAAACGCATGTGTTCGTTTG
>CAZGJW010000252.1:0-1857 GCA_964525675.1 uncultured Spirochaetota bacterium
CACAGATTACGGCGACATTCGATGACGATATCGACGATACGACGCTGACGAATACATCATTTACGGTAGTGGATTCAAGTTCAGCGAGTTTTAGTGGAAACGTCGTCTACGATGCGGATCTGAAAAAGGTTGAATTTGTTCATGCTGCTGATCTGAATGCAAGTGAAGATTATACGGTGACCATTACAACGGATGTCACAGATACTGACGGCAACGCGCTTGAGGCGGATTATGTGTGGGCATTTACGACGGGTACGGGAGCTGATGGCAATCCACCGAGCGACCCGACAGTGCTTACCGCTACATCAGGCGGGACGGACAGGATCGATTTGAGCTGGGATGCTTCCACAGATGATGATAGTGGTGTAGCGGGGTATGATATAGCCCGCGGCGCAGCTTCAGATGCAAATATTGTTAAATCGGTATCGGGTACCACATATACAGATACGGGTTTGACTCCAAACACCGCGTATACCTACTATGTGCGTGCCTACGATGTAGCGGGTAATCAGTCGAACTGGGTTGGCCCGGCAACAGCCACAACCGCCGATGTAGACACCACCGCGCCTGCGAATGTCACGAACTTCAGCGCGAGTGCGGGCGACGCCGTGGTAACCCTCACCTGGACAAACCCGACCGATCTCGATTTTGCCGGAGTATGGCTCATGAGGAGGGATGACGGGATATACCCGACCGGTCCTGAAGATCCGAAGGCTGTGGGTTTATACAAGGGTACCGGCACGAAATACACAGATTCAAAGGTTTCAAACGGCACCACCTACCTCTACAAGATTTTTACCTTCGACAGGGTGCCCAACTTCTCTAAAGGTGTGGCTGCCAAGGCAACCCCGCAGGCGAAGGACACCACCCCGCCCGCAGAGGTGGCGCGTCTCAGTGCAATCCCCGACGACAGGCAGATAACCCTCACGTGGACCGATCCGAGGGATCCGGACCTTGAAGGGGTGCTCATCTGGAGAGACGGAGTTCAAAAAGATAAAGTTAAAAAGGGTGAGATGAAATGGGTCGACCCTGACACACTCACAAACGGGCATGATTACAAGTATCTGCTCCAAACTTTTGACACAACCGGAAATATTTCAAAAGGTGCCACCGTAATCGGTACTCCCGAAATACCAGCAGGAACACCACAAGAACTGACGAATCTTGGAGATACCTACATTTTCGAGGCCGATCCGGCGACGAACTACAACAGGGACGGCTACCTCCGCTCGGGACTACAGAAGGGATGGATGTACGCTGTCATGCGGTTTGATATGACTGATATCGCTTCAGCAAAGGTTGCAAAGGCGACGCTCACTCTCAACGTTGCAGGCCATAGTGATACCATACCAGAGACCTACTACGTGTACCGGATCGCCGCAACTGAGAAGCCGTGGTCTGAAACAGGTGCAACATGGGAGAATTTGATCAAATATGTTGACCTCAGCAAAGCATATGCGAAGTTTACTGTTACTTCCTCAACAACATCGGTTGTGATAGATGATGTTGCCGAGCTCGTGTACGTGTGGCAGGAGGAGTTTGCCAAGTTTGGTGCGACGAACGGTCTTGCGATAGTTCCGGGTTCGAAAACTGTACACTACTATTACTTCGGCAGCAAGGATAGGGGAACTGCACCGGTGCTCGAGGTAACGACACAATAAATTTTGTGTGGTAAATGCCGGTATTAAGCCGGCATTAGCTGACCGTGTTACTAAAAAAATGACCCTCTCCGGAGATTATCCCGGAGAGGGTCTTTTTCCAAGCCAATCATCTATGTTACAAAATCGAGGAAGTTGTTTCTGGTTATGAATTGAAACTTCGCATTGCTGTAGGTATCAAGCCATAGCCTCGGAACCT
>CAZGJW010000253.1:0-1851 GCA_964525675.1 uncultured Spirochaetota bacterium
TTCCGTCGGCGATGAAGGCGGATATGCGCCCAACCTCAAATCGAATGAAGAGGCGTTGCAGGTTATTATGAAGGCCATTGAAAAGGCCGGCTACAAACCGGGTGATGAAATCATGATCTGCCTCGATCCTGCTGCAAGCTCATTCTTTGAAAACGGAAAGTACAATCTCGCGGCGGAGAAAGACCCCATCAGGGATTCAGCCGGTATGGTTGAATTTTATGAAGACCTTGTAGAGAGGTATCCGATCATCTCCATTGAAGACGGCCTTGATGAAAACGACTGGGAGGGGTTCAAGCTTCTTACAGAGCGCCTCGGAAACCGAATTCAGATCGTAGGAGATGATATCTTCGTTACGAATACTGAGCTTCTGAAGCGGGGCATCGAGGAGAAAGCTGCCAATTCAATACTCATCAAACTCAATCAGATCGGAACCGTAACCGAAACAATAGATGCGATCGAAATGGCCAAAAGGGCGGGTTTCACTGCAGTGGTATCTCACAGGTCGGGAGAAACCGAGGATTCCTTTATTGCTGATTTTGTGGTGGCCATGAGCACCGGACAGATAAAAACCGGCTCCGCTTCCCGCTCAGACAGGATTGCGAAGTACAACCAGCTCCTCAGGATAGAGGAAAAGCTCGGCGATTCTGCCCAATTCAACGGAAAGACCGTGTACTACAGCATATAAGTGGCGCAAGTCCTATCAAAGATAACTTATGTGAAGTTTCTTAGAAGCCGCACGCTCCGCAGAATTGATTTTCGAGCCTCTATCCCCTGCAATCAACATATGCGGGGAAGCTGGTTCCCTACCGGCATGGTGATGATCCTGCTCGTCCCGTATGGTGTTTTCATAACGAGGCGCCCTGCCCCTTTTTGGACCTCCCCAATTTTTACACTGTTCCTTCCAACGTCGAGGCTTTTCATCGCTTCGAGAACTGTCTGCGCCAAGTTGGCGGGCACAATCACGATCATCTTTCCCTCGTTCGCCATCTGCAGTGGATCGAGACCGAGTATATCGCAGAGACCCTGCACATCTTCATCGACCAGGATTGCCTCTTCATCGAGTGATATGGTGCATCCGGTGCTTTCAGCAAGCTCACAGAGAACTGCGGCAACTCCTCCCCTGGTCGGGTCACGCGCGCATTTAGCTTCCGGCACGGCTTCGAGAACTGTCTGCATGAGATCTGAGAGAGGAGCGCAGTCCGATTCTATTTTCGCGCCCAGTGAAAGTTCGTTTCTCGCACTCAGTATAGATGCCTCATGGCTGCCTATCGAACCGCTGATAAGCACCGCGTCTCCCTCCTCTATCCGTGCCGGCGAAAGCTCGATACCGGGCCGCACAGCCCCGACTCCAGCGGTCGAGATGTAAACACCGTCACCCCTGCCCTTCTCTACAACCTTTGTATCTCCCGTTATGAGTGGGACGGGCACACTGTCTGCAGTTTTCTTCATCGATGCGAGCACTCGTTCCAGGTCCCGAACAGGGAAACCCTCCTCGATAATCAGCCCTACAGACAGGGCGGCGGGAACCGCGCCGGCAGTAGCAAGGTCGTTTACCGTTCCGCATACAGAAAGCTTACCGATGTCTCCACCCGGGAAAAAGAGAGGGGTCACGACGAAGCTGTCGGTCGTCATGACAATTCTCGGCTGCTGTTCTACAGCGTCGCCTTCCGACCTTTTTTCCTGCTTAGGAATAGCGATTGGCGATGCATCCTCCATCCGGCTCAAAGCCGGATTGTCGAATGTTGAAACGATGCTCTCGATGAGGCTTCTGGCCATGCGTCCACCGCCTCCATGTGTAAGAAGGACTCTCTCAATGCTCATGCCCCACCTCCATCATCTCGAAGATTTCTT
>CAZGJW010000254.1:0-1842 GCA_964525675.1 uncultured Spirochaetota bacterium
AGATACCTGTCGAGCCCGGCAAACATGAGATAATCATATACCTCAACCAGCAGAGTGAGGGCTCGAAGCAGCAGAAAGAACTTCATATTGATTTCGAGCATTGAGAAATTGATTTCGAACATTGAGAAATAGTGCCACCTGCAATTGCGGGTGTAAGGAAAAAGTGAAAAAACTGCTGTAAAGTGACGAAAGGAAGTTAATCTGCTTGCCTGTTGATAGGGTCATATAATCAGTAAGTTTCACTATTGTGCAAACCGGTGTTACCGGGCAGGTACTACCGGGTATACGCAAAACGAGGAGGAAAACAATGCATAACGTTAAAAAAGGTATATTGTTCGTTACCGTATTCATCAGTGTGTTATTCACAGGAAGTCTGCTCGTTGCAGGAACTGCCCCGAGCATAGAAATACTGAGCCCCAATAAAGGAGAGGACATCGCCTACGGCACCGGCACGGTTATTGCCCTGTCTATCTACGATGCGGACGCTGATGTCGATATCTCCACGATGGAACTGATGGTGGACAATGTGGATGTAACGAGAAAAGCGAATAAATCGGTATTCCTCGTTACCTATACTTTTACTGATGCAACAAGCACAGGCAGGCACGTTTTTTCTTTTTCCGTAAAAGACCGGGAGGGAAATCTTTCTGAAATCGAAAGCTACTTCAATATTGCGCAGGAACCGAAAAAGGAGAGGAAGTTCAGCTACAACGGGACGGTCGGCGTGGGAGGCGAGTACGACAAAGAGGCGGAACAGAGTGCTATCGGGAGAGTCGAGCTCGATATGTTCGGCGGTCTGACGGAGACCATCGACTACACGCTCTCGGTTGAAGCGACCAACGAGCAGGCCTCCGACAATCAGCCCGTTTCGTCAGCGAGGCTTGACCTTTTTTCTCCATGGGGAGGCCTCGTGCTCGGCGATACAACGCCGAATTTCACCGACTACTCGATCGACGGGCAGGAGGTATTCGGACTGCATGCCCTTCCGCAGATTGGGTTTTTCGGCCTTGAGTTCGTATACGGGCAGAGTCTGCGTGATGTAAATGACCCGGCAACGTTCAAACAGAATGTAATCGGCGGAAAACTAAAACTGGGAAATGAGCGGAAATTTCAGTGGGGCCTCGCGGTCCTCAAGGTGAGAGATGACAAGGACTCCCTCAGTGCGGAAATTGCAACCGCCACGGACAGCCCGACTCCAAAGGACAACCTGGTTGTGGGAACGGATGTAAAGCTGTCTCTGCTCCAGGGGAAGATTCATTTCACCGGTGAGGCGAATGAAAGCCTCCTCAATGAGGATATAACCTCCGGCGCAGGCCTCCCAGAGGATTCTGATGTTGACCTGCCGCTTGACCCCAAGAACTTCGAATGGCTCTTTATCATCAATGAGCACATCGTTCCGATTCTCCCGGGTTTTACCTCTCTTGCCGCCAAAACCGGCATCAAGGTGGGGCCCTTCTATGACAATACCTTCAATGCCGAATACAGCTATGTGGGTCCGAGCTACTATTCACTCGGCAATACCTCCGTTATCAACGACAGGGCTGGTTTTCGCATCTGGGACAGCCTCTGGCTTCTTAACAGAAAGCTGTTTCTCAACGCCGCGTATCTGAACTATAAGAACAACCTGCAGGATACATACGAATCGACGACAACGAACGCCGGGTACTCCGCAAGCGCGTACGTGTATCCGAACGACTATCTCAGTATAAACGGCGGTGTTGATATAGCAACCGCTTCCAACGAGGGTGATGACCCAACCACCGGCGGTATCGATACGGTAAGTACCACCGTAAATGGGGGAACAACGTACAATATGGATGTCTGGGTTACGAACTCCGATCT
>CAZGJW010000255.1:0-1739 GCA_964525675.1 uncultured Spirochaetota bacterium
GATTCCCTTGTCTCCGCCTGTTACAACCACCGTTTTCCCGTCAAATCGCATCATTTAATCCTTTCCCTGTAGAAATGGGCAATATGTAAAAAAAATAAAAATCAATCCTGACATCGATACCCCGCCTCTTAGCGGGGTATCGGTATGCGTAAAAACTACTGTAATCGAGCCTTTTTCGCGAGCTTGTCCAGTTCTTTTGCCGCGGTGTCCAGGCCTTTCACGATATCCTTTCCCTGAATCATAAGTGAAAGCTCACGCCCGACTACCTCTATCATCTGCGTTGAATAGGTAAACTCGGGAACCGGTTTTGCAGTTTTGAGTATATCCGCAACCTGCGGGTACCACGGAAATTTTGCTGCAACCTCCGGATCGGTGAACACATCCTTTCTCGTCGGTGCGCCGCCTGCCAACGCGCGTTTCTTCGCAATCGGGAATGACTCAACCCATGAGATGAATTTCCACGCGGCTTCTTTGTTCGGCGAGCTCTTGGGAATGGCCCATCCCCATCCTCCGTTGAGATTGGCGCCGCCGGGCATCCGTGACAGGCCGACATGTCCGGCAACTTTTGATTTTTCCGGATCCTGCATATCGACATAAAACATCCAGAACGTCACAATCGAGAACGCCTTGCCCTGATTGAAGAGCTGAATGGCCTCGTCGAAGCCGTACCCCGGCGCACCTGGAGGAGCGCTTACCGTCATGTTTTTCACATAGAGGCTCGCAGAACGAACGGCTTCCGGTTTGTTTATCGTTGATTTCCATGTTGTTCTGTCGTAGTAGTCACCGCCCATGCTGAACAGGTAGTTTGACCACTCCATGCATATCGGGTCCGGTTTCAACCCCATCATTGATGCGCCGTACGTACCGGCATACTTTCCGTCCTTCCTTGTCATAAAAGCACAGAGGTTCACATAATCCTGTAGGTTATTCGGGACTTTGAGTTTTTTTCCGTACTTTTCCTGATACTCCTTTTTTAGGTCAGGATCGTTCATCATGTCTTCACGGTAGAATAGAAGCATCGTGTAGTTGTAAAAAGGAATCATATACAGGGTTTTATTGTGGTAGCCGACCATATCGAGCATTGATGGTACATATTTATCGAGCTCTATCGAAGGAGTGCTCTTTGCAAGATCGTCGAGCGGTTCAAGCCATCCTCCGGCAGGAAATTCACCCGCCCAGTAGTTGTCGACAACGATTGCATCGTAGGCCCCTTCTCTGCCCATGAGCTGGGGAAGAAGCTTGGCATGCATCTGCGCATAGTTCACAACCTCGAAATTTACCTTTATGCCTGTTTCCCGCTGAAATTCGGGAAGAAGGTTCTGGACGATAAAGGTATCCGGCACGCCCTCCATGAGCAGGTTTATCTCCTCCGCAAAAACGGCACCGGCCGATACTGTAATTGCGAACACCGTCAAAAGCAATATGCTTCTGAATTTTTTCATTTTTTACCTCCGTTTAATTAATTTTTTTCACGCTACGCACACTTTTTCCGGTATCACCTCCTATTTTTATTTTCAGCGCCGATTTTTATTTTAAAGCGCCGAAGGTTAACCCCCTGATCATGTACTTCTGTATTGCTATTGAAAGCACAAGCATGGGGATTATTGCAAAACACATGGCAGCCGCAAGTGTGCCGAGCATAACGCCGCGCTCCGTCTGCATTGCCGCAAGTGCTATGGGAACGGTGCTCGTTTTCTCCGCAGTGAGCATCAGTGCGAAGAGGAATTCGTTCCAGCACA
>CAZGJW010000256.1:0-1684 GCA_964525675.1 uncultured Spirochaetota bacterium
TTTTTTTATATATTCATGTATGATATTTTATAACTTATATAAATAATTTTAAGTTCTATGGCCTATATTCGGGAGGGGGACATGAAGCGAAAAAAAGTGTTGTACGGGATTCTGATGTCTCTCGTCCTTGCGTGGCTGCTTTTCATCCCGGTTAAAAGCTACGCACAGGAGAGGATACCGATACCGCGAATTGGGATCACACTCGATGAAGCCCAGCAGCCGCGTGATGTTGCGTTATCGCTGGAGATACTCTTTCTTCTTACAGTTCTCAGCCTTGCCCCTGCTATTATTATCTCGGTCACCTCGTTTACAAGGGTCGCAATTGTATTTTCTTTTCTCAAGAGAGCACTGTCAACGCAGCAGGAGCCGCCGAATCAGATCATGATGGGCCTTGCGATATTTCTCACCATTTTCATTATGGCACCTACAATAAAGGATGTGAACGACACGGCGATAAAACCATACTTCAATAATGAGATCAACGCGCGTGAGATGTACGAGCGCGGAATTGTACCGATACGGCAGTTTATGTTCAGGCAGACCAGAGAAAAGGATATCGCACTCTTTTTAAGGCTTGGGAATGTCGCACGTCCGAGAAATCAGTCAGAGGTGCCCACCTATGTTATTATTCCGGCGTTCATGATCAGTGAATTAACTACCGCTTTCAAGATAGGAATACTATTATTTATTCCGTTCATTATCATTGACCTGGTTGTTGCCAGCACGCTTATGTCAATGGGTATCATCTTTCTGCCGCCCGTGTTCATTTCGCTCCCGTTCAAGATAATCTTGTTTGTTCTGGTGGACGGATGGCACCTGCTGACGTATCAGCTGGTTAACAGTTTCAAATAGCATAAATAGTGAAGAGGAGCAGCGTATGACAATCGGTTTTGCAGCTACTTTGATGGGGCGTGCCGTCTTTCAAATACTGCTCATCGGTGCCCCAATGCTCGGGCTCAGCCTGATTGTTGGGCTTATGGTAAGCATTTTTCAGGCCACAACCTCGATTCAGGAACAGACACTGACATTTGTGCCGAAGATTGTCGTTGTGCTCGGTTCGCTGATCATATTCGGAACCTGGATTTTCAACAGTATGGTCAATTTTACCATGAATATTTTTGCCCTTATTCCTGATATGGTCAAATAAGCGACACGGCAACAGCGGTTGAACCTGTTATCGAAGGACGGTGCCTGATGGATTTTTTCGTCCAGTACTTTCAGATCTTTCTTCTGATACTGGTTCGCATGTTTGGTATGTTCTTGGTTGCTCCGTTTTTTTCGAGCGGTGTCATACCGCTTCGAATACGGGCTGTGTTTTCCGTGTATGTGGCGGCCTGCATATTTCCGGCTGTCTCACGTACAATTGTGAGCATTCCGGAAAATATGTATTCCTATGCATTACTGGTAATTTCGGAGGCCGTTATTGGGATACTCATCGGCTTTTTTATTTCAATTATTTTTGCAGCATTTCAGCTTGCGGCGAGATTTTTCAGTTTTCAGATGGCGCTTGGAATCGCGGAGGTTATCGATCCTTTCTCACAGGTGGGCATTACCCTTGTAGGCCAGATGTGGACGATCATGGGTATAATGGTTTTCATCGCGATTGACGGGCCCCATATGCTTGTTATCGCAACATACGAGAGTTACAGTACGATTCAACTCTTTCAGATACTGAGGGACAGCG
>CAZGJW010000257.1:0-1646 GCA_964525675.1 uncultured Spirochaetota bacterium
CGCTATTGAGAACAGGCTGTACAATGAGTTCCACCATGACAGGTCGGGTTTCTTCGGTTTCTTCGAGTGCGCCGATGATACTGAGGCCTCTGCCGGTCTTCTTCATGAAGCCGAAAACTGGGTAAAAGATCGGAGGCTTGACACCGTCATCGGACCCATGAGTTACAGCACGAACGATATCTCGCCAGGCGTTCTGATCAGCGGGTTTGAATATCCCCCGTATCTAGATATGTCGCATGCGCTCCCTTACTATGCCGGTCTTATCGAAGGCGCGGGGTATAAAAAGGCCATGGATACGCTCGCCTTCAAAATTCCGATCCATCAGGAGCTCGATCCCAGAATCGTCAAGCTTGCTGAGAGGGTGAGAACAAAAAACAAGGTCACAGTCCGCTACTTCGACGAGAAGCGCTTTGATGAGGATGTACAGATTCTTCGCGACATATACAATAGCGCGTGGTCGGGAAACTGGGGTTTCGTGCCTATTACTGATGCGGAGTTCGACGAAGTGGCCAAAAACTTCAACCGGGTGCGGATAAAGGAGCTTGCGCTCATTGCGGAGGTAGATGGCGAACCGGCGGCCTTTTCCCTGGTGCTGCCGAATATCAACGAGGCGCTCATCCACATGAACGGCCGGCTCTTCCCCTTCGGCGTATTCAAGTTTTTGTACTGGCAGAAGAAAGTAAAGGGGCTTCGGCTTTTGATACTCGGCATCAAACCTGAGCACAGGAAACGGGGTGTCGATGTCATGCTGTACTACCATAACATGACCGAGGGGATGAAGCTCGGGTATACGGAGGGGGAGCTCTCCTGGGTGCTCGAAACGAACACTCCCGTTATCAACGCAGCACGGCTCGTGAAGGGCCAGGAGTACAAACGCTACAGGATATTTCAAAAGAAGCTGTAAACATGCGAACGTATCAATTTACTCTGTTACTATCTTTGCAGCTCCCACCGACATGTGAGCTTGATTTCACAGAGGGAAAAAACAGCAGGGCAAGCCAGTAAAAACCAACCGCAGCAGATCCTGTTAAGAGAAAACCGATATTTGATGCGGCGAGCACCACTCCGGTCGAAGAAATAACTGATAAAAATCCGTTGACTGACCATGCCCATGGGAGTGAGTACGGCGAATGCTCGCGAAGCTCCGAAAGGGCTGCGGGAAAGTAGAAGCCCATAGAAAAGCCTGCCGGCGCCGTGAGCAGTACCGCCATACCAAGTTTTAGCGCCATAGAGGCCCGCACGATCAATAAGAAGAGTCGGTCACTGAAAAAAAGTATACAGAGAAGATACACGGAGATGGAAGCGGTGATCTGCATAAGTGCCCCACGTCTCTGTTTTATGCCGAGCCTGTCCGCAAAAAAGCTGCCGGCGCCTGAGAAAACAAGGAGTGCGGCGATAATCGTCGAATTTGAGTAGAGCGGGTTTGCGATGAATTTTGCAAATTTCTGCATGAGGAGTATCTCGATAAACATGTATCCGGCAGCGATGAGACTGAAGTACATGACGACTTTCGACCTGCCGACCTCGATTTGATGTCGCCTGACGATCGGCGGGAGCAGAATAAAAACACCGGCGATGACAACCGTTGCAATGAATGTGGTAAAAAGCACTATATACCCGCCTTCAACCACGAAGAGCCACTTTTT
>CAZGJW010000258.1:0-1607 GCA_964525675.1 uncultured Spirochaetota bacterium
AACATACGTTCTGATAAACTGCTGCCGTCAGTGGGGAAAGAGCACTATCTGTGCGTTAAAAGCGTTACACCAAGCTGTATTTTATCCCGAACAGATGATTCTTTTGTTATCGCCTTCCTTACGACAATCGAGCGAGCTTTTTAGAAAGGTGCTGGACTTTGCAAATCTTATACCCTGGCTGCAGCGTACGGAAGATACAAAAACGAGCATGACGCTTACAAATGGGAGCAGAATAATAAGTCTTCCCGGTTCCGAGCATACTGTCCGCGGCTATTCAGACGTTGACCTCATCATCGTAGACGAGGCGGCCTGCGTACTCGACGATTTTTATTATGCCGTCCGACCTATGCTTGCGGTGTCCGGCGGTTCGATTTTTCTGTTATCCACGCCCTGGGGCAAAAGGGGGTTTTTTTATCACGAATGGCAAAGAGGGGGCTGGCATAAGGTGCAGGTCACAGCAAAACAGTGCCCGCGCATACCCGTGGCATTTCTAAAAAAAGAGAAAGAGCGTATCCCGGCTTGGTTTTACCGGCAAGAATATTTCTGTAGTTTTGAAGAAAATGCAGCCGCCGTGTTCGACTCTGAGCTCGTTGAGCGAATGTTCAGCAGTGATGATGTGGTTCCTCTTTTTCGTGATCCTCAACGGGGGGAAGAAGGGTCCGACTTGCTTGATAATGAAATTAAACCTTTGGAGATTCGATGATGGACGTTTATGACAGGTTTTTTATCGGCCTGGACATCGGCCAGGCAAAGGATCATACGGCGGTTGTGGTCTTGGGCCGGAAGTACCAGGTCCCTCGAAGAGAGGCTTATGAAACAATTATTAATGACTGGCCTGTTCAGAGTTTCCATGAACGGTATCAAGCTATATTTGATCTCCGGCACTGTGAGAGGCTACCCCTCGGCACAACATACACAAAAGTAATCGACAGATTGCGAGTAATCCTTCAAACACCAGAGTTGTACTCAAAATCGACACTTATAATTGATGCAACCGGATGCGGTCGGCCGGTATTCGAACAATTTATCAAAGCGAAAATATGCAAACCAATAATCGGCGTGCAGATTACCGGAGGACACGAGGTGTCGGAAGATGCTCCCGGAATATTCTATAACGTTCCAAAAATCGATCTTGTTTCCGCATTACAAACGTTGATTCAAGCGCAAAGACTAAAGATCGCATCAGAGATTGAACACGCTGACATCCTTAAGAACGAGATACTGAACTTTCGGGTGAAGGTCAGCGAGAGAACAGCCAATGTGAAGCTTGAGGCCTGGAGAGAAAAGGATCACGATGACCTTGTGCTTGCCCTGGCTATGGCTGCATGGTGGGGCATCCGAACAGAAAATCAAAGAATCCGGCATTACGATCCGAACCTGGCAGATATAGACATGAAAAGAAACGAAATCGATCCTCTGGGATATGGGATGAAGAAGTAATATTTCCGGTTGTTCACTTATTCACTTATTTGGTGGGATGTGCGACACTGTAAATGTAACGATATAGATTCAGCCTCTTGACAAATTGAATAAATTGTAAATAATTAATATGAATCAGTTCTGACGCACGTATAGATAATTTAATTCATATTAATGAATTATGAGTA
>CAZGJW010000259.1:0-1603 GCA_964525675.1 uncultured Spirochaetota bacterium
ACACCGGATACCGTTTCCGCACATCTCGGCCTCGCTCCCGTCTGCATTGAACATCCTCATACGAAAGTCGCAGCGTGTGCTTTCCATAACCAGAATCAGCCCGTCCGCACCAACCCCGTAGTGCCGGGGAGACATTTCCTGTGCGAGCTTGCTTATATCGACGTTGTATTTTTTTTTGACAAGGTCAAGATAGATGTAATCATTTCCGGTGCCGTGCATCTTTATGAAGTCTATGTTCATCTCTCTCTCCTGTGTTGGTTTTGGGGCTTATGTATGAAAAAGAACGGGGCAAAAAATCAGCCGAACATCTGATTTATCTGAAAGATCGGCAACATTATCGAGAGCACGGTAAACGCGACAATGGAGCCGATAATCATGATGAGCACCGGCTCGGCAAGAGTTGTGAGAGTGGTGATACGTTCACCGAGCTCGACCTCGATGTTGTGGGCAATACTTTCGAGCACTTCCGGCACGCTGTCGCTCATTTCTCCGGCATGTATCATGCCGAGCAGTGCTGCATTGAACAGCTCGCTGTGGGACAACGCCCTGGAAAGCCGCTCACCCTTTTTTATAAGTTCGACCGCCCTGTCAAGGAGGCCTGAGAAGACCCTGTTTTTGAACACACCCATAGTGTTCTGGAGCGCTTCGATGATTCCAATTCCGTTTGAAAGCATGAGGCTCATCGTGTAGGCAAATCTGATCTTGAATGTATCCGTGAGGACTCTTTTTACGACAGGAAGCTTCAAAACGAGGTGGTCGAAATACAGCTTTACACTTTCACGCCTGTACAATCGATGCAGCACCAGAACCCCAGCCCCGATTATGATGAGAAGAATCCACCATGATGTCTTTAACAGGCCTGAAATACCGATGAGGATCCTGGTTGGAAGCGGCAGCACCTGCCCGAACTCCTCGAACAACCGGGCGAAGGTCGGCACAATGAAGGAAATGAGAAAAATGATAATGATACACGCAAATACGAGTAAAAGGACCGGATAGGTGAGCGAGGATCTGAGCTTGGAAATAAGAGCCTGATTTTTCTCGTGCATGTCTGACAGGCGGGCAAATACAGTGCCGAGTGTTCCCGATACTTCACCTGCATGGAGAGAGCTCACATACATCCTGCTGAAATAGTCGGGATACTCCGAAAAGGCCTGTGAAAGACTTTTGCCTTCTTTAAGTTTCTCCCGTATCTCGATCATGATTTTCTTCAGTTCTTCATCGTCTATCTGCTCGATAACACCGTCAAGCGCATTGATAACCGGCATATGTGCGCTCAGAAGAAAGGAGAGCTGGCGTGTGATCTGCGCTGCCTTCGTTTTGCGCCTCGTAAAGGAAAAAGACCGAAAAAGCGCCGATCCCCCCCGCTTCATCTCGGTCAATTCCTGGATAAAAAGCCCCCTGCTCTTCAGCTTCTCACGGGCGCCTTCAAGCGCAGCAGCGTCAATGATGCCCCGTATATTCTTGCCGCTCTGTGTCAGCGCCCTGTACTCGTAAATCATTCCCGTATAACCCTCACGACTTCCTCAAGAGAAGTAACCCCGTCAAGCACTTTTTGAATGCCGTCAAAGAGCATCGGTTTCATCCCGGAACGGATACACTG
>CAZGJW010000260.1:0-1573 GCA_964525675.1 uncultured Spirochaetota bacterium
GACCTCGCCACAACCTTCCTGAAGAGGAACGAAGTATACCGATGCTGGTATAAACCTGGTTTTCGCATAATAAACAGCGCCGTTTCCAACGGACGGCATAAAAAGCAGGGTTTTGCGCAAGTACCAGGGCCTGGGATGGAAATCACGTGTATTCATTATGAAGGACAGCGGTTAGTTGTACTGGTATCAATCCGAAAACTTTGCATACAGATGATGCTACTCACTGGCGGTAGTATACTTTCCAACCATGTATAGCCCTGAACTCTTCACGGGATAGGGGCATATATATTCGATATTCAAGGGATGTAATCGTGTTTTCTTCATCTCTTACAGGTGCCATTTTGTATACAGGGACTTCAAACGACTGGATTACGAAACCGTCCCGATCAATCAGGCTTATATGAATTTTTGATTTCCTGTCCCGCTGAGCCTTTTTCAGCATACTCGAAAGCGGTTTTACCTTTAAATGAAGGAACACACGGCCATCTCTCCATTTGATACCGGCTTCTGCCGCAGCTTCATCATCGCGGTAGACATTCTGGGACGGCAGAGCAGGGCCTCGTAATTCAGAGCTATTCTCAACACGTTTGAACGTACCGTCGCTGTATAAAACGACCACATCACCCAGCCAGCGGTCGATCAGCAGAACAGAATCGCTAAAAACGGTTGTCTTGTATCGAAACATAAAACCTGAAAGCCCAAGGCCCAGTATCAGAAGAACAATGACCGCCAGAATCAGTAGCCTTCCCCTGGACGGGCCAGACTTCGAGCCGCCCTTATTCTCATCAATATCCATACTCATAATTCTCCTCTCTCAACAGTGAATCATAGCGCCGCTTCGGTGCGCAACAATCCTTAGGGCATTATGTCAAATATATCGGCATTTCCCGAAAAATCCTGAGCGCCTGCTATTCTATCAATTTGATACGATGAACCCGCACTTTTTTAGTTTACTTTTAAGGTTCTCTTTATTACCTTAATTATGCGTAAAATCTTATAAATCTGGTGCTTTGATACAATATAAACGGAGATACAATCAGGTGGAAACAAAGAGCGTACCGAGAATAATTGTTTTTTCGACACCAAGCTGCGGGTGGTGCAGAAAAGTAAAGTCCTACTTACGGGACAAGGGTTTCAAGTTCAGGGATGTGGATATTTCAAGGGATCAGAAGGCGGCAATGGATGTTCAACGGCGAACCGGCTCAACTTCCGTCCCCGTTATTCTTATAAATAACAGACCAATTATCGGATTCAACAAGGCCGAGATCGACAAGCTTTTGAGAAATTACAACTGACATGATTCAGGAATCATGAATAGCATATAATTTATTTAAATAGATAGGAGGGACTGTATGAAATTAAAGGTCATCGATGATAAGGTTTTGGTACAGCCAGACAAGTCGGAAGACGAAAAGACTCCCGGAGGAATCATTATTCCCGATACGGCCAGGGAGAAGCCACAGAAGGGTACTGTCGTTGCGATTGGAACAGATGAAGAGCTGAAAGACCTCATAAAAAAAGGTGACAAAATCGTCTTCGGAAAGTATACTGGAGATGAAATTGAATTCGATGG
>CAZGJW010000261.1:0-1548 GCA_964525675.1 uncultured Spirochaetota bacterium
TTAGAGCGCGTATTAAATGCCGAATCAGGTATCAAATACCGAATCTGAAAGAAAGGATTGGAGTTGTGATTATTGCTGCAATTGTAGTTGTTGCTTTAGTGTTAATAATCATTATGCTGCGGAGAAACAGCGCGTCTAAGCGGCCTGAATACCTGCGGGGGAAAAAGGCCGATCGGTATACGGATCTTATTACAAACAGAGACGTGTATATTGCGTGCACACGGGACCCGAAGACGAAGAAATTGATCAACGAGGCCTATTTTGTGGAAGACGGTGCCACCTGTGAAAGGGCTTTATACCGGCAGATCTACGGATTTCTGTACTTCAGTGAAGGCGTGATACGGGTGATTCCAAAACGGATTGCGCTGCAGTACTTACAGGCCGCCACCGAGGGGAAAAATCCTGATATCAATTTCCACCGTCATATTGAGGAGGAGGATCCATCAGACGGTTGAATTGTTATTTTGGTTCGTTGATCAGCGGTGGAGGAGGTGAACGTCCCCGCCGATATGCCGGTCATCCTGCATACAGACGTATATACCATGAGAACATGTATCCTTCAGTCTTGAAAAAATGCACCCTATTCTTATTACTGGCGGCAGCGCTCATCCTGCCGCTGCCTCTCTTTTCCCAGGAAACAAAACCGGGTAAAATCCTGCCGGAGGATACGGACGAAGAGTTACTCAATCAGCAAAACAGCAAAATACATCTCGATATATCATGTCACAGCGGAACACCTCCTGTTCTTGAGTTCGAGCTCAAAGACCCTGATGGGGTTGTTGACCGTATTAATATTGATTTTGACGATGACGGAGAAACCGATATTTCGTTAGTGCCGAAAAATGAAGTCGTATTCAGGGGGATTCCGTACAGAGGGGAGGGGGTGTACAGATTACAGGCGGTCCTGCAGACAAAATACGGGAACTTCCGCCGTGCATATACCGTTGCTTTTACACATTTCGTATGGGGAAAAAATAATTTCAACTTTGCCAATGACGGTGTTTTTGAAAATAAGATCGATTTCGTATCCGATACAATTCTGGACTGGGCGCAATATCGATTCGGGTATATGGAATCCGACCGGAAGGTTCTTCTCCTTACAGTTATGTATCGCATGTACAAGGGAAGCATCGGGAGATGCTACGGATTTTCGGGTGGAGAGATCTACTATCTCAATCATCCTGAAATACTGCCTGCACCCTATGCGTGCGCATACGATCTCCGTGAAGATGATATGAACCTGATTCGAGAGATGGATTTTATTCAGAATGACATTGTATTTGCAAACTATCTCTCAGGCAGAATCGATATTGAGAAGGATCAGAGCAAAGAGGCGCTTGAAAAAGAGCTTGTGAGGATAGAGCAGAGTATACGTGCGAACAGCCCCATAATCATCGGTTACATCAGCAGCAGGATGCATCACTCAATGGTGGTGTATGGATATTTCGAGAACCTCTATCGTGGCTCCGTTACCCTTCTAACCGCTAACAACTGGGAACGGGATCAGAACAACAACCTGTTCAGTGAGGATGCTGAAAATATAGTAAT
>CAZGJW010000262.1:0-1546 GCA_964525675.1 uncultured Spirochaetota bacterium
AAACAGGCTGCGATCCGGAGGATTATTGAGCGGTTTGAACAGAGGCGGAGTTTTCAGGGAAAGCTCTTTCACCAGGACTTCCACCAGGAACAGGTACGCGAGGAAGATACGGCGTGAAGATTTATTGCCTGTACAGAGATTTTTTTGTTTTTCTCAGAATTATAAATCTGGAAAAAGATACATGGGGTGCGTTCAGGCGTTACTACTATGACAAACATCCTGATTTCCTGTCCTACCTGTGGCATACATACCAGGGCTATACTGCGCGAAATATTCGAGAGCGTGCCGGAATGATAAAAAAGGAAGATTACGCTGATGTCGAGAATCTGCTGAAGATATACGACATAGAGGGGAGAACCCGGGAAATCCTGCTGCACTGTAAACGTATATATTATGATCAAGACAGCTGCAATGTGTATATTCTGATCGGATTTTTCAGTCCCGACGCATTCGTACTGTGGTATAAGGGCAGGTTCGTGATATGCGTCGGACTTGAGCGGTTTCATGATTTTAAAAACTACGATATTTTATTGGCCCATGAGTACTTCCATTACATCCAGAATAAAGTACGTGGCTCTATTTCAGGGCCTCTGGCCGTACAACTTATTCGTGAGGGAATCTGTGTTCATTTTTCTAAAATCGCGTTCCCGGGAAGAAAGGAACATGAATATTTTTTTTTGACTGAACAGGCGTTTGCAGACGCAAGGGAAAGCTACCAAACCATACGCGAGAAACTGCAATGCAACAAGCTGCACAGAGAGCAGCTTTTCAGCGCAGCTTCAGGAGGGTTGCCGCTGCGGGCGGGATACTACGTCGGGTACAGACTGGTATCTGAGTTTATTTCGGAAGAGGAGTATACAGACGCCGACGCATTGTTAGGGAAGGAGGAACAAATATTGATGGACATCGAGGGGAAATGAACATATTTTCAGTATATAAGATAATTTTAATATAAGGATGTGTGCATGGTTCAATATAAAAAAACAATACTATTTATTCTCCTGTTCTCTCTGTTTACTCTTGTTTCCGCCCTGGGAGAAGAGAGCACTGAAGTCAAGGGAGGTGAGGGGTACCTCAAAGAGGGATACCTCCTTGCAAAAAATGATGATTATTTTCAAAAGCTCGGAATCGTCAAACCGTCGGGGCCCCTCCAGTCGATAGATTTTACAGTAAACTCTCTTGGCGGTGATGCGGTGAAGCTGAGTGATTTCAAAGGCAAGGTAGTATTTCTAAATTTTTGGGCAACCTGGTGCGGGCCCTGCCGTTCTGAAGTCAAGGATATTGATGCAATGTACAATAAACTTCAGGGTGAGGATTTTATGGTCATGGCTGTGGATATACAGGAAGACGAAAAAAAGGTTAAAAGCTTTATGAAGAAATATGGGATCGATTTTCCCGTTTTTTTAGATTCGAGCGGCGCAATCGCCCAGAATTATGCTGTTTCGGGCATCCCAACAACGTATATAATCGATCCGAACGGTGATATTGTGGGGAGGGCGGTAGGACCGAGGCCCTGGAAGAGTGAGGATTCCCTGAATTTCATGCG
>CAZGJW010000263.1:0-1537 GCA_964525675.1 uncultured Spirochaetota bacterium
GTACATACCGCTCATTTCCACCCTTTGCAAGATGCGCGCGGATATCGAGCAGGCCGTTTACGAGCTGGGAACAGCTTTTATAAAAGATATCGATCCTTTTCAGTACATACGAATCCCACATCGCATGGTTTCTCAGTTCGTCGGTAACCTCGAACACTGAAACTGCGCTGTCTTCGTTTGCTGTATTCAGGGCAGCTATGAACTCATCGACCCCGCTGAACAGCTCAAATGCAGCGGACCTCGCCTGCTTGACGAAATCCATTGCGGGTTTCACCCGCCTATCAAGACCGCTCATGTTCCTGTTCATTAGATATACCAGGTACCCTTTTTTTTTCCGGGCCCCTGTATACAGACCGTTCAGAATGCGCAGAACAGCGGCAAGCGTTATTGTTTTTGTAAAAAAAGATGTGGCGGATGATTCGAGATTGTGCGCTTCATCGAAGATTACCCTTTTGTATGGAGGAAGGAGTGCGGCACCCGAGCTATTAGACTGGGCATCTGCGAGCAGATAGTGATGGTTCGTTACGATGATATGCGCTTCAGCAGCATGACGCCTCGCCCTGTTGACGTAACATTCACTGAAAAATGCGCACGTCCCCCCGAGACACGTTCCCGGCTGGGAGTTGATCTTTTCCCACAGAGAGGGTTTGGGCATAAAGGGTAGATTTGACAGGCTTACATCATCGGTTGTTTCAAGCCATCCCTCTATGGCATTGAACTGCTCTACCTCATCATCATCGATAAGAGCGAAAAGGTCCTGCTTTGCCTC
Organism: uncultured Spirochaetota bacterium; assembly: GCA_964525675.1. Taxonomy (GTDB): domain Bacteria; phylum Spirochaetota; class B62-G9; order B62-G9; family DRHN01; genus CAYSRJ01. Next base: position 770 of record CAZGJW010000263.1, read on the forward strand.
ATTGAGCCTGTTGAGACAGATGTAATTTCCCCTGCCCTTCATAAGGGTATACTTGAAATCCAACCCGGAAGCCCTCTTGAGATCCGGTATGTCTTTGTAGAGGAGCTGTTCCTGAAGATTTATCGTGTTAGTCGAAATCACCACTTTTTCATTGTTATTCAGAGCCCAGCCGGCAGACGGGATGAGATAGGCGAGCGACTTGCCGATACCCGTGCCCGCCTCGATAAGCACATGCCCGTCATTATTGAACGCGCCTGACACATGCTCAACCATCTGCATCTGCCCGTGCCGTTCTTCAAAATGGGGAAACAGCGCGCTGAAAGGACCGTCAGAGGAGATGATTTTTTTCAGCTTTTCAACGTCAAGTAAAACAATTTTACGCCTGGGCACCGGTTCGATAACGACATAAACCCTGGTCGCCTGATTGTCCACTATAAAAAAACCCACGCCCCGGTTTGCGATGAGTGAGGACATACGCACATCCTGGTTCGAAGGAGATAGTTCGTCATTCGGGTGATTATGTATTACGACATCGGGGAGAAAACTTCTGTCAAGGGGAACAGCGACACTCACGTCGTTTCCACGGGCGATTACCTCAATGCGGTCGACCTCGTCGTTTTCACGAATCCAGCCGAAAAAAAGAACCTCATTTCCCCCGGCTGCTTCTATTGCTCTTCTCATAGCGTCTGCTGCTTCATCGGAAAAAAGCCGGCGCTCATGATTACGGTTGGAGGACATTTTTAAATACTTCCCTGATCAGATAAATAA